>JBIQKQ010000155.1:0-7617 GCA_044506365.1 Hyphomicrobiales bacterium
GAATGTAGGTCATCTTCGCACCCGTCGCCTTCTCGACCGCGACGGTGATGATCTGATCTTCCTGCTTGGAGCCGGTGCCGCCCATCTTCATGGAGCCGGACGGCGCCTTCTTCAGCGCGTCCACATAATCCTTGACGTTCTTGTATGGCTTTTCAGCATTCACCCAGAGCACGAATTCGTCGAGCGCGAGCATGGCGACCGGCGTGATGTCCTTCCAGTTGAACGGAATGCCGGTGGCGAGCGGGGTGGTGAACAGATTCGACAGCGTGATGATGATCTTGTGCGGGTTGCCGGCCGAGGCCTTCACATCGAGGAAGCCTTCGCCGCCTGCACCGCCGGCCTTGTTGATCACGACCATCGGCTGCTTCATCAGATTGTGCTTGGTCACGATCCCCTGGATCGCGCGCGCCATCTGGTCGGCGCCGCCGCCGGTGCCGGCGGGGATGATGAATTCCACGGGCCGTGTCGGCTCCCATGCAGCTTGAGCCGGTAGCGCGATGCTGCCCGCACATAGGGCGGCGAACGCGCCGAGTGCAAACTGCGCCTTCATCGATGTCATATACATGTCTCCCATTTATCGGATCGCGCCAGTCTGTGCCGGCTTCGACAGCCTTGCCTCAAGTGAAGTCGGCTGCCATGCGACAAATTCGCTTTGCCGTCTTCCGCCCCATAGACCGATAGGCTACGCATATTGGGTCGATGTTGAAAAGAGAATTATTCATAATAACGTCGACTTTAGCGACAGATTTTTTGATTTGCGTCCACTCGATGGAATTGCAGCGCAGCATTTGCATTGCAATGCAAAAAGGCGAAGGTCGTCCTTCGGCTACGCAACAAAAGGCGTGAGCGCCTTTCCATAACTTTCGGGCGGCTGCGATCCCCAGCGGTCCAGCACATTGTTCGCCGAATCGAATTCCCAAATGCCGGGGGTGTAGAGCGCGTCGTTGTCGATGCGTTGGAGTCCGGATGACACTTCGACCACGCACCCGTTCGGATCGAGATAATACGAGAACAGGTTGTTACCGGGACCGTGGCGGCCGATCCCCCACAACAGGTTGCGCCCCTTGCCGACCAGCGCATCGGCGACTGCGGCGAGATCGTATAGCCCGTGCGCATCGAACGCGTAGTGATGCAAGCCGTTGCCGGGCCCGGCTGCGAAGGTGTGATGAAAGCCGTCGGCACAGCGATACCAGGCGCGTTCGTAATTGGTGGTGCGGTCCGAGAGCTTTATCCCGAGCAGGCGGGTAACGAGATCGTGGAAGCCTTTCGGATCGGTCGCGCGCAGGTTGACATGCTCGAGCCGCCGCACGCGCATGCCACTGGTCTGCGCCGGCCCGAGCGGCTCGCGCTCGATCGGGGTATGGACTTCGAAAATCGGACCGAACGGCGTAACGAAGCGCACCGCACGTTTGACCCTCGTCACCAGCGGCGTGTCGGCAAGGATCGTCAGCCCTTCGGATTTCGCCCGCCGGTAGACCTCGTCGACCGCAGCTTCGTCCATCGCCTCAAGGCCCACGGCGCGGATGCCGCGGCGGTCTTCGCGCAGGTAGGCGACATCGCAATAGCGCGCATTCGACGAGACATAGGCGGCGGCGGCATCGCCATGCGTGACGCGCGCGCCGGTGATGTCGGAAAGGTCGCGCGCCGAGCCATCGGGGTCCGGCGTCGCGATCGCAACATAGCCCATCTGGCGAATGAGATGCGTCATGCGGCCTCGCCCATTGTCGAGAGCCGATCATGCCATCCGGCTCGGGCGCTTCAAGACCCAAGCAGCGCTTGACGTCCGGCTATTGCGAGGACGTCGATTGATGCGCGGCATCCGCCGGCTGAACGGGTTTTGCCTGAACTTCGGCAGGCGGCACAGGCGGAGCGGCTTCCGCCGGCGCGCCAGGTGCCGTGGGCTGCTCCGCCGGCGGCGGGGCGGGGTTCGTTGCTGTCGTCGTTGCCGTGGTCTGCGGGCTCGCCGCTTCCTCCTGCGTGGGGGCGGCTTGCACCGCCGCCTCCGGAGGTTGCGGGTTCACCGCAGGGGTTTGCGAGATCGCCGGGCGCAATGGCTGCCGGGCGGCGATGTCCTTGCGCACGGCGAGGAGAACGTTGGACTCATTGGTTCGCCAGCGATAGCCCATGCCCCAGTCGAGCGGCTTGGCCGGACCGCGTCGATAGATTTCAGCCAGACGGTTCTGGTGCCGGCCGGGGAAGATCGCGATCGGCCCCAGATAGCGGCCGAACGGCTGCAACATCCATTGGTCCGGTTTGAAGTGGACCACCGGAATTCCGGAATCATCCTGCACGATATACTCGGCCGTATCGACGATGAAGTCGCGCACCTGCGAGAAGTTGCCGCTATGCGGCAGGTAGGAGGCCGCCTTGAACAGCGCGTCTCCCTTGCCGAAGCTGGCGAGGAATTTCAGAAAGCCGGAATTCTTCACGCCGGAATCCGACACATCGGTCGAGAAGTAATACAGCGTCTGCTTCGGCGTGCCGGGATCACCATGAAAGGTAACCTTGACGCCCTGCACGCCGCGCTGCGCTGCGCCCCGATCCGCGGGCGTAATCGTGCCGTCCGGACTGAGCGTCACCAGCGTGATGTCATCGATCGTCTTCCCGGCGCGCGCGATATAGACCATCAGAATGGGCAGCGTGCCGGACAGCGCGGTCTCGCGCAGCTGGTGCTTCATGTTCTTGGTGATGAAGAAGCTGAGCGAAATCGAGGACGCCATCGACTGGCGCAGATTGCCAAGCGCTCGGCGCGTATACTCGTTGATCACCGGAAGGCGGCCGACCGGCTCCAGCCCGCTCAGGATGTAGGTCGAAGCCTGCGGATAAAAGGCATCGGCATAGAGAAAGTCCGGGCCGCTGAACATGTAGTACATCGGCGCGCCGGCGCGGTCCTTGATATGCGCCTTGGACCAGGCGCGGATCTTGGACAGGCGCTGTGATTCGAGCTGCTGCCAGGACTTGTTGAACGAGGCCGCGTGGCTCTGCCAGAGAGGGTCGCGGGCCACCTGATCGAGGCCGGCATTCTCGACCGGGGGAAGACCGGCAAGGAACCGGGCGATGTCGTTGAAGCTAGCCTTTTCCGCGTAGGGCGCGGGAACCAGCGCCTGCGCCGGCAACGGGGCCGGAGCTTGGCGTGCCGGAGCTTCGCGGGCAGGCGCTTCGCGCGCGGGCGCGCGGCGGGCCGGCGGTTTACGGCTCGGTGGCTCATCGAAAAAGAAGAATTGCGCCTGGGCCGATGGCGCTACGATGGCGACAGGGCTGGCCACGAGGACGGCCGCGGCAAGAACCGGAGTCAGGAAGCGCGAAAAGTGCACCATCGTGATTAAATGCCTGTGGGCGGGAGCGCCGTGCCGAGAAGCCATTAACCCACGGGCTCGGGGTGGGTTAACGTCCGTGGCACGCGACCATGTTCCGGTCGTGATTGGATATTAGCGGGTGCCCGGTTTGATTCGATTCGTCCAGCGTCGGCACGATTGATTAACGAGTCCTGTATTTCGGGCGCAAGCCCGGCTGCAGCCTCGGAGCCGTGCGTGAAGCCAGGTGTCTGCGAGCCATGGGCCTGAACGCATTGACAGGAATCGGCGCCGCGATCGTCGCGATCGCGTGTACCTTGGCGCCCGATCACGGCATCATCGCGACAGCGCAGGCCGGCTCTGCCGAAAATCTGGTCATTCCCCTGCCGCGCCCGCGGCCCGTCGTCCGTATCCCGCGACCGCGGCTCGGCAGCTTTCCGGGCATGACCCGGGTGATGGAATTCGAATCCGCGCCCTTCCCTTATGACGGAAAAAATCCGGTCACCGGAAAGCCGTTCTTCAACGTCTTCTATGACGGCCGGTTCGGGCGGCGCGGCGTTCGCGGCCAAGTCTATTGGGAGAACGAGACCTATACCGACTCGCGCGTGCTACTGCACATCCCCAAGGGCTTCGACATCCGCAAACCCGCCGTGATCGTGGTGTTCTTCCACGGTCATGGCGCACGGATCGATCGCGACGTGCGCGACCGCCAGCAGGTCGCGGCCCAGATCACGCGCTCGGACGCGAATGCCGTCGTGGTGGCGCCGCAATTCGCTGTCGATGCCGCCGATTCAGCACCCGGCGCGTTCTGGGAGCCCGGCTTCTTCGACGAATTCCTGAGCGAAGCCTCCGAGCAATTCGCGCTGATGCTGGGCCAGCCGAAGGCCGTGCGCACCTTCTTTCGGATGCCGCTCATCTTCGTCAGTTACAGCGGCGGCTTCGTGCCGACCGCCTGGGCGCTGCGGCTCGGCCAGATCAAGGACCGGCTTCGGGGCATCGTGCTGATGGATTCGCTCTACGGAGAACTCGAACATTTCGAGAATTGGATCCTGTCCAATCGCCGCGGCTTCTTCATCAGCGGCTATCTCGGCTCGACACGCGCCCGCAATCTCCAGCTGCAGCGCGATCTCGCGGACAAGGGCATCAGGATAGCGAAATCGCTCGACGGCAATATCAAGCCGGGCAGCGTGGTGTTCATCGCCGGCCATGCCGAGGACTCGCATCGCGACTATGTCACGCAGTCCTGGACGGTCGATCCGATCGCGGACATTTTGAACCGGCTGCCCGAATTTCATCAGTGAATCTGCAAGAGCTTTTCGCGTGAGCGCCGATCTCAAGCCCCTCGCCGGCCGCGTCGCCATCGTCACCGGTTCGGGACGCAACATCGGACGCGCCATCTCGCTCGCCTTTGCGGGTGCGGGCGCGCGTGTCGTGATCAACGGGCATCGCGATCGGGCGGCGCTCGACGCCGTGGTCAAGGAGATCAGGCGTAGCGGCGGCGAGGCGATCGCCGGCCTCGCCGACGCGTCGCGCGATGACGACATCGCGCGCATGGTTGCCCTTCGCTTCGCGACACCTATGGCCAGGTCGATATCACGGTGTCGAATGTCGGCAAGCGGCGCTATGCGGCGTTTCTCGACATCACGCCGCGGGACAGGAACGACGGTTGCGGACCAACCTGTCGGCGGCCTTCCATCTGGCGCGCCACGCCCACCGGGTCGCAATGGTGACAAGACGCTGGTGCACACGCCGGCGCGGCAGGATTTCGAGACCCGGATGATCGTGGAAAGCGCGGCAGGCCGACTGGTTGCGGCCGCGTAGCCGATGCGAGGCAGGCGGGAGCGCGCGATGACGCGGCATGGTCCGGGCTGCATTCTTCGGAAAAGACGAGAGCTTCGGAAAGACAAACAGGCCCGGCGATCGCTTCGCGATGCCGGGCCTTATTTGGTTGCGGGGGCTGGATTTGAACCAGCGACCTTCAGGTTATGAGCCTGACGAGCTACCGGGCTGCTCCACCCCGCGTTAAACTCTCGACGTTGCGAACCAGCCCGGCCCTTTCAGGTCAACGGGGCCTTTGCTTGCGCACGGCCCTTGGCTGCTCCACCCGTGATCAGCGGTGTCCATCAAGGCGGCTTCCGGTGTTACCGCCCGCGCGGCCACGCAAAGCGAGGCCGCAGGAAATCGTGCCGCTATCTAGCAACTGGCAAAACGAATGCAAGCGAAAGATAGGCGCTATCCGCCGAATAGATAGCCCAGCCGATTCATTCCGCCTCGATACCGGCCGCCTTGATCAGCGCGCCGCGCACGGCAAGCCCGTCCTTGATGGCTTTGGCGAGATCGGCCGGCGGATCGGCAGTCACCACCAGTCCCGAGCCTGCGAGTTTCTTCGCCACCGCCGGGTCCTTCAGGATTTTCGCGGCCGCCTGGCTGATCTTCTCGACGACGGGCTGAGGGGTTCCCGCCGGCGCGACCAGGGCTACGAACGATCCCATTTCGACGCCGGGCACGGTCTCGGCAATGGTTGGGATATTCGGCAATTCGGGAAAGCGCTGCGGTTCGGCGACAGCGATGATCCGGATCTTGCCGGAATCGTGCAGGCCGCGCGCGGCCGACAGGCTGAGAAAGGCCGAGGGGATATGACCGCCGGCGAGGTCATTGATGGTCTGGCCGCCGCCCTTGTAGGGGATGTGCTGCAGCTTGATGCCGGCCTTCTGGGCCAGCAATTCTCCGGCGAGATGATGCGGCGAGCCCGGCCCGGAGGAGCCGAATGCAAACTTGCCGGGATTTTTCTTCGCCGCCGCGATGTAATCGGTGACCGTCTTGATCGGCTGGTCGGGATGCACCGCGAGCACAAGAATATTCTTAGCCGCGTTCAAGACCGGCGTGAAATCCTTCGCCGGATCGAACGCGATCGCCTTGAACATGAATGCATTCGACGTCAGCATCGCGTCGGTTGCGACGAGAATGGTGTGACCGTCTGCAGGCGCACGCGCGACATGGGCCGCCGCAAGATTGCCGGACGAGCCCGGCCGGTTGTCGACCACCACCGGCTGGCCCCATTGCTGCTGCAGCGTATCGGAAATGGCGCGGGCGAGCGTGTCGGATGCAGCACCCGCGGGATAGCCGCCGACCAGCGTTACCTGCTTTGTCGGAAATTGCTGCGCGAAAGCGCGATCAGGCGATCCGAGAATCGCCAGCGCGCAGAGCGCTGCCGCGCAACAGAGAGAGGGAAAGGGATGGGTCATGACGTTCCTCCGGGGTCCGCTTCGGACGCTACGCTCTCGTTTTTCCGGAATTAGCTGGGATCGCCGCGGCGCTGTCAACCGCGTCCAGTCGAGCGCTGCAAGAGGGCTGCTGCAAGAGACGGTTGCAAGAGCCGGCTGCAATCGCCAGAGGCGCGCCGCGCCTTGTTGCAGTTACAGGCCGACATCGGACACAAAAAAACACCGGCGGCCGTTGACGGGCCGCCGGTGTTTTGGAGGAAAGAAATCGTGTCGAGGGGTGTCCGTCTTTGGCAGGCCTGGCAGCGACCTACTCTTCCAAGTCTTGAGACTTAGTACCATCGGCGCGGGAGAGTTTAACGGCCGAGTTCGGAATGGGATCGGGTTCAGGCTCTCCGCAAAAACCACCAGGCCGGCGAAAGACGGATCGAGAAGCGAAGCGTACTGGCGAGCAGCGAATAGAAACGACGCCGAAGGACATGCCCTCATGCGCAATTTGCTACTCACCATTCGCGAAGCCGCTAGCTGGTCACTGACCATCATCCGTGACGCCTGAAGCAGGCGCCCCTGATGGGCATTGAAGACAAGAGCAATCAAGTCATTCGAGCGATTAGTACCGGTAAGCTCAACGCATTGCTGCGCTTACACACCCGGCCTATCAACGTGGTGGTCTTCCACGGCTCTCAAGGGAGTTCTCGTTTCGAGGTGGGTTTCCCGCTTAGATGCTTTCAGCGGTTATCCCGTCCGTACATAGCTACCCTGCACTGCGGCTGGCGCCACAACAGGTCCACCAGAGGTACGTTCACCCCGGTCCTCTCGTACTAGGGGCAAATCCTCTCAAAACTCCGACACCCACGGCAGATAGGGACCGAACTGTCTCACGACGTTCTGAACCCAACTCACGTACCACTTTAATTGGCGAACAGCCAAACCCTTGGGACCTGCTCCAGCCCCAGGATGTGATGAGCCGACATCGAGGTGCCAAACGATTCCGTCGATATGGACTCTTGGGAATCATCAGCCTGTTATCCCCGGCGTACCTTTTATCCGTTGAGCGATGGCCCTTCCACACGGGACCACCGGATCACTATGACCGACTTTCG
>JBIQKQ010000156.1:0-7609 GCA_044506365.1 Hyphomicrobiales bacterium
GAGGGCGAGGCCCAGACGCCGCGATTTTTCGCCAATGCGCTCGGCCCGCCCGGAGTCCAAAAGCGCGGCGGCGACGGGCCTCAGAGCGGCCTCGGGCAAGCGCGAAAGCGCGCCGCCCGCCAGTGCGCGTAACGGGCGGGGCAGGGCGCCGGCCGCGCGCCACACCTGATCGAGCCAGACATATTTCGGATAGCCGGCGAACAACTCGTCGCCGCCGTCGCCCGAAAGCGCGACCGTAACGTGCTTGCGTGTGACCTGCGCGACAAGATAGCTCGGAAGCTGCGAGGAATCGGCAAAGGGTTCGTCGAACCAGTCGGGAATGCGCGGCACGAGGTCGAGCGCGTCCGATGCATCGAGGCGGATCTCGCTATGGTCGGTGCGCAGATGCTCGGCCACCTGCCGCGCGATTGCGGACTCATCGTAAGCCGCATCGCTGAAGCCGATGGTGAAGGAGCGGACCCGCGCACGCGATTGCGCCTGCATCAGCGCGACCACGGTAGACGAGTCGATCCCGCCGGACAGGAATGCGCCGACCGGAACGTCGGCAACCATGCGACGGCGGATCGAGTCGCGCAGCAGCGTATCGATTCCATCCACGGCTTCACCGATATCGAGCTTCGCCGTGTTGCGCCGGGCGACTACGTCCTCGATCCGCCAGTAGCGTTCGATATGCGGCTCGCTGCCGGGTTTGACACTCAGGATCGCGCCCGGCGCAAGCTTGTGCACGCCGCGAAACACCGTCGCTGGCGTCGGCACGTAGCTATACGAGACCACGGCCGCGATCGCGTCGGGATCGACATGGCGGCGGAATGCCGGATGCGCCATCAGCCCGCGTAGTTCGGAGGCAAACAGCAGGATGCCGTCCTGAATGGTCCAGTAAAGCGGCTTTACGCCGACGCGATCGCGCACCAGATGCAGCACGCACTCTCGCCGGTCGAACACGGCGAAGGCGAACATGCCGACAAAACGTCTCACCGCATCGGTCACCCCCCATTGCGCGAAGGCGGCCAGCATCACTTCGGTATCGGAGGCGCCGCGAAAAACATGGCCGAGGGCGATGAGTTCCGCGCGCAGATCCTGAAAATTGTAGACCTCGCCGTTATAAGTGATGACAAACCGGCCGTCCGCCGAGTCCATCGGCTGGGCGCCGGTCGCGCTCAGATCGACAATGGCGAGCCGTCGATGCGCAAGCCCGATTCCGGCCGCCGGGTCGCCAAAGGCGCCGGAGCCGTCTGGCCCGCGATGGACCATGGTGTCGGCCATGCGTTGCGCATGGGCTGCCGGGTCGGACTCGCGCGGAGCCGGCCGCAGATCGAACAGGCCGGCGATACCGCACATGGAACCGGGATAGATCCTGCTTGAGGGTGGGTGTGGTTTGATCTTAGCCGATGTTCATGCTATGAACAACAAACGCCTGCAAAAGACCGATGGCCCGATCGCCAAAAAAGTCCGACAGCCCAGACGCGTTCGCCGATCGGGACGAAATCCTGCTCGGCGTGCTGAATGCGGTTGAGCGCGATGCGCGCACTTCGCAGCGCTCGATCTCCAGCGAACTTGGCGTCGCGCTTGGTCTTGCGAATGCGTATCTGAAGCGTTGCGTCGGCAAGGGCTGGATCAAGGTCAGCCAGATTCCGCCGCGGCGCTATGCCTATTATCTCACGCCCAACGGCTTCGCCGAGAAGGCGCGCCTGACAGCCGAGTATTTCTCCTATTCCTTCACCTTCTTTCGCCGCGCGCGCGAGCAGATGTCCGAATTGATGGCGCAATGCGCGGACAATGGCTGGACCCGGATTGCCTTTGCCGGCGCTTCGGAACTGGCCGAAGTCGGAACGCTCTGCGCGCATGACTTTCCAATACAGCTTGCCGGCGTCGTCGAGGAGGCGAAGGCTGGAAGCCGCTTTTGCGGCTTGCCGGTTGCGGCAAGCCTGACCGACCTTGGCGACATCGACGCGGTAATTGTCACCGCAATTCCCGGATCGGATACGATTGTGCGCGCGATGCAGATCGAATTGGGACGCGAGCGCGTGCTGGTGCCCGCCTTGCTCGGGATCGTGGCCCGAAAGGCAAGCGAGGTTCCGGACGCAGAAATCCGGGCCGCAGAATGAATCGCTGGTTCGCGGCCTATACCCAGCCTCGCAACGAGGCGCTGGCGATCGAACACCTCGCCCGTCAGGGCTTCGAGGCGTATTGTCCGCGCTATCGCAAGCGTCGCAGCCATGCCGGCCGGATCGATGTCGTCGCCTCGCCGCTTTTCCCGCGCTATGTGTTCGTCGCTTTCGATCCGGGCGCCGCGCGATGGCAGGCAATCCGCTCCACACGCGGAGTGATCGACCTGGTCAAGAACGGTCTCGATCCCGCCCCGGTACCTGACTTCATTCTGACGGAAATCCGCGCTCGCGAAGACGAGAGCGGACTTGTGGTGCTGGATAACCAGCTCAATCTCGCGCGCGGGGACAAGTTTTCCATCGCCGCCGGTCCATTCGCGGGCCATACGGCGATCTTCGAGACCAAGCGGGACGAGGTGCGCGTGCATGCGCTATTGTCGCTGCTCGGCCGCGAGGTGCATGTGCAATTGCCGGTCGATGCGATTGCGCCGGTGTCGTAGCCGCCGCGGCGGCTGGTGAGTTTTTTTTGGAACCGAATGATGACTCTGGGGGGCGCGGGGAAGAAATTCTTGGTCACGGGAGGAGCCGGATTCATCGGCTCCGCGCTGGTGCGCCAATTGATCGCGCGGAGCGATCATTCGGTCCTGGTGGTCGACAAGCTGACCTATGCGGCCAATCTGGAAGCTCTGCAGCCTGTCGCGGATAGCCCCCGCTATGCATTTGTCCGCGCCGATATCGCCGATGCCGCGAGAATGTCGAGCATCATCGAGGACTATGGTCCCGACTATATCATCCATCTCGCGGCGGAAAGCCATGTAGACCGTTCCATTGACACGCCCGCAGATTTCATGCGGACCAACGTGATGGGGACATTTGCCCTGCTGCAGGGCGCGCTCGGCTACTGGCGCAAGCTGGCGGGCGCGCGCCGCTATGAATTTCGTTTTCATCATGTCTCGACCGACGAGGTCTTCGGATCCCTCGGCGAAACGGGCTTCTTCAGCGAAACCACGGCTTACGATCCGAGGTCGCCCTATTCGGCATCGAAGGCTGCTTCCGATCACCTCGTCAGTGCGTGGCATCACACCTACGGATTGCCGGTGGTGATCAGCAACTGCTCCAACAATTACGGACCATACCAGTTTCCCGAAAAGCTGATTCCGCTCATGACCATCAATGCGCTGGAGGGGCGGGCGTTGCCGGTTTACGGCAGTGGCGGGAATATCCGCGACTGGCTGCATGTCGAAGATCATGTGCAGGCGCTGCTTCTGATCGCGACAAGGGGCAAGGTCGGCTCGAGCTATTGCGTCGGCGGTCTGTGCGAGAAGAGCAATATCGATGTGGTGCGGACGATCTGCGCGCTTGTGGACGAGCTTGCGCCGGCGGACCGGGACCGCGCATCGCTCATTACGTTCGTTGAGGACAGGCCGGGCCACGATCAACGCTACGCGATCGATCCGAGCAACGTGATCGCCGAACTCGGATGGAGGCCGCGGGAGACATTTGAAAGCGGTCTGCGCAAAACGGTGGAATGGTATCTCGACAACCGGATGTGGTGGAAGGACATTCACCAGCGCGTCTATGGCGGAGAGCGATTGGGCGTATTCGCGTGACCGCTATTCAGCGGCGACCTCCGGCCGCGCGCGGCATCAATCGTTGCCTTGGTTCTGCCATGAGTTGCCGGCATGTCGCTGCGCCCCGGTTGCCGGACTTTACCGTAGTTGTCGGATGGCCCGAACTTGCAAAGCCTGACCTGCTTGGCATGCGATGCCCGCCGACTTTATCTGCGGAGTTGCAAGTGGCACCTGTACCAGGAATGCACAAGCGGCTGCCGAGGATGTTCTTGACAGCGATGTTCATTTCATGAACAGTCGAATTTCTCGGAAGGCGGCTGTTTTGGTGGATGCCGCCGATCGATACGGCATGACGGCTCTGGGTATCGAAGTCACCCGGACTGCGGTAGCTGTCGTCGGACCTTGCGTGGCTTCGCGCACGGCGCACCAAGTCGAAAAATTTAACCTGGAATTGTGCAATCGGCCGAAGTGGCCGCAACGGGCCGGTCGAAGGCCGCCCCATTGTCGTGACATTGAGCGGGGGGATCTATGGCGCGTGAGCTGGTAATCGACGGCTTCAGGATCAACGATGGCTCCGATTGCTACGTGATCGCCGAGATCGGCCATAATCACCAAGGCGACCTCGAGCAATGCAAGCACATGTTCGACGTCGCAAAGCAGTGCGGCGCCAACGCAGTGAAGCTTCAGAAGCGCGACAACCGCACGATGTTCACGCGGGAGATGTATGATTCTCCCTATCTGCATCGCAACAGCTACGCCCCGACCTATGGCGAGCACCGCGAAAAGCTGGAATTCACCAGGGAACAGCATCTTGAGCTGATCGCGCACGCGAAGAAGATCGGCATCACCTTCTTCTCGACCGCGTTCGACATTCCGAGCGCCGACTTTCTCGAAGACCTCGGAATGCCGGCGTACAAGATCGCCTCGGGCGACACGATCAACATCCCGCTGCTTCGCCATGTTGCGCGGTTCGGCAAGCCGATGATCATCTCCTCGGGCGGATGCACAATGGAGGACATGGTGCGCGCCTATCGCGCGATCATGCCGATCAACCCGCAGCTCTGCATCCTGCAATGCACCTCCGGATATCCGGCCGAGTTCAGCGAACTGAACCTGAAGGTGATCCAGACCTTCCGGGAGCGCTTCCCGGATGTCGTCATCGGCCTGTCCTCGCACGATAACGGCATCGCGATGGCGCCGGTTGCCTATGTCATGGGCGCGAGCGTTGTGGAAAAGCATTTCACGCTGAACCGCGCCGCCAAGGGGACGGATCACGCGTTCTCGCTGACGCCGGACGGCCTGGGCCGCATGGTGCGCGACCTGCGCCGCACGCGGCTGGCGATGGGCGATGGCATAAAGCGTTGCTACGAGAGCGAGAAGGGGCCGCTCTACAAGATGCAGAAGAAGCTTGTTGCCGCGCGCGACCTGCCGGCAGGGCATGTCGTGACCGAAGCCGACATCGCGATCCGTTCGCCCAACGACGGACTGCCGCCTTATGAGTTCGACAATATTCTGGGCATGCGGCTGACCGCGCCGCTGAAGACCGACGGCAATTTCTCTTACGAAATCCTCGAAAGCGCAGCACCGCGGCAGGCTGCGGGTGGTCGCGCCCAGTAGCGCTCCGCGAAGTCCCGGGCAAATAAGACGCAGACGATGATGCCCGATCCGCTTTTCGCGGTGCGCGACCGTGTCGTTGTTGTGACCGGCGGCGGCGGCAAGCTCGGCGGACAATTCGCCAGAGCCTTACTGGCGCGCGGCGCCAAGGTCGTGGTGTTTGATGCGGCCGATGCGGCAACAGTGCGTGGCCGTTATGCGGATCAGGCGGCCGACGCGGCGCTCCGCTGCTTTCAGGTCGATGTCACGAGCCGCGACTCCATCACGGCAGCGCTGCATCGCGTCGAGGACGAATGGGGCGTGCCGAGTGGCCTGATCAATGCCGCGGCGATTGACGCGCCACCCGATGCGCCGCCGGAAGAGAACGGCCCGTTCGAAACCTATCCGGCGGCTTCGTTCGACCGCATCATGGCGGTCAATGTGAAGGGCACGATGCTATGCTGCCAGGCGATCGGCGAGACGATGGCGAAAGCCGGCCGCGGTTCGATCGTCAATATCTGCTCGACCTACGGCCTCGTCTCTCCCGATCAGAGCCTCTATGACTACCGGCGCGAGCGGGGCGAGACTTTCTACAAGCCGGTAACCTATTCCGCGTCGAAATCCGCAATTCTCAATCTGACGCGCTATCTCGCCACCTATTGGGGCAGGCAGGGCGTGCGCGTGAACACGCTGACGCCCGGCGGCGTGTTCGCCAATCAGGAGCGCGATTTTCTTGAAGGCTATGCGAAGCGCACGCCGATGGGGCGCATGGCGCACGAAGACGAAATGAATGGCGGCGTGATCTTCCTTCTGTCCGATGCGTCGTCCTACATGACCGGCGCCAATCTGGTGATCGACGGTGGCTGGACAGCCTGGTAGCGCGCAGGAGCGCGCGCAAGCCGCGGAGCCGCGGCTGTTTCCGGACCGCATCGCCAACTGGATCGGCGGCGAGGAGCGCTTTGCCTATTCGAGCGACGTGTTCGAGAAGGTGTCGCCGCACGACGGCGCGGTTCTGTGCCGCGTGGCGCGCTCGCGCGAGATCGATGTTGATGCAGCTGTGAACGCGGCCGTAGCGGCGCAGCCGGGCTGGGCGAACATGCCGGGCGTGCAGCGTGGCGATATCCTGCATGCTGTCACGATGGGATTGAAAGCACGCGCCGAGGACATGGCGCGGGTGGTGGCCAAAGAGACCGGCAAGTCGTTCAAGGATGCGCTCGGCGAGACGAAGGGCGCCGTGCAGCAGGGCTTGTTCATGGCCGGCGAAGGCATGCGGCTTTACGGGCGCACCACGACCAGCGGCGCCGGCAACAAGCAGGCCAGTGTGGTGCGGGCGCCGCTCGGCGTTGCGGGCCTCATCATCGCCGCCAATACACCGATCGCCAATGTCGCGTGGAAAGTTTTTCCGGCGCTGATCTGCGGCAATGCCGCGGTGCTGAAGGCGTCCGAGGACGCGCCCGCGACCGCCTGGCTGTTCGGCGAGATCGCACGCGAGGCGGGACTGCCGGCGGGCGTGCTCAACATCGTGCAGGGGCTCGGCCCGGAGGCCGGGCGGCCGCTGGTCGCCGACCCGCGGGTGGCGGTGCTGAGCTTCACCGGCTCGACCGCGGTCGGTCGCGAAATCGCCCGCATCGGCGGCGAGCGGCTGGCGAAAGTCTCGCTCGAACTTGGGGGCAAGAATCCACTGGTCGTGTGCGACGACGCCGATCTCGATCAGGCGGTGGAATGGACGGTCCTGTCGGCTTTCAGCAATGCGGGCCAGCGCTGCGCATCGGGCAGCCGCATCATCGTGTTTGATTCCGTCTACGATGCCTTCCGTGCCAAGCTGCTGGAGCGTACGAAGACGCTGAAAGTCGGTCCGGCCGACGACGACGATTTCGGCCCGGTGATCAACGAGCGCCAGATCGCAAACATGGTCGCGGCACTTGAGCGCGCGCGTGCGAACGGAGCCAAGATCATTGCAGGCGGCGCGCGCCTGACCGACCCGATGCATGCGCGCGGCTGCTATCTCGGCGCCACAATCGTCGAGAATGCGGGCACCGATGACGAAATTTCGGTGAAGGAATTGTTCGGGCCGGTGGCCTGCCTCTATCGTGTCGCAGGCTTTGAGGAGGCATTGGCGCTCGCCAACAACTCACCCTACGGGCTCACCGCCTGCATCCATACGAAAAGCCTCGACCGCGCCGCCGAATTCGTGCGTCGTGTGGAGGCAGGCACCGTGTCGGTCAATGCGGGCACCTATGGCAGCGAACCGCATATGCCGTTCGGCGGCGTCAAGCAGTCGGGCAATGGCAGCCGGGAGCCCGGACCGGAAGCGATCGACTTCTACTCAAATCTCAAGAA
>JBIQKQ010000007.1:0-47104 GCA_044506365.1 Hyphomicrobiales bacterium
TGCTGCGCGACCAGCCCCGCGAAAATGCCGCCGATCACGCCGCCCAGCGAGAGACAGAGATAGAACGAGGTCAGATAGCGCGCCGGCGGACGACGGCGCGCCAATTCGCCATGGCACATGAGTGCGAGCACAAAGAAACCGGCGAGATTGAGCGCAATCAGCACCATGATCTGATCCGCAGCACCGAGCGCGAGTGACACCACGAGGAGGATCACCGCGACCGGCGCGATGAGGGTGACGTAGCGATGCAGCAGGATCGGTCGCGACTGAAACGCGATAACGAAGGTCGCGAGATAGAGCGCCAGCGGCACCACCCACAGGAAGGGCGCTGCGGCGATATCGGTCGAGATATGGGCCGTAATCGCGATCAGCAGCGCTGACGGCACCGCCGCAAGCGCGATCCAGATCAGCGCGTCGCGCCACGTCGGGCTCGCGCCGTCATCCGTCGCGATGTCCGGCAACTGGTCGCGCGAGCGTAGGAGAAACACGCCGCACAGCGCGATCAGAAAGATCAGCCCGTAGAAACCGGCGGTCCAGCCCATGCTCTGCTGCGGCAGTCGCGTGAACGGCTCGATGACGAAGGGATAGGCCAACAGAGCAAGGAAGCTTCCGACATTGCTCGCGGCATACAGAAAATACGGATCCTTCGCCTGCGGATGACCGGTTCGCGCGAACCAGGCCTGCAGCAGCGGCCCGTTTGCGGACAGCGCGAAGAACGGCAGTCCGATCGACACGAGAAACAGGTTGAGCAGCCAGAATTCCTGACCCGTGGCGGGCGGGCTCCCCCAGCCGGCGCCAATCCCGAGCGGCAGCGCGAAGACCGCGACCAGCATCACCGCAAGATGCACTCCGACCGATATCCGCCCCGGCGCGAGCTTCGTCAGCGCATGCGCATAGGCATACCCGGCGAGCAGCATGGCCTGGAAGAACACCATCGCCACCGACCAGACTGCAGGGGTACCGCCGAGCCTCGGCAGGACCATTTTCGCGAAGAGCGGCTGAACGGCGAACAGCAACGCCGCGCTGACGAAGATCGCAGCCGTGTAGGCCGCAAGCAAAAGCCTGAAGGACGAGGCGCTGGCCGGCATGAATACGCTCTGGGAGGCGGTTCTTGGTTTTCCATCCGGGCTGTCGCCGGCCGGACTCGCCTTCTTATAGCGCAAGCCGGGCTGCAGGAACGATGAATTGTCCGTTCACTGACGAAGGACGCGGCCGGCGACGGCGTCCAGCTTTTTGACGAGTTCCGGATCGCGCGCCTCCGGCGCGGTGATGAGCGCGCTGTCGAGCGCCCGGTCGGAACCAATGGGGCAAGGCTCGTGTTCGCGCGGAAAGTCGCGCGCCAGCCGCCCGACCAGGTGCTTCGCCTTCTCCGCATTGGCGTTCAGCACCGCAATGATGTCCTGCACGGTCACCGCGTCGTGATCGGGATGCCAGCAATCGAAATCGGTGACCATGGCGACAGTCGCGTAGCAAATCTCGGCTTCACGGGCGAGTTTCGCCTCGGGCATGTTGGTCATGCCGATCACCGCGTAGCCGAGTTGCCGGTAGGTCAGGCTTTCGGCCAGTGTGGAGAATTGCGGTCCTTCGATACACACGTACGTCCCGTCACGCACGGCTGCGATGCCCTCGGCGCGCGCCGCCGCGTCGATGTGGTCGCGCAAACAGGGAGAGACCGGATGGGCCATCGACACATGCGCGACCAGCCCCTTGCCGAAAAACGAATTCTCGCGCCGATAGGTGCGGTCGACGAACTGGTCGACCAGCACGAAAGTGCCAGGCGGCAGCGACTCCCGGAACGAGCCGCAGGCCGACAGGGATACGAGGTCGGTGACCCCGGCGCGTTTCAATACGTCGATATTGGCGCGGTAGTTGATGTCGGACGGCGAAAGCCGGTGCCCCTTGTCGTGGCGCGGCAGGAACACGACCGGGAGCCCCGCGATGTCACCGATCCTGAGCGCGCCGGAGGGCTCGCCGAACGGCGAGGCGAGGCGCTCCTCGCGGACATTCTCCAGTCCGGGCAGGTCATAGATGCCGGAGCCACCGATGATGCCGAGAACGGATTTGGTCATGCCGCTACCCGGGAGCGAAAGGCCCCGATCGGGGCCTTTCAGGTTCCCGGTCAATGCTTGTATTCGGTCGGTGCCCGCTTCTCGCCGAGCACTTCGGGATGCGCCTTGACCGCGGCCCAGACCTTCTTCTTGGTGAAATACATCAGGCCCGCAAACACCAGAAGGAAGATCATGACCTGCAATCCGAGGCGCTTGCGCGCCTCGAGATGCGGCTCGGCGGCCCACATCATGAACGCCGTAACGTCCTTCGCATATTGAGGCACGGTCTGCGGCGCGCCATCGTCATAGGTGACCTGCCCGTCGCTGAGCGGGTTGGGCATGCCGATGGCGTGGCCGGGGAAGAACCGGTTGTAGTGCGTGCCCTCCGGCAGCGTGAAGTCCTTCGGCGCGTCCGCGTATCCGGTCAGCAGCGCGACGATGTAGTCCGGTCCCTGCTCCACATACTGGGTGAAGATGTCGAGAAGGAACCACAGGCCGCCGCGCTCATAGGTGCGCGCCTTGGCGATCACCGACAGATCCGGCGGCAGCGCACCGCCATTGGCGGCGCGCGCAGCGTTGTCGTTCGGGAACGGCTTCGGAAAGCGGTCTGCCAGGCGGCCGGCGCGCTCGAACATCTCACCGGCATCGTTGGGCCCATCCTGCACCTGATATTCGGCTGCGACCGCCGCAGCCTGCCGCTCGGTAAAGCCTGGCCCGCCGGGCTCGGCGAGGTTGCGGAACGATACCAGCGAGAGACTGTGGCAGGCTTGGCAGACCTCGCGATAGACCTTGAAGCCGCGCTGCAGCTGACCGCGATCGTATTTGCCGACCGGTCCCCAGAACGACCATTTCTGCTTCGGCGGCGTTTCCGCCTCACCGGCCGCGAAGGCTGGCGCCGACAGTCCGAGGACCAGTGCGAGTGCGAGCACAGAACGTTGCATCATCATTGTCGTCAGTCTCCGGCCGCTCAATGCTTCGACGGCGCCGGCGCGGACGCGCCGATCGGCACGCCCTCCTTCAGCACCGATTCGGCGATCGAGTTCGGCAACGGCCTGGTTTTCTCGAAGCGCGCGAGCAGCGGCAGCACGATCAGGAAATGCGCGAAATAGTAGAAGGTGAGGATGCGCGCGAGCGTCACATAGATGCCCTCGGCCGGCTTGGCGCCGAGCCAACCGAGCCCGAGACAGACCGCGACGAAAATCCAGAAGAACTGCCGGTATAGCGGGCGATACCGCGCCGAGCGCACCTTCGAACTGTCGAGCCAAGGCAGGAAGGCGAGGATCAGGATCGAGCCGAACAATGCGATCACGCCCAACAGCTTATTGGGGATGGCGCGTAGGATCGCGTAGAACGGCAGATAGTACCATTCCGGCACGATATGGGCCGGCGTCACCGCCGGGTTGGCGGGAATGTAGTTGTCCGCGTGCCCGAGATAGTTCGGGATGTAGAACACGAAATAGGCGAACAGCAGCATGAAGCAGACCATGCCGAAGCCGTCCTTGATCGTCGCATAGGGCGTGAACGGCACGGTGTCCTTATCGCCCTTGGGCTCGATGCCGGCCGGATTGTTCTGGCCAACCACGTGCAGCGCCCAAATGTGCAGCACGACCACGCCGGCGATCACGAAGGGCAGCAGATAATGCAGCGAGAAGAAGCGCTGCAGCGTCGGATTGCCGACGGCATAGCCGCCCCACAACCAGGTCGTGATGGTCTCGCCCACCAGCGGGATCGCCGAGAAGAAGTTCGTGATCACGACCGCGCCCCAGTAGCTCATCTGCCCCCACGGGAGCACATAGCCCATGAAGCCGGTCGCCATCATCAGAAGATAGATGATGACGCCGAGGATCCAGAGCACCTCGCGCGGCTCCTTGTACGAGCCGTAATAGAGGCCGCGGAACATGTGGATATAGACGGCGATGAAGAACATCGAGGCGCCGTTGGCGTGCAGGTAACGCAGCAGCCAGCCGTAATTCACATCGCGCATGATGTGCTCGACGGAATTGAACGCCATCGTTTCGTGCGGCGTGTAATGCATCACCAGCACGATGCCGGTGACGATCTGCGCCGCCAGCATGAAGGACAGGATGCCGCCGAAGGTCCACCAGTAATTCAGGTTGCGCGGCGTCGGATAGGCAATGAACGACGAGTGGACGAGACCTGCGATCGGCAGCCGCCGCTCCATCCATTTCATGAAGGCGTTTTGCGGCTGGTAGGTCGAATGTCCGCTCATTTTGGAGAAGCCTTTTCGGAAGTACCTTCAGGATGACGGGCCGGCGCTAGCCGATCCTGATCCTGGTGTCGGAGAGGAATTCATAGGGCGGCAGCGCGAGATTGCTGGGCGCCGGGCCCGAACGGATGCGTCCGGAGGTATCGTAGACCGAGCCGTGGCAGGGGCAGAAATAGCCGTTGTAGGGGCCGCTATGCGCAATCGGAATGCAGCCCAGATGGGTGCAGATGCCGATCAGGACCTGGAAATTGGCGTGGCCTTTCTTGACGCGCTCGGAGTCGGGCTGCGGATCCGGCAGGCTGGCCAGATTGACGTCTTCGGCCTCCTTGATCTCCTTCGGCGTACGGTGATTCACGAAGATCGGCTTGCCGCGCCAGAACACCTTGATCACCTGCCCCTCGGCGACCGGGGTCAGATCGACCTCCACCGGAGCGCCCGCGGCGATCGTGGAGGCATCGGGATTCATCTGGTAAATCAGCGGCCATGCCGTGAAGGCGGCGCCGACTGCGGCGACCGAGCCGGTCGCCACGTAAAGAAAATCGCGGCGCGTAGGGGCCGCCGATGCTGCTGTGGATGCCACGCTGAGAGTCCCTCTATCGTCGTGCCGGAAGCCTGCGTTGCAAACCTTCGAGGGACCTGACCGCTTCGTCCATCGCCCGGCGGCGAGCGAACCGGCCACGTCAGACCTGTGGGAAGGCCGTCGGCAGCGATCCGGCGGCGTGTTATTGGCACCCTTACCGGGGGAGTGCAAGTCTGCCATTGCAACTCCGCCAAAATGTCCCACAAGTGCCTCGCCGGCCGTCGTATTTTGACGCGCCGGAACGGGAGATTCCGATAGGTCAGATCACCCCCGCCATCGCGCTCTACGAGCCCGACATCCCCCAGAACACTGGAACGATTCTGCGGCTGTGCGCCTGCCTCGGAATGACCGCCCATCTGATCGAACCGGCCGGCTTCCCGATAACCGATCGCGCCTTCCGGCGCGCGGGAATGGATTACCTCGACCAGGTGGCGATCGAGCGGCATGCGTCGTGGGGGGCGTTCGAGGACTGGCGGCGGGAGTCGGGGCTGGAACTGACCCTGTTCACCACGAAAGGCGGAAAGAGCTATCTCGACCACGATTTCCGCTTCCCCCAGATTCTCCTGTTCGGCCGGGAATCAGCGGGCGTGCCGCCGCAGGTGGCGGACGCGGCTGGCGCGCGCCTCGTGATCCCGATGCAGGCGGGGATGCGCTCACTCAATATTGCGATGGCGGTGGCGATGGCAGCGGGCGAGATGGTGCGGCAACGCGCGCAGACGACAATCGGATGACCGACGCCGATGATGGCGCCGAACAAGGCCGCCGGTGAAGCGTTGTCACCGGAAGCAACCTGAGGCCCCCCTCCCACCA
Organism: Hyphomicrobiales bacterium; assembly: GCA_044506365.1. Lineage (GTDB taxonomy): Bacteria > Pseudomonadota > Alphaproteobacteria > Rhizobiales > Xanthobacteraceae > Pseudorhodoplanes. The sequence continues at coordinate 5,666 of JBIQKQ010000007.1, forward strand.
TGCCGTTCAATCCGGAATACATGACTGCCGAACCGTCTCGGACCGAGGTCGATGGGCTCGCCGGCGCGTCCGTGATCGAATTCGGCAGTGCATGGTGCGGCTATTGCCGGCGCGCCGCGCCACTCGTGCAGCAGGCGTTCGATCGGCATCCGGACGTTCGCCATATCAAGGTCGAGGACGGAAGCGGACGGTCGCTCGGACGCTCCTTCCGGGTGAAGCTCTGGCCGACACTCGTCTTTCTCAAGGATGGACGCGAGGTCAGCCGGCTCGTGCGGCCGACGGACGCAAGCGACATAGCGGCGGCCATGAAGGCCATCGATCCGGTTGGCGAGCGGGTCCCGCCGACGTGATCTGGAATACGGCCACGGTTCTCGGTTTACTGGCGGCAACGCTGACCACTACGGCGAACCTGCCACAGGTCTGGAAAGCCTGGCGGACGCGCGAAACCGCGGATCTGTCCCTCGCCATGACGGTAATTCTCGCCGCCGGACTTGGCCTGTGGGTCGTCTATGGCATCCTGCAGGGGGATGCAGTCATTGTTATCGCCAATGCCATCGCGATGCTGCTCGCCTTGACGCTGACCGCTTTGAAGCTCAGGCACGGATAGAAATGCAATAATGAGGGCGCCAGCAAATTCCGATGACAAAATCTAGCCCAGCCACTCACGACCGCGCGGCACTGACGCGCGCGCTACCGGCGCTCGATACTGACACAGCCCTGCTCGATGCACGGAAGGCGAAAGCGCGCGGATGGTTCGAGACACTGCGCGATCAGATCTGCGCCGCGTTCGAAAGGCTCGAGGACGACCTTCCCGCCGGCCAGCCGCAGTCATCCCTGCGGGCCGGCCGTTTTGCGCGCACGCCGTGGGACCGCGTCGACCATACCGGCCAGCCCGGCGGCGGCGGCGTCATGTCGATGATGACAGGCCGCGTATTCGAGAAGGTGGGCGTTCATTGTTCGACCGTGTTTGGTGAATTCGCGCCGGAATTCCGGAAAGAGATTCCCGGCGCCGAGAGCGACCCGCGCTTCTGGGCATCGGGCATTTCGCTGATCGCGCATCCGTGGAATCCGAATGTGCCGGCGGTTCACATGAATACGCGGTTTGTGGTCACCACCAGAGCCTGGTTCGGCGGCGGCGCCGATCTCACGCCGGTACTGAATGCTCGGCGGACACAAGAAGACCCGGACACCCACGCCTTTCACGCGGCAATGAAACAAGCATGCGACGCGCACGCGGCGATCGCGCCTTACGAAAAATACAAGGCGTGGTGCGACGATTATTTCTTCCTGAAGCATCGCGGCGAGCCGCGCGGGATCGGCGGCATCTTCTACGACTGGCACAACAGCGGCGACTGGGATGCCGACATCGCCTTCACGCAGGATGTCGGCCGGGCCTTTCTCGACATCTATCCGCGGCTGGTGCGCGCGAATTTCGGCAAGTCTTATGGCCAGGCCGAGCGCGACGAGCAGCTCATCCGGCGCGGCCGCTATGTCGAATTCAACCTGCTTTACGATCGCGGAACGATCTTCGGACTGAAGACCGGCGGCAACGTGGATTCGATTCTGTCTTCGCTGCCGCCCGTCGTGAGATGGCCCTAGCCGATAGCATTGAAGCGTTGTCGATTGCGCTTGCGGCCAATCAATGATTCGTTAGTCACATTTCCTGTTTCGGGCGCGCTTGCGTTGGCGCTCCGCGGCGCGCAGTCGGCCATACACATGGAACTCTGGAAGTGCTGAAGCCGAGAAAACGGAATCGCGCGCCCACAAGCTTATCTGTTCGGTAAGTCGGCAGCTGCGCGAGAACCGCGCATTTCGTGAGGTTTTCGGGCCCTTTGTCGCCTGTTCAGCCTGCGCGTTGCCACGCAAGGGTTTGTCGAACTTATCTATCGGTATGGTTATACATTCGTTACTTGTGGCTTCGACGTCACACATACCATTGAACAGCGCTACGGCACCGATTGTGGCAGATTTTTAGCCAGTTCTGCCGTAATTGACCCGTACACGCGTAACGAGACGGAACACTCGTACGTCTTTGTTGCATTTCTTAAGAAAGGACATGGGGGAGCTCATGCGTAACGTAACAATAGCTGCAGTCACGGCTGCAGGCCTCGCCTTCGGCGCGGCTCAATCGGCTCAAGCGGCCGACATCGCCCGTCCGGTTTACAAGGCTGCGCCGGTGGTGATGGCCTACAACTGGAGCGGTTTCTATATCGGCGGCAACATCGGCTATGGCTGGGGCGAAGTCGAGAGCAACAACATTGCCGGATTTGGCGTGACGGCGAAGCCGGACGGCTTCTTCGGTGGCGGCCAGATCGGCTGGAACTGGCAGGCGCCGGGCTCGCCTTGGGTCTGGGGCGTGGAAGTCGATTCGCAGTGGGCGAATATCGAAGAGGATGTGACCGCAGTCGGCGGCGGCGTCGTCGCTAATGCGTTCACCGAACTCAACTACTTCGGCACCGCGCGTCTGCGCCTCGGCTATGCTTGGGATCGCGCGATGCTGTACGCCACCGGCGGTCTTGCCTGGGGTCATAACGAGATCGGCGCGAGCGTTGCCGCCGGGCCGTTCCTGGCCGGTGCCTCGTCGGCGAACACCCATGTCGGCTGGACGGTCGGCGGCGGTCTGGAATGGGCCCTGCTCGACAACTGGTCGACGAAGGTCGAATACCTGTACCTCAACCTGGGCAACGAAAACTATTTCGGCGGCCCTGCCGGCCCGGGCTTCGATGCGGACGTCACGGCTCACACCGTGAAGGTCGGCCTGAACTATCGGTTCGGATACAGCAAGGCTCCGGTCGTTGCGAAGTACTGATCGGTAGCGAGCTCTCTCCTGAACTCGAAAGTCCCGGCGAAAGCCGGGGCTTTTTTCATGTCCAATTCGACGCGGCGCGGTCCGCGATTGCCGCAATGACTGCGGGCTCGGATGGAAAATCCGCCGCGATCCAAGCCGCTTCGGCCGCGCGCAGGGCGGCGCCGAGCGAGGGCCCCTTGGACACGCCGCGCGCCATCAGATCGGCTGCGCCGATCGGACAGGACGGGGACTGCCAGCGTGTGGGCAGCGCAGCGAGATCGCGCCAACGCGAATCGTCCACGCCCTCCCGCGAGCGGCTCCAGGCAAGAAGCACCCGGTCCGCAAACCGCCCCCGGCCGAGTCGATACAGAAGCGCCCGCGCGGCGTGCGGGGTCAGGTCAGCGCCGATCCGCCACCAGCCATCGGCCATGCCGACCAGCCGCTCACGCTCCGTATTCGACAGGCGCAGGCGCTCGAGCAGACGTTCCGCATCCTCCGTGACGAAAGCGGCGAGCGCGCCGAGCCGACGGATGGCATCGGGCTGTTCGCCAGCCGCCGTTTCGATCGCGATCATCTTTTCAAGAGCGAGGAGATAAGGCACGCCGCCGAGAATCATGCTCAACAGCCCCGCATCCGCCATTGCCCGAACCGCGTTCGCCGCGCGCGGCGCGATCAGCAGCTTGAGCATTTCCATGCGCACGCGCTCGCGTGACAGCGACACCAGTCCTCCGCGCGCGGCGATGCAGGCGTGGAGCGCAGCGTGGTCCGGATCGCCCTCGCCGTAAGCGGCATGGAAGCGGAAGAAACGGAGGATGCGTAAATAGTCTTCCGCGATCCGCGCCGCGGGATCGCCGATGAAACGCACGCGCCGGGCCTCGAGATCGGCAAGCCCGCCGACATAATCGTGCACCACACCATCGCGCGACAATGACAAGGCATTGATCGTGAAGTCGCGCCGCTCCGCATCGCGCCGCCAATCGCGGCCGAACGCCACCTTGGCCTTACGGCCATAGGTTTCGACATCCTCTCGCAGCGTCGTCACCTCGTAAGGTACACCGTCGACCAGCAGCGTGATTGTGCCGTGATCGATACCAGTGGGCACAGCGCGCAATTGCGACGCCTTCGCGCGGCGCAGAACCTCTTCCGGCAGGGCGGTCGTGGCGATATCGATCTCATGCACCGGGTCGCCGATCAGTGCGTTACGCACCGCGCCACCGACCACACGCGCCTCTTCGCCATCGCGATCGAGGATATCGAGAACCCGTGCCGCAGATCCGCCGGTCAATATCGCGGCGGCCTCGGAATGCGGCCGCAATCCGGTCATTTGAAATGCCCGGGAATGAGTTTGCCGTCTTCCATATGCGGCGGGACATAGTTCGAACCCGCCGGCTGGTAGTCGAGCTGCCCCAGCATAACAAAACCGGCGATCATCAGCACGACGGCGGCGGCGGTGAGCCAGCCCACGGTCTTCGCCGGCCAGGACTCCACCTGAAGCACGCCGGATCGGGTGGCGTAGAGAAACAGCGCATAAACGGCAAACGGGGTGAGAAATAGCAGAAGCTCGGTCAGAATCGGCCGGATCATGCACCGTAAACCTTCTGCTGCAGGCTGCGGAAAATGCCAGCCGTCACACCCCAGATATAGCGTTCCCCAAACGGGATCGCATAATAAGTCCGCAACATGCCCTGCCACTCGCGGCTATGCATCTGATGGTTGGCTACTTCCATCAAGAACGATAGCGGCACCTCGAATGTGTCTTCGACCTCGCCGGGATTAAGCGTCAGCGTGAATGGCGGCCGTATGCGCGCCACCACCGGCACGATGCGGTAGCCCAGCGTGGTCATATACACATCGAGATATCCGATCGGCTCGACCGCGCTCCCCGCGAGTCCGATCTCTTCGTCGGCCTCGCGCAGAGCCGCCGCGAGCGGCGACGCGTCGGTTGCATCGATCTTGCCGCCAGGAAACGCGATCTGACCGGCATGCTGCGGCAGATGCGCGGTGCGCTGCGTGAGCAACACCATCGGCTCGTCGCGGTCGACGACGGGGATCAGCACCGCGGCCGGCTTGATCGGGCGCACCGCCGCCATCGCCCTCACCACCGGATCGGCGTCGTGATCGCCGTGCAGCGGAAGGGCATCGCCCTCGGTCAGACCCGCAGGCGGATCGAACCTCAGCACGGTGCGCGCACGGCTGAAGAAATCGGTCCGGGGCAATGTCTGGGAATTGGTCTCGCTCATTCTGTTCCGCTCAGGTCCTCGACCTCGCGGGCATGTGCCATTGCAAAGAACGCACCGCCCGACGCGATCCCGAACATGCTCTCGCCGTCAATCTCGCGCTCTTCCCCGCATGCGACCAGATCGTAGAACAGCGCCCGCGTGACCTTGGCCCAGAGGTCGCGGCGCACATGAAGATAAGGCTTCAGCCCGCCGGTTTCCTCTTCACGCTCGAAGCGCAGCGGATGCGCCGCATCGCATGCGACCCACTCATCCACATTGGTCCGGAAATGCAAGCGCGGCCCTGACGCAGTGTCTTCGCGCCGCATCTCGACCGCGAGAAACGGTGCGTCGTCCACCACGATCCCGATCTTCTCCACCGGCGTGACCAGGAAATACTTATCGCCCTCTCGCTTGAGCACCGAGGCGAACAGCCGCACAAGCGGAGCGCGGCCGATCGGGGTGCCGAGATAGAACCAGGTGCCGTCCGATGCGATCCGGACGTCGAGGTCGCCGCAGAAAGGCGGGTTCCACAGATGCACCGGAGCCGCCCCGCTGCCCGCGGTCTCCCGGACGGCGGCGGCGATGCCATCCAGACCCGAGGTATTGTCCTGCCTTTGCTTCGCCATGGTTTGTCTTGAGCTTGTCTCCTGTCCTCGAAAACGGGGCCACAACGCACAAAGTGATCGACGCACCATAGCCTGACGCCCGCCTGACACCTCGCAAAATTAGCGTAAGCTACGGCGGTTTCGGCATCTCCCCCCGTCGATTCGGATGCCCCTGACGCGTCGGGCCGGAGGGCCGCTGGCGCAGTTGTTGCTTCGCTTTCAGTGGATATATGGCCAGCATACCCGCCGCCTGTGAGCGGACGAAAGAAGGAACGAAACAGATGTCGGCAGCCGGCGAAAGCATCGAAAAGCTGGACGACATGATCGTCCGGACGGCGGAATCGACCGCCAGTCATGCGCGGGCCGCAAAGGACGCGATCGGCTCGGTCATCTTCGGCCAGGAGCGTGTGGTCGAACAGGCCCTGATCACGATTCTGTCAGGCGGCCACGGTCTTCTGGTGGGCGTGCCCGGCCTCGCCAAGACCAAGCTCGTGGAAACGATGGGCGTGGTCCTCGGCCTCGACGCACGCCGCATCCAGTTCACCCCCGACCTGATGCCCTCCGATATTCTGGGATCCGAGGTCCTCGAAGAGAGTCCCGGAGGCAAGCGCAATTTCCGCTTCCTTCCTGGACCGATTTTCGCGCAACTTCTGATGGCGGATGAGATCAACCGGGCGAGCCCGCGTACGCAATCCGCGCTCCTGCAGGCGATGCAGGAATTGCATGTCACCGTTGCCGGCCAGCGCCACGACGTGCCGAAGCCGTTCCATGTGCTCGCAACCCAAAATCCGCTCGAGCAGGAAGGCACTTACCCGCTGCCCGAAGCGCAGCTCGACCGCTTTCTGATGCAGATCGACATCGATTATCCGGATCACAATGCCGAGCGCCGCATGCTGTTCGACACCACCGGCGCCGAGGAATCGAAGCCCAAGGCCGCGATGAGCGGCGAGGACTTGATCGCGGCGCAGCGGCTGGTGAGGCGCCTGCCGGTCGGGGAATCGGTCGTCGAGGCGATCCTCACGCTGGTTCGCTCGGCCCGCCCCGAGAAGGACGAGCAGGACCCCATTCGAAAGCTGATTGCATGGGGCCCTGGACCGCGCGCGAGCCAGGCACTGATGCTGGCAGTCCGCGCCCGCGCTCTGCTGGGCGGCCGGCTCGCACCTTCGATCGACGACGTGGTCGCGCTCGCCGAACCCGTGCTCAAGCATCGTATGGCCTTGACCTTCCAGGCCCGCGCCGAAGGCGAGACCGTCGACGCCGTCATCGCCCAGCTGAAGTCGCGACTCGGGTGATCGATGGCGATCGAGCCGGACGCCCACAAGCTTGAAGCCGATGCCGTCCGGCATGCGAGTGGACAATCGCGCACGCTTGCAGCGAGTTTGCCGCGGCTGATGCTGGAAGCGCGGCGGATCGCCGCCACCGTCATTCACGGGCTGCACGGACGGCGCCGCTCCGGGTCCGGCGAGAATTTCTGGCAATATCGCCGCTTCCTTTCCGGCGAACCGGCGCGGCGTGTCGACTGGCGCCGTTCGGCGCGTGACGGTCATCTCTATGTGCGCGAGCAGGAGTGGGAAGCCGCGCACACCGTCTGGATCTGGCCGGATCGCTCGCCGTCCATGGCTTTTGCATCCGCGCCGGTGTGGGAGAGCAAGCTCGAGCGCACGCTCGTGGTCGCATTCGCGCTGGCGGAAATCCTTGTTGCGGGTGGCGAACGCGTCGGCGTCCCGGGGCTGATGCGTCCTACTGCCAGCCGCAACGTCATCGACAAGACGGCGCAGGCGATTATCCATGACGCCGGCGAACGCGCCAGCCTTCCACCGGCCTTTGCGCCGGCGCCGTTGTCGGAGATCGTTCTGCTGTCGGATTTCTGGAGCCCCATTGCGGAGTTCCGGCGCACGCTCGCGCAATTGTCGGGCACGCGCGCGCGCATCCATGTCGTGCAGGTCGTCGACCCGGCGGAAGAATCCTTTCCCTATTCCGGCCGCGTCGAGTTCCTCGAGCCGGAAGGCATGGGCAGCGTCACGGCCGGCCGCGCGGAAACCTGGCGCTCCGATTATTTCGAAAAGCTCGCCATTCATCGTGCCGCCATGCGCGAGGAAACCGACCGGGCGGGCGCGACCTTCATCATCCATCGCACCGACCGCCCGGCAAGCGAGCTGATCCTGGCCCTGCATGCGCACATGGGCGAGAGCGGTCGCGCACTGGCTGCCGCGCCCGCACGCTGGCTCCAAGCGGAGGCCAGCGCATGATCGGCGGTTGGCCGCTCGCTTTCGCGCAGCCCCTGGTCCTGCTTGGGCTGCTCAGTCTGCCGGCGCTGTGGTGGCTGTTGCGGATGATCCCGCCGCGTCCGCGCCGCATCGCGTTTCCGCCGGCGCGGCTTCTGTTCGACATCGCCCCGAAGGAAGAGACGCCGTCCCGAACGCCGTGGTGGCTGACACTGCTGCGTCTCTCACTCGCGGCGCTTCTGATCCTTGCGGCGGCGGGACCGATGTGGAATCCGTCGGTCGCCACCTCCGGCGGATCGGGGCCGCTCGTGCTGCTCATCGATGACGGCTGGGCGGCCGCGTCGACCTGGGATACCCGCCTGCGGACTGCCGACGACATGCTGGCGCGCGCGGAAGCGGACGGCAGGGCTGCCGCGATCGTTCCCTTATCGGAAAGCCGCGTCGCTACGCTGCAGACCGCGGCCGCAGCGCGCGTACAGCTACAGAACCTGACGCCAAAGCCGCATGCGGTCGAGCGGGCCGACGCTCTCCCCGCGCTGACCCGTTTGATCGGGACGACGCAAAATGCCGAGCTGGTCTGGCTGTCGGACGGGGTGCATCTCGGGCGCGCGGGCGAATTCGTCGCCGGTCTCGCCGGGCTTTTGGACGGACGCGCCATGACTGTCGTTCAAGGAGGCGTCGCACAGGCGCTGGCTTTGAGCGCCGCCGACAACAACGCCGGGGCCCTGACGGTCAAGGTATCGCGTGCAGCGGCGGGCGCCGAACATACCGGCATCGTACGGGCCTTTGACCTGAAAGGCTTGTTGCTTGGCGAGGCGCCCTTCGCGCTGAAAGCAAACGACCGCGAAACCGAGGCGACATTCGATCTTCCGGTCGAGTTGCGCAACGACATCGCACGGCTCGATATCGCGAACGAACGCTCCGCGGGCGCCGTTCAATTGCTCGACAAGCGCTGGCGCCGCCGCACGGTCGGCGTAATCACCGGCGCCACGGCCGACACTGCGCAGCCATTGCTCGCCTCCACCTTCTACCTGCAGCGCGCGCTGTCGCCGTTCGCCGATGTCCGATTGGGCGAGCGCGTTTCGCCGTCGGACATGGTGGTGCGCTTTCTCGACCAGAATGTACCGATGCTGATCCTGGCCGATGTCGGCAATGTGGTCGGCGCCGCGCGCGAGCGCCTTGCCAGGTGGGTCGCGGACGGCGGCGTGCTGGTGCGATTCGCAGGTCCCCGGCTTGCCGCCGCAGATGACGAACTCGTGCCCGTGCGACTGCGTCGCGGCGGCCGCACGCTGGGCGGCTCGCTGTCGTGGGAAAAGCCTCAGCCGCTTGCCGGTTTCTCGCAGGAAAGTCCGTTTGGGGGCATGCCGGTGCCGGATGACGTCACGGTCAATCGCCAAGTCCTGGCAGAGCCCGATTCCGGTCTTGCCGAGCGCAGCTGGGCGACGCTCGCTGACGGCACGCCACTGGTCACCGGCGCGCGCCGCGGCAAGGGCATGATCGTGCTGTTCCACGTCACCGCCGATACGCGCTGGTCGGACCTGCCGCTGTCCGGCTCGTTTGTCGAAATGCTGAAGCGGCTGGTCGCGCTCGCCGGCTCGACCGCGACCGCCGAACAGGCCAGTGCCGAGCGCGACCGCGAAACGCTCGCGCCCGCCCGCATGCTCGACGGTTATGGCGTTCTCAGTGCGCCGCCCGGGGCCGCCAAGCCGGTCCCCGCAAACTTCACCAGTCGCGCAACAGGCGATCATCCGCCCGGCTTCTACGGGCCGCCGGAGGGCTTGCTGGCGGTCAACACCCTGATCGCGGCGGACAAGCCGGAGGTTATCGATACAGCGCCGCTGAACGCGCGCCGCGACGTCTACCGCGTGAGCGAGCCGCTCGACCTGCGCGGCCCGATCTTCCTCGCCGCTCTCGCCCTTCTGCTGCTCGATGCGCTCGTGGTGTTCTGGCTCGCCGGCGGCGTCGGACGTCTGATGCGATCGCGCAGGCGCGCGGTCGCGACCGGCATCGCGCTTGTCCTTGCGAGCCTCGCTTATGGCGGAGAGACACAAGCGCAGACCGTGGCGCCGCAGCAGCGCGCAGCCGTCATATCACCGTCGGCGACAGCCGACGACTTCGCGATGAAGGCCGCTAATGAGACCAAGCTCGCCTATGTGATTACCGGTGATGCCGAGACCGACGCCATCAGCAAGGCGGGACTGAGCGGATTGACGATCTTCCTCGCCCAGCGCACCGCGCTGGAAGGCGGCGAACCGATCGGTCTCGACATTGCGCGCGACGAGCTCAACTTCTTCCCGCTGATATACTGGCCGATCGTGCCGGGCGCGGCGAAGCCGTCACCCGAAGCGCTGGCCCGGATCGACGCCTATATGAAGCGCGGCGGCACGGTGCTGTTCGACACCCGTGATGCGATCATGGCGCCACCGGGGCCCGGCGGCGAGTCTCGCAGCCCCGGCATGCTGGCCTTGCGCGAGATTCTGTCCTCGCTCGACATTCCCGAACTCGAGCCCGTCTCGAAAGATCACGTGCTGACGAAGACCTTCTATCTGCTGCGCAACTTTCCCGGCCGCTTCAATGGCGGCCAGCTTTGGGTCGAAGCGCTGCCGGCGCAAGACGACCTCGACGAGGAAACCGAAAACAAGAGACCCGCGCGCGCGGGCGACGGCGTGTCCTCGATCCTGATTACCTCGAACGATCTCGCCGGCGCTTGGGCGATGCGGCCTGACGGCCAGCAGATGCTGCCGATGGTGGCGACCGAACCGCGCCAGCGCGAGATGGCTTACCGCTCCGGCGTCAACATCGTGATGTACACGCTGACCGGCAATTACAAGGCCGACCAGGTGCACGTGCCTGCGCTACTGGAGCGGCTGGGACAATGAACGAGGCCGTACCCTGCGCCTTTACCGCCCCCTGCAAGGGGGAGGTCGCGGCGTGTGGGGGTCGTTGTGAGGGATTGACCCCTCTCCGGCGCTGCGCGCCGACCCACTGAGAGGGTTCGCTTATGAACTTCGGTATCTCCTTTGCGCCGCTGGTGCCCGCCTACATCTTGTGGGCGGCGGCTGCCATGAGCGTCCTCATCTCCGCGCTGCTCCTGCTCATCCGCAGCCGCGGCGCGCTGCTGCGCGCCACGGCGATGGCGCTGCTCGTCTTTGCCCTCGCCAATCCCTCCTTCACCCGCGAGGATCGCGAGCCGATCCCGTCCGTTGCGGCGGTCGTGATCGACAAAAGTCCCAGCCAGAATTTCGGCACACGCGCGAAACAAGCCGAGGACGCGCGTGCGGCGCTCGCCGAGCGGCTGGCGCGCATTCCCAATCTCGAGGTCCGCGTCGTGGAAGCGGGCACAGCCGACGGCGAAACCGACGGCACGCGCCTGTTCGGCGCGCTTGGCGCTGCACTGTCCGACGTTCCGCCGGACCGCATCGCCGGAGCCTTCCTGATCACTGACGGACGGGTGCATGACGTTCCGCCGGACGCGGCACAAATCGGCTTCAATGCGCCGCTCCATGCTCTTGTCACCGGCCAGTCGAACGAGCGCGACCGGCGCGTGGTGCTGACCACCGCGCCGCGTTTCGGCATCGTCGGCCAGACACAAACCATCGTGTTCCGGGTGCAGGACCAGGGCGTCGGCCCCTCCACCGCACGCGTCACCATCCGCCGCGACGGCGAGCAGATCGAGACCCGCAACGTCACCACCAACACCCCCGTGCGTGTGCAGATCCAGATTCCACATGCCGGGCCGAACATCGTCGAGATCGAAGCCGCCCCGCTCGACAACGAACTGACGCCGGTCAACAACCGCGCCGTAGTCTCGATCGATGGCGTGCGCGACAAGCTGCGCGTGCTGCTGGTCTCCGGCGAGCCGCATGCCGGCGAGCGCACCTGGCGCAATCTCCTGAAGTCGGACGCCGCGGTCGACCTCGTTCACTTCACCATCCTGCGGCCGCCGGAGAAGCAGGACGGCACCCCGATCAACGAATTGTCGCTGATCGCGTTCCCCACCCGGGAATTGTTCCAGCAGAAGATCGGCGAATTCCACCTGATCATCTTCGACCGCTATGCGCGCCAGGGCGTGCTGCCAATCGTCTATTTTGACAATATCGCGCGCTATGTGCGTGACGGCGGCGCCGTACTGATCGCGGCCGGTCCCGATTACGCAAGCCCGACCTCGCTGTGGCGCACGCCGCTCGATGTGGTGCTGCCGGCCGAGCCCAGCGGCAAGATGATCGAGACGCCTTACCACGCGCGCCTGAGCGAACTTGGCAAGCGCCACCCGGTCACGCGTGCGCTGGAAGGCGGAGGCGACGAGCCGCCGCACTGGAGCCGCTGGTTCCGGCTGGTCGATGCTAGGGTCGGCCAAGGCTCGGCGGTGATGGAGGGACCCGACGGCAAGCCGCTGCTCGTGCTGTCACGCGAGGGCGAGGGCCGCGTTGCGCTGCTCCTGTCCGATCACATCTGGCTGTGGGCGCGGGGCTTCGAAGGCGGCGGGCCACATCTCGACCTGTTGCGACGGCTGTCGCACTGGCTGATGAAGCAGCCCGAGCTCGAGGAGGAGGCGCTGCGCCTCGCCGCGCGGGGCCGCGAATTGTCGATCGACCGGCAGACCATGGCCGAGACTGTGGACCCGGTCATTGTGACAACCCCGTCCGGCGAGACCCGCACCGTGACCCTGCAGCAGGCCGAGCCGGGCCTGTGGCGCGGCGCGACGCCCGCGAACGAACTTGGTCTGTGGCGCGCCAGCGACGGCAAGCTGACGACGCTGGTCAATGTCGGCCCGGTCAATCCGCGCGAATTTGCCGAAGTCACATCGACGCTCGATGTGCTGCGACCGCTCTCGACCGCGACCGGCGGTGATGCGCGTCGGCTCGATGACGGCGGCCGTGTGACTGTGCCACGCGTCGTTGGCGTGCGGTCGAGCGAGACTTTCCATGGCGAGGACTGGATGGGGCTGAAGCTGCGCGACGCCAGCGTGCTGCGCGGCATCGGCGTGCTGCCGGTCTTTGCCGGGCTACTCGGGCTGCTGCTCCTGATCGGCTCTCTGGCGGCAACCTGGGCAAGAGAGGGACGGTAGCCGTCTTCGACGCGGCAGCGCGGAACGGTGCGCTGGCAGAATCCGGACGGAGCGAGACTACGACTCCTCGGGCCAGTCCGGACGCACCGTGCCGGTCACGTCCCCGAACGCCCCCTCCGCCAACTCCACATACAGCATGCGGGCGGGATCGACCGGCCCCGGCATCGTCACTCGCCCGCGCGGGATGCGCTTGAACCCAACCCGCGCATAATAGGGCTCGTCACCCACCAGAATCACCAGCCTGTGCCCACGATCCTTCGCGTCCGCGAGCGCCCGCTGCATCAGCGCGAGCCCGATGCCGCGATCGCGGAACGGCGGCTCGATGGTCAGCGGTCCGAGCAGAAGCGCCGGCGTACCGCCGATCCGCACCTGGGAGAGCCGCAGCGAACCGACCAGCAGCGTGCCGACACGCGCGGTGTAAGACAGCGCGAGATCATGTCCGATGCCCTCGCGGACCCGATAGGCGGTGCGCGCATAGCGTCCGGGGCCGAAGGTGCGCTCGTGCAGCCGCTCGATGGCCGTCGCGTCGTCTTCGGTTTCCGGCAGGATGGTGATGGAGAGATCTGTCATCGTGCGGCATGGCCAAGGGCGGGCCGCAGCGATTAGCACCTCGGGCCTGCGAAATCCATGCCTGCAAATCCATGGGCCTTCATGCCAATTTGCCGCTTGGCGCGGGCGCCCGCCGCCGCCATATCACGCGCTTGAAGCAGGGAGCGCGGTATGGGCTTTTTCCTCGATGGCGTCTGGCACGACACCTGGCATGACACCGGCAAGACGAAGGGCCGGTTTCAGCGCGAAGCCACCCGCTTCCACAACTGGATAACCCCTGACGGCGCTGCCGGGCCTACCGGCGAGGGCGGCTTTCCCGCACAGGCCGGACGCTATCACCTCTATGTGTCGCTGGCCTGCCCTTGGGCGCACCGGACGCTGATCTTCCGCAAGCTGAAAAAGCTCGAAGACCTGATCTCGGTGTCGGTGGTCTCGCCGATGATGTTCGAGAAGGGCTGGACGTTCAATCGCGACGAGGGCTCGACCGGCGATCACCTGTACGACGCTGATACGCTCGGCGAGATTTACCTCAAGACCAACCCGAAATATTCCGGCCGCGTGACGGTGCCGGTGCTGTGGGACAAGGAGCGCGGCACCATCGTCAATAACGAATCATCCGAAATCATCCGGATGTTCAATTCGGCGTTCAATGGGCTCACCGGCGACAATACCGATTTTTATCCGCAGGCGTTACGGCCGCAGATCGATGCGATCAACAGCCGCGTCTACGAGACCGTGAATAACGGCGTTTATCGCTGCGGGTTCGCCACCACCCAGGAGGCCTATGAGGAGGCCTTTGCGCAGTTGTTCGAGACGCTGGACTTCCTTGAGGGCCACCTGTCGACGCAGCGCTACCTGTGCGGCCAGACGGTTACCGAAGCGGACTGGCGCCTGTTTCCGACGCTGATCCGGTTCGACGCGGTCTATGTCGGCCATTTCAAATGCAATTTGCGGCGGGTCGAGGATTATCCAAATTTGTCCAACTACGTGCGCGAACTCTACCAATGGCCCGGCGTCGCGGATACCGTCGATCTCGACCAGTACAAGCGGCACTATTACGGCAGCCACAGGACGATCAACCCGACCGGGATCGTACCCGTAGGTCCCGCGCTCGAATTCATGCGGCCGCATGATCGCGGGCGATTCGGCTGACGATCGAACGCGAACGGCGCGTCGCCTGCGGCCGTGAAAAATCCGCAATGCGGGGAACGTTGGCTCGCGCGCCGACTTGGCCTCCTGTCATCCCCTGAAGGAGGAAGAAGATGAAAGCTCCGATATTCGTTGTCGCCGCGGCATTGCTGGCGACCCCGGCCCTTGCCCAGTCCACCACCACCACACCGCAGTCGAATGCGCCGGCCGCTACCGACCAGCAGTCGATGAACAAGTCCGCCACCGGGCAATGGCGGGCCTCCAAGCTGATCGGCGTCGACGTTTACAATCAGCAGAACGAGCAGATCGGTGAGATAAACGAGCTCATCCTGAATTCGTCGGGTCAGGTCGCAGGCGCCGTGATCGGCGTTGGCGGCTTCCTCGGGATGGGCGAGCGTAATGTTATGGTTCCGCTCAACCAGTTGAAGTTCTCGGACGAGGGTTCATCCACGACGGGCTCTGCCCGAGAGGGCGACAGGAAGTGGTATCCGGAACGGGCCGTCATGAATGCGACCAAGGATCAACTCAAGCAGATGCCCGAGTTCAAGTACTAAGGGGCGCGGGCGCCGAGTTTCGTTCTGAGGGGCTTCGCACGGCGAAGCCCCTCGCCTTATTCGTTCCCGGCTCTCGTCGCCCGCAGCGCGATCGGCCAGGCGAAGCCGAGTACGATTGCCGAGTTGACCATGAACACCACCGTGCTCACGGCCGGGCTGATCTGATCGATGATAAAGCCGATCCCGATCACCGCGGCTTCTCCCGCGGAGGCAATCGCCGCATAGACAACAATCAGTAAGATACCTTCCATGTCGCAGCTCCTCCTTCGCCCCGGGGAGAGCCTGAGGCAGTTCGGCCCATGGATCGCGGCGCATATGGTCGCAGCGGAACTTTTCCGGACGCACTTTGTTCCGCTTTAAGGACACCGCGTTCAGGCCAAGCGACAGGTCACAGTGAACCGCGTCACCACCACGCAGCCGGTGTTAAGCCGTCGAGCACCTCCGCGATCCGCGCCTTGGTTCCCGGTGTCGTTTCGGGAGGCAGGGCATCGCGGGAAAAGAAGCCATGCGCGACAATCTCGGCATTCGGCTGCGGCGGCTTGCGTTGAACGAACGCGACGGTGACGAACAGCGCCACATGGTCACGCCCCGAAACCGCTCGGTTATGATAGATACCAAACAGCCGCGGTTCGCGGAGGAGTTCGATATTGCCCTCCTCCATCATCTCGCGGCCGAGCGCTTCACGAAGGGTTTCGAGCGGCTCGACGCCGCCGCCCGGTAGATGCCAACCCGGCACATAGGAATGCTTCACCAGGAAAATCCGCCCATCCGGATCGATCGCCATGCCTCGCACCCCGAGCGTCAGCCCGCGCGAGAATCGCCAGTACAAATGCATCAGGTGGCGGATCATGACATGGGACTACCTTGGCCGCCGGCTTCCAATCGTGTTGCTCGGCTGAAGCGGCGGCGATCGGGCGTCGTCGCATTGTTATCCGACCCACTATAGTCTGAATCGACTTGAAGCTGATAAGCCGTCACCGTCCTTCCATGTTCATTCTGGCGCATCTGTCCGACCCGCATCTGGGGCCCATGCCATCGGCGCGTATCCGCGACCTCGCGGGCAAGCGCGCGATCGGCTTTATGAACTGGCACCAGCGGCGCAAGACGTTCCATCGCGGCGAGGTGCTGTCGCGGATTGTCGCGGACATCAAGGCGCAGCGTCCAGACCACATCGTCGTGACGGGCGACATTCTCAATATCGCCCTGCCTGGCGAGTTCGCGCCCTCGCGGGTTTGGCTCGACACCGTTGGTCCGCCGCACGACGTGACTTTCGTGCCCGGCAATCACGATGCCTATGTGCGCAAGGCCGCACGCCAGTGGCACTCCCACTGGGGCGACTTCATGAAGGGTGACACCACCGGAGCCGACCAGTTCCCTTTCGTGCGCCGGCGCGGAACTGTCGCGCTCATCGGGCTGTCGAGCGCCATTACGACTGCGCCGTTCATGGCCACGGGAAAAATCGGCGCGCCGCAATTGCACGCGCTGCCCGATCTGCTGGACCGGCTGGCATCAGAAGGGCTGTTTCGCGTCGTGCTGATCCACCATCCGCCAGTGACCAAACCGACGCACCGCTTCAAGCGCCTGCTCGACGCCGACAAGTTCCGCGAGGTGCTGCGCAGGCATGGCGCCGAACTCGTGCTGCACGGCCATGACCATATTCACTCGCTGGTGATGCTGGAGGGGCCGTCAGGCAAGATCCCTGCAGTCGGCGTGCCATCGGCTTCGGCCATTGGCGGCGAAGGCGACCTCGCCGGCTACAATCTCTACACCATTGCGAAGGCCGGAAATGCCTGGCGCTGCGGACTGATCAGGCGCGGCTTTGCACACGGCTCGGACGGCATCGTCGACCTCGGAAAGCAGGAACTCGCGGCCGCGTAAAAGAATCAAGCTGCTCGCCTTCCTACGTTCGTCCCGCGAAAGCGGCTGACCGAAAACCGGCTTCCGGATTGCGGCAACGAACGACCCTATCGCTCAAGCCGATTCCATTCCGCCTCAACCGAACACCAGCGCCACGATCACCAGCGCCGCCGCGCCAAACATCAGCCCCAGCACGAACGCGCCCAAGGCACGCCACCCGCTCTGTGGCGGCTTCGCGCGGCGATCGTCATCCTGTGCAAGCGCGCGTTCGCGCTCGATCAGGCGACCGGCGATATAGCGGGTGATCGCCCTGACGGTTTCCGCAATGTCTTTGGATTCCGACAGGACCTTGCGGCCATAGCGGGTGTCCTGCACGAACCGGTAAGTCCGCTTGTCCCGGCCCATGAGGACATAGGCTGTGATATCGATCCAGAGCCTCGGAATATCGCCGCGACTGACGCCGCGGTCGAAGATGTCGGCATTCGCCGGAATGTCGGCAAAAATGATGTCAAGCGCTTCGTTGAGCATTTCGAGCCGCGCCGCTTCCGCATCGCGCATCTCGATCACGGTGCCGGAGCGTTCGGCAGACTCGATGCGGACCTGGCGCAGCGCTTCCTTGAGCGGCGAAGCGGATTGAGGCGCCTCATCCTTGCGTGTCTTGCGTCCCCACATAGCGCGGAAAGTAGCGTGCTTATTCCTCCACTGAAAGTAGCCCTTCGCTTCAGCGAGGGGCCGGTTGGGATGATCTCAATGCAAAAGCCCGACCGCCTTCCTTCGCCCGTGATCGGGGCAAAAGGAGATGCGGCGCGAAAGGCCAGATGGCACCTTCCATGGTCGGCGCATCACAGCGGGCCAACCGGACATCGCATGGATCGCGCATTCGTCTCCGCCCGCAGCACCGACGCCGCCATGTACACGGAAACAGTTCCGACGGCCGGTGCCGTGAGCGGCTTTCTTGGCGACGCGGTCAGCGGCCGCCGGGACCAGATAAGCAAATCCGCTGCAAAAACGGGGGCGACACCTCGCGAAAATCCGGTCGGCGGTCGCGTCTTGGCAACACGGCCGGGCCGGGTAGCGATTGTGCACAATCGCACCGATTCTGATCATTTCTAATATGACATGTGGGCGATCTGGATCGTCCCACACGTTGGGACGATATCCGCATAGAATTTTAAATTATCGTTATCTAACAATAACTTGATTGTGGTGGGCAATTGCCCATATCAATCCCCACATGGCAGGTGGGACCTTTTGTGGTTGACCCCCTGTATACAAGGGCGTTGGATCCGTCAAAAGAACAAGACTTTCTCTGACTGCGAGGAAAACGAGCGAGGTCGTGCGATGAACGCACAGGAGCTGCTGCAAGAAATCTCCGACTATTGCCGCCAGGCCGGGCTGGCCGAATCCACGTTTGGCAGGCGCGCCGTTAATGACGGCAAGCTGACCAGCCGCCTCCGCAACGGTGGGCGCATCACCACCGAGACGCTCGATCGCATCCGCACATTCATGACCATCCACAATGGAAGAGAGAGCGCGCGTCCAATGATCATCGAGCGTGGTGGCCGCCCGGCACCCATCGACCCCATCCCGGCGAGCTCCTCGCCCGCCAACGCCAATGAAGACGGCAACCGTGAATTTCGGTTCTTCGACAACCGGCAGAAATATCTTCTGTTCGTGAATACGTGCAGCGAGAAATGGGTGGTGGCCAACAAGGTGGCGCAGGAACTCGGCAACATCCATCCGCGGCCGCCGGCGGTCCGACTGTTCGATGCGGGCCTCGGCGACGGTACGGTGCTGACGCGCGTAATGCGCGCGATGCATCACCGCTTCCCGAACATGCCATTCTATATTTCCGGCAAGGAGATCAGCCTCGAAGATATCCGGCTGACGCTCGAAAAGATGCCGGATCGGCTCTACGAGCACCCTTCAACCGTGCTGGTGCTCACCAACATGTACTATGCCGAAGCCCCGTGGCTGACGGTGAAGTCCACGGCAGCCGCCAACAGCCTTGTCTGGAACGAGGTTGCGCTGACCGGCAACACCTCGCACGATTTTGAGGAGCAGATCACGGGGCTGCAGGATTTCCTGTCGGAGAACTGGAAAGCCGGCGTGAGCCCGAAGACCGGCAATCCCGTCTATGAGCGCCCTGTCGTGCTCGTGATCTACCGGCAGGACCACAAATTCCTGCTCGATCCGATCATCCCGCGCCGCGGCGCCGCGCATGCCGACTTCGACCTTGTAATCGCCTCGCAACCCTATCGCGCGCGCGCTTCGGCCGAATTCAAGGCCCAGAAGGTGATCGCGCCGCTTGCCCGCGCGCTGGGCCCCGGCGGCCGCCTGATCGCGATTCATTCCTACGGCCACGATCCGGCTTCCGAAATCGTGCAAAGTGTCTGGCCCGGCGACAATCCGTTTCAGACCGACCGTCACGCCATCCTGCGCGAGGTGAAAAAGGCGCTGGGACCCGCCGCGCGCGATCTCAATTTCAACACCTATGCCGACAACCGCGCGATCTTCCGCTACGACATGCATACGCTGCCCAGTGAAGTGACCGGCTCGATCGGCACCTCCACCGTACTCGCCGCCTGGAACGCCGCGATCTATGTCTCGCAGGTCGAGGACGAGCGGCTCAACGAGGCGGTGAAGGACTCGCGCTATCTCGACGCCACGCGCGAAGTGCTGCGCAAGCACAACGGCCTCTGGTTCAACGACGAATCCTACGTCATCTCCCGAAGACGAGAATGATCAATGGCCGTCCCGCTCCGAAAACCGGCTCAGTTCGAGACCGATACGGCCGATGAAATCTGTGCGTTCCTGACGGATTTCTCGCTGGAGGTGACGCGCCCAAAGGGCGCGCACCTCCAGGCGATCCGCGACAGCGCGGGGCCGGGCATTCGCGTTTATGTTAGCGCGATCCCGACACGGCCATCTGCCGAACTGGTCGAGCAGTCGGCAATGACGCGACAGTGCGGGCTCGAACCGGTGCCGCATATCGCGGTCCGCAATTATGCCAGTCGGGAGGAATTGTCGGCGCTGCTCGGCCGCCTTTCAGCGGAAGCCGGGGTGAAGCATGTGCTGGTCATTTCGGGCGATCGCGCCGACGCCGCGGGGCCGTTCAACAACGCCCTGGAGGTCATCGAGAGCGGGATTCTGCAGCAGCACGGCATTACCAATGTCAGCGTCGCCGGTCATCCTGACGGACATCCGGTGGTCTCGGGCGATGTGATGCAGCGCGCACTTCTCGCCAAGATTGAAGCCGCGGAGCAGAGCGGGCTCGGCGTAGACATCGTAACCCAGTTCGGCTTCGATCCGGGCGGGATTGCGCGCTGGGTCAAGAAGATGCGGGACCTCGGGATCGAAAGCCCGATCCGCATCGGCCTCGCCGGCCCGACCAATCTGACCACGCTCCTGAAATATGCCCAGCGCTGCGGCGTGAAGGCTTCCATCGGAGGCATCACCAAGCATGCCGGGCTTGTAAAAAATCTGTTCGGCGTCAGCGCCCCGGACAGCATCGTTCGCGCGCTGGCGGGCGAGAATGCGGCCGGCACTCTCGGCGCCGTGGCGGTGCATTTCTTTTCGTTCGGCGGGGTCGCCGCGACCTCCAAATGGGCTGCGCATGCCGCACAGCGTCGCTTCACGCTGGAAGGGCACGGCTTTTCGGTCGAGCAGTAAGGATTCGCAACCGAGCACCCCTTTTCCGCTCATTCCCGCGAAAGCAGAATCCAGTGTTGCTGCCTGGGTCCCCGCTCTCGCAGGGACGAACGGAAGACGGCAGAGGGCAGTAGTCCAACAAAAAAAGCCCCCGCTCTCGCAGGGGCTTTTCGCATTCCAGGATGCCGCTCGATTAATTGACCTCGCGCCAGATGCCGAGCGATTCCTGCATCGGACGGTCCGAAATCGAGAACAAAACGCTCTGATCGTCGGCCTTATGCGAATATTGCTTCCAGGACGGGATCACGAAAACGTCGCGCGGCCCCCACTCGAACACTTCGCCCTCGATCGTGGTCTGGCCCTTGCCTTCGAGGCACGTGAAGATAGTGCCGTCGGTAGAGCGATAGGGCTGGCCTTTGAAGCCCTTCGGCAGCAGCGACAGATGCGCGCCCATGGTCGGCGTCGACCAGCCACCGTTGAACGGATTGGCGTAGCGAAGGCGGAAGCCATGATACGGGTTGATGTCGTCGGTCTTCGCCATGCGGTCGAGTATCGGACGGACCCGATCGTAAGCATAGTTGATGATCGGCGATTCCCTCTTGGTGTCGGTGCCATCCGGCAGCACGCCTGAGCCGTAGCGCCACAGCGAGTCGTTGTCGGTGAACTTGGTGTTCTGCACCGCCGAATCGAGATGCTCGGCGAACGCCGTCTCGAAGAAGTTGATGGTCGGAACATCGAGTACGTCGAGCCAGATCATCGGCTTGCTCGACTCGTTGCCGTGATCGTGCGCGGTCCAGCTCGGGGTGAGGACGAAGTCGCCGTATTTCATCAGCGTCTTCTCGCCGTCGACCTGGGTATAGGCGCCGTCGCCGTCCAAAATGAGCCGGATCGCACCTGCCGTATGGCGGTGCGCGCCCGCGATCTCACCCGGCAGGATGAGTTGCAGCCCGGCATAGAGCGATGGCGTGATGCGCGACTGGCCGCGCAGGGCCGGGTTCTCCAGCACCAACACGCGGCGTTCTGCCTCCTCCGCGGTGAGCAGACCGCCGGCCTCCTCCACCATCGGCCTAACCTCGTTGAAATGCCAGATCGCGGGGGCGGCGATGGATTTCGGGCTCTTGGCGACGAGATCCTTCAGCACCTCCCACAGCGGCGCCATATCGCGCTGGGAAATCTTCTCGTAGAAGGCGGCGCGCTTGGGATCCTTGCTGCCCTCATAGACTTTGGCCTTCTTGTCATTGACCTGAACGGCGCTGGCGGTCGCCATTGCATTCCTCCTGAGCGATTTCGGTTGGTTGCTGTAACAATAGTCGCAAATCGGCCCTGATCCTAGGGGTCGCCCAGCCGGGCATATCAGCCATTCGGGCTTTTCACCGGGTGGAGAATTGACCTGCATCAACCCGGAGGCCGCTTGGTCCGCTCCCCCCGCAGCGGGCCTCAGGTATTCACCGAGCCGCCGTCGACCGCAATGGTCTGGCCGGTGACGAAATCGCTGTCCGGCGAAGACAGAAACACCAGCGCCCCAAGCAGGTCCTGCGGAAACTGGTCGCGCTTGAAGGCGCGGCTCCCGACGACCCGGGCCTTCAGCGCCTCGTCATGGGTGCCGCTAGCGACCAGCGTGTCGCTCATCACCAGCCCCGGCGCCAGCGTATTGACGCAGATGCCGTATTCACCGAGCTCGCGCGACAGGGTGCGGGTAAAGGTCGCAATCGCGCCCTTGGAGGCCGTGTAGTGCAGCATGCCCGGCAGCCCCTTGTAGACGGTACCGGAGCCAATATTGACGATCTTGCCGTATTTCCTGGCCATCATATGCGGAACCGCGTGCTTGACGGTCAGGAACGACCCGCGGACGTTGACCGCAAAAACCTTGTCCCAGAGGTCCACATCGATGTCCTGGACTCTGGTGTGCTGCAGCGGGGCGAATAGCGCCGCGTTGTTCACCAGAATGTCGATTCTGCCGAACCGCTCGACGGTCTGGTCCATCAGCGCCTTGACCTCGTCCTCGCGGCTGACGTCGCAGGTCACGCTCATCGTCGCATTGGCCCCATATTTCGAGGCCAAATCGCGCGCAGCCTCTTCACTGCCCGAAATATCGGCAATCACGACCCCCGCGCCTTCCGCGGCCAGCGCTTCGGAATAGTGCCGCCCGATACCCTTCGCGCCACCCGTAACGATTGCGGTCCGCCCTGCCAATCTACCCAGCTCTGTCCTTGCCATGTCTGTCCCAGCCTTTAGAAAGTCGGCTGGACTTATGCACCGTCGAAGGAAGAAAGCGCAATATGACTTCACGTACCGAAGACCGCCTTGCCATCCGCGACCTGGTCGAGAATTGGGCCGTTTTGCGCGACGCGCGGTTGTGGGATGAATTCCGCAAAGTCTGGCACGACGACGGCGTCATGCAGGCCACCTGGTTTCAGGGCACAGCCGACGAATTCATCAAGGTGAGCCAGGAAGGCTACGACAAGGGCGTACGGATCCTCCATTTCCTCGGCGGCATGAATATCGAGATCAACGCCAACCGGGCGATCGCGCAGACCAAGATGACGATCTCCCAGCGCGGTCCGGTCGACGGCGTGATGTGCGACGTGGTCTGCACCGGCCGCTTCTACGACTTCTTCGAAAACAGGTTCAGCAAGTGGGGCCTCGTGCTGCGCCAGCCGATCTACGAGAAGGACCGCTGCGATCCGGTCGATCCGGCCGCCACACTCAAACTCGATCCGGAGATCCTGAAGCTCTATCCGGAAGGCTACCGGCATCTCGCCTATCTGCAGCATAAGATCGGCTACAAGGTAAAGCGCGACATGCCCGGCCTTGACGGCCCGGAACTGGAGGCGCTGTACGCCCGCGGCAAGTCCTGGCTGGAGGGGGGCCCGCTCTGACAGCCGGCCGAAGCAAATTTTTGGGGGGAATTCCGACGATGACATCCGCACTGTTCTCGCCCTTCACGATGCGAGGGCTCACGCTCGCCAATCGCATCGTGGTGTCGCCGATGTGCCAATACGCATCGAATGACGGCTCGGCCACCGACTGGCATCTGCAGCATCTCGGCAGCTTCTCGCTCGGTGCCGCCGGCCTCGTGATGACCGAAATGACTATGGTCAGCCGGGTGGGCCGCATCTCGCACAAATGTGCCGGCCTGTATTCGGACGACAACGAGACGGCACTGAAGCGCGTGATCGACTTCTGCAAGTCGGTCGGCGTCGCCAAGCAAGGCATCCAGATCGGACATGCCGGCCGCAAGGGCTCGACGCAGCCGCCAGGACTGGGCGGCAAACCACTGAAAGCCGACGAGGATGCCTGGGAGACACTCGGGCCCTCTCCGATCCCCTTCGGCGAGGGTTGGCCCCGCCCGCGCGAGATGACCACGGCCGACCTCGAGCAGGTCCTCGGCGAATTCGTGAGCGCGGTCCGGCGCGCCGAACGCATCGGCTACGACCTCGTCGAGATCCATGGCGGTCATGGCTATCTCCTGAACCAGTTCCTGTCGCCGCTCGCCAATCAGCGCAGCGACGCGTATGGTGGCTCGCTGGAAAACCGCATGCGCTATCCGCTCGAGGTGTTCGCCGCCTGCCGCGCGGTGTGGCCGAAGGACAAGCCGATGGGCGTCCGCGTATCCGCTGTCGACTGGGTCGAGGGCGGTACGACGGTCGCGGACACCGTCGCTTTCGCAAAGGAAGTGAAGAAGCTCGGCTGCGACTATGTCGATGTGTCCAGCGGCAATGTCGACCTGCGCCAGCAGATTCCGTTCGCACCAGGATACAATGCGCCATTCGCCGAGAGGGTGCGGCACGAAGCGCAGATCCCGACCATGACGGTCGGGTTGATCACGCAGGCGCGGCAGGCTGAAGAGATCGTCGCATCCGGCAAGGCCGACCTGATCGCGATCGCGCGCGGAGCGATGTACAATCCGCGCTGGGCCTGGCACGCGGCGGAAGAACTCGGCGCTGAAACCGAATATCCGCCGCGCGGCCGGGCGGCGCATCCTTCGATGCGCCCCCAAGTGTTTCCGAACCGGGCGGCGAAAAGCGCCTGATCGGACGTAGCCGCACCGTCGGGCCGCAGCACACGCAATCTGTGTTTAGATGATTTCCCGTGCTGCGGCCGATATATTTGCGAAGCAACCGCATTCAGGCCTACGGCTGGCGCGGTCGCTTCGGTGCAGGCCGATCAGGCCTTGTGGTGCTGGTGACGCTCGACGAATTTCGCGAACGCCTCAAGCTGCTGCTTGACGATGGTGCGGGTTGCCTCGTCCTTCAGTTCCCCGGTCTTGTCATCGAACTTGTTCTGCGCCTGCGCAACCAGGACTTCCGGCGTGTTGAACACGAAAGCATTCAGGTAAACCATCGACTGCCGCATGTGATATTGCGCGCGCGCGCCGCCCAGAATGCCCATCGAGCAGGATTGGAGGCAGACGGGCTTGTTCGCGAAGGGTTGATCCTTCATCCGCGAAACCCAGTCGATCGCGTTCTTAAGCCCGCCCGGGATGGACCAGTTGTATTCCGGCGAGACGATGATGACTCCGTCGGCGGCCCGAATGGCGTCCGCGAGCGCGGTCGCCGCGGGCGGGAAACCCTCGGCCTGCAGGTCGCTGTTGTAAAGCGGCATCTCGATCGTAGGCGAGGCCTTAATGGTCATGCCGGCTGGAGCAAGGCTCGGCAGCAGGTTGGCCAGCATGCGGTTGAATGAACCCTTGCGAAGACTCCCGCAGATCGTGATCACATTTGACATTCTGAACCTCTCTTCACGCGCACGCGTTTGGATGCAATTCGTGCCGGCGGCCGCTGTTTAGCGGCGCGGCGGCGTATTGTCATCTGCATCAACGACAATGGGCCGGCATCGTTGCCGGCCCATTGCTTGTGAGATGAAACGGTGGCTAGCGCTGCTCGATGCCGGCCTTTTTCATCAGGTCGCTCCATTTGGCGATTTCGGAGCTGACATGCTTGGTCAGTTCCTCGTTGGTCGAAGTCTTGACCACGATCCCGGTCTTGGCGATTGCCTGTTTCACTTCGTCCTTGGCGAGAACCTCGTGCACCGCCTTGGTCAGTTTGTCGACGATCGGTTGCGGCGTGCCCGCCGGCAGGGCAAAGCCATACCAGCTCGTGACGTCGTAGCCGGGCACGCCTGCTTCGGCGAGCGTCGGCAAGTCCGGATAGGCCTGATTGCGCTCGGTCGAGGTGACCGCCAGCGGCTTGACATTTCCGGAAGCAATCTGGCCCCGCACCGCCGGCAGCAGTTCGAAGGTCAGCTGTACGTCATTCTGCATCAGCGAGGTGATGACTTCCGGCGTGGTCTTGAACGGCACATGCTTGATATCGGTGTCCGACAGAACGCGGAACAATTCGCCGGCGAAGTGCTGTGTTGTGCCGACGCCCCCCGCCGCGCCGTAGTTGTACTTGCCGGGATTGGCCTTGGCTTCGGCCAGAACATCCTTCACGTCCTTCACAGGAAACTTCGGCGAAGCGACCAGCAGCAGCGGCACCGTGCCGATCTGCGTGACCATCTGGAAGTCCTTGATCGGGTCAAAGGACAGCTTCTTGTAAAGGGCGCCGGCGACCGCATGCGCGTTGCTGAGAACGAGCACGGTGTAGCCGTCCTTTGCAGCCTTTGCGACCTGGTCGGCGCCGATCGTCGAGCCTGCGCCGGGCTTGTTCTCGACCACGAAGGATTGCCCGAGCTTGTCCTGCAATTGCTGCGCAATGATGCGGCTCACAATGTCGGTGCCGCCGCCTGCGCCGTAGGGGACCAGGAACTTCACCGTCCGCGTCGGCCATTCCTGCGCGGAGGCCGGCCCTGAAGCGGCGCTTGCAAGACCGAGCCCGAAAGCTGCCGCCAGCAGCCACGTTTTCAGAGTCATTCGCGATCCTCCGTGTCCCGTTTGATTGCGTTTGGGCAACGCAGCGTTTGGCGCCGATTGCTTCCGAGTGTCGAGTGTTACGTGGGCTTGACCTAAGTTCACACACGTGAACTAATTCAGTTAATGAAACCGAAGTCGCACTCAGCTGTCAAGTCAGCGGACCGCGCTCTCGACATTCTGGAGTACGTCGCGGATGCGGCAGAACCGCCCACCTTCTCGCGCTTGCTGTCTGATCTCGGCGTGCCGCGCAGCAGTCTGTTTCACCTCCTGAATAATCTGCTGGTACGTGGATATCTGACGCAGGAAAGCTCAGGCGGCCGCTATCGCCTTGGCCAGCGCATCGAACAACTGGCAGCAAGGCTGCAAGCACCGAGCCTCACATCGGCGGTCCTGCCGCATCTGCGCGCGCTGAGCGACGCACTGAACGAAACGTCCGGATTCAACATCTGGACCGGCGACAGTGTCGAGGCCATCGCAACCGCAATGGGCCACCAGGCCCTCGCGTTCACGATGAAGGTCGGCGAACGGGCGCCGCTTTACGCGGTCTCTTCGGGAAAGATCGTCCTGTCGCGAATGGGCAGCGCGGAATTCGAGGCCTATCTCGCGCGCGTCGAATTGCAGCCGATCACAGCCCGAACCCTGCAGTCCAAGGGCGCGTTGCGACGGGAGATCGTCGCCGTGAAAAAGGACGGCTTCGGCTATTCGCACGAGGAATTCACCCCCGGCATCACCGGCGTCGCGACGGCGGTGGTCAAGGACGGGCAATTCCTTGGCACGGTAAATCTCGCGGTGCCGTCGGCGCGCTTCACTGACCGCCAGGATGTGGCGTTCCGCCGGGAATTGCGCTCCGCCGCGGCATCCCTCAGCCATGCCCTGCGGATCGATGCGCCTCGGAGCGAGTCCCGGTCAATCGGGCAGCGATAGCAGCTGATCGTCAACGCTGACCGAACGCGCGGTGGCGCGCAGCGCGTCGCACGTTTCCCTCGTGAGCGGAACGCCGTTCGCGAGCCGGTCGGCTCTTCGCCGCGCTTCCGGTTCGCCGGGCAGCAGCACCGGTTCGTTCGCGTCGATCGGCCGGGTGCTTTTCACAAAGGCCAGAAACCGCGACAACTCGGCCGGCAGCAGGTGTTCCGGGTCGATCCGCTCAGGGTCGACATAGAATGAGAACACGCCCTGTGACCAGCGCTTCTCGAGGTCGGATGCTCCATTGCCGGTGAGCGCGCCGCCGAGCAATTCGCACATCAGCGCGAGGCCGGAGCCCTTGTGATCGCCGAAGGCGCGCAGCGCCCCTCGTCCCTTCTTATGGTCTCGGATGCCGGACGTGCGATCGTAATCGCCATAGAGTTCATGCGGATCATCGCTCGGTTGTCCGTCTGCGGAAACAAGCGCATCTGCCGGCAGCACCTTGCCGCCCTGGCTCGCGACCAGCACCTTGCCCTCGGCAACCAGCGACGTCGCGAAATCCAGTATCACCGGCAATCCACCCGGCCGCGGCATGCCGATGCAGACGGGCGCGGTCGAGAAACGCCGATCGATGCCGCCGAAGGGGGCGACCAGCACCGAACCCGCCACATTGACGAAATGCACCGAGACGAGGCCGTGTTCGGCCGCCATCTCAGCCCATTCACCGACACGGCCGACATGCCCGGAACGGCGCAGCCCGATCGCCGACAGTCCGTGCGCACGACACTTTTCAATCCCGAGCGCGACGGCTTGCGGCGCGATGGTCTGGCCGAAGCCGAACTTCCCATCGAGGACCGCGATCACCGGCGTGTCGACCACCCGCTCCGCAGTCTGGTCTGCGACCAGAAGCCCGTCCCGCTTCCAGGCGGCATAGCGTGGCACGCGCGCGACGCCATGGCTGTCATGGCCGGTGAGATTGGCATTCACGAGATAGCGGCCGATGCGTTCGGCCTCGGCGCGCGAGGAGCCGAGCGCTGCGAAAATATCGGCGACAAAGGATACGAGCTTTGCCCAATCGACGCGGTGCATCGTCACGAGCCCTCCCCCGCCGCGATCGCGGGCGCGACCACGTCCTTCCAGTTCGTAATGGGCTCGCTCAGCCGATTGTCGCGCCGCAGATAGGCCGCAGCCCGTTCGATGCCGAACACGCTGCTGCTGAAATCGTCCCCCAGCTCGCGCAGCACGGCTTCGACCGTACGCGCGTCCAGTGTGTTCGAGGGCTCCCATCTCAGCCACACCATGGCAGCGCGTCGCGGATCCTTGCGGATCACGCCGGAGGCTTCGTCGATTGCTTTCGACAAGACGTCGGAAAGTTTCGGATGAGCGGCGAGCGCGGCTTTTGGCGAGGCCATCACCAGAAACGATGTCTTGCCCCCCATGATCTCGGTGGATGAGGTTACCGCCCGTACCTTCGGCTCTTTCAGCGCGATCTGGGTGAAGGGCGGCGAAGAGAAATAGGCGGCAACTCCGTCGGCCGCGGTCAGCGCGTCCAGCGACTCCTGATGGGGCATCGCCACGAGTTGCCCGCCGAGCCGGTCTGCGCCGCCGGACGATGCGCTCGCGCCCATCCTCAGATAAGTCACCTGCGGCGCGGTCAGCATCGGGACGGCAATCTTGTCTGAACGTTTCAGATCAGACAATGACCTGATGTCCGGCCGCGCCGTCACCAGCACCAGCGGCAGCGTGGTGATGCCCGACACTGCCTGCAACTCCTTGGGCGTCCGCCGCGCAGCGTCGCGCGCCAGCAAAAAGGCGGTCAGGCCATAGGCGCCGGCGACAATCTCGCCACTCGCCAGCGCCTGCCGCATCGGTGTAGCCGCGGAAAAGCGCCGCACCCTGACTTTCCCGTTCAGGCCGTTCGCCCGCGCATGCTTGTCGAGGAGGCCAAGGTCCTGCGCAATGAACAGCGGCAGGAAACCGATTCCGTGTCCGACGCCGACCCCGATCTCGCGGCTCGGCGTCAGGCCGGTGGATTTATCACGGGTCTGCGACGCACAGGGCGCAGCAATGAGGAGCGCGGCGCAGAGTGTCGCGAGCGCGCTCCCCCGCATCCGCTCAGGCTTTCTTCTCGTCCTCGATCGGATTGACGAGAATGCCGATGCCCTCGATTTCGATCTCGCAGACATCGCCGTGCTTCATCCAGAGCGGCGGCTTGCGCGCGTGACCGACGCCCGACGGGGTGCCGGTGACGACAACATCGCCCGGCATTAGCGTCATGGCCTGGGTGAGATCGACCAACGTCTCCGCCACGGGGAAGATCATGTTCGCGGTATTGTCGGATTGCAGCACATTGCCGTTGAGCCGGGTTTCGATCTTGAGACCGACCCCGCCGGGCGGCAACTCGTCCGCAGTGACCATCCAGGGCCCAAAGCCGCCGGTCATATCGAAATTCTTGCCCATGTCCCATTGTGCGGTACGGCGCTGGAACTGACGGATCGAGCCGTCATTGAAGCAGGAATAGCCCGCAATGCAGGAATAGGCGTTATCCATCGTCAGATGCTTCGCCTGCTTGCCGATCACGATCAGCAATTCGCATTCATAGTCGAGCGTCTCAGACGCGAGTGGCCGTATGATCGGCATCTTGTGCGGCACAAGCGAGGTCGTGCAGCGCATGAAGATCGAGGGCGCGGTCGGCTTCTGGTGGCCGCCCTCCTTGGCATGCTCCAGATAGTTGAGCCCGAGGCAAACGATCTTTCCGGGATTGGCCACCGGAAGCGTGTATTTGATGCCATCGAGCGGGACACGGGTCGAAGCCGGCGCGCGCTTCGCCGCATCCGCGATGGCGGACAGATCGCCGCCGGAGCGCGCCAGCACCGCCCCAAGATCAGAGGGGATATTCGGATCGACCGCCTGCAGGTCAATGACCTGGTCGCCCTCTATAACGCCGAGATGCAATTGTCTGTCGCGTTCGAAACCGACGATCTTCATGAGGCAGAAATCCCGAATTTGGCTTGATGGAGGACCCCAGCGTCCGGTCGGATGTTTAGCCGCTCGGGATGCGCTCGCCAAGACGGCGGCATGCAGAGCAGGCCGCGGCCTCATGCGCCCAGCGCCCGAATGCCTGCGGCCCGAGCGGGCTGACCTTTCAGTGGCCGGCCAGCGGTCTCAGTGTGCCGGAGCCAACTCCAGCGCGCAGACCGCGAAATTACCGTCCGCATCGGTCCAGCAATCCAGGAGGGCCCACCCGGCGCCCCGCGCCAGCGCGGCAAAGGAGTCGGCACTGTATTTGTAGCTGTTTTCCGTGTGAATGGTTTCGCCGGCGCGGAAGCCGAAGCTTGACCCGGCCACCGTCACCGTCTGGCGGGCGCGGCTCACCAGATGCATCTCGACCCGGTTGCGATCGCGGTTGAAGAAGGCGCTGTGATCGAACGCGCCGAGCTTGAAAGTGCCGCCGAGCTCGCGGTTGATCCGCCTCAGCAGGTTCAGATTGAATTTCGCGGTCACACCCGCGCCGTCATTATAGGCCGCATTCAGCAGCTTTTCGTCCTTGATCAGATCGACGCCGACCACCAGAACGGCACCGTCGCCGAGAATCATCCCGGCGTGGCGCAGAAACGCCGACGCCTCCTGCGGCTCGAAATTGCCGATGGTCGATCCGGGAAAAAATCCGATCTTGGGCAGGTCCGCGACGGCGTCCGGCAGCGCGAACTGCTTCATGAAATCGGCAACAACCGGCAGAATTGCAAGGTTTCGATAATGCTTCCGCAAGGCGGCCGCTTCGGCATTCAGGAAATCGCCCGAAATATCGACCGGCACATAGGCTTTCAGTTTCCTGGCGGCATCGAGCAGAAAGCGCACCTTGATGCAGGCGCCGCTCCCGAATTCAACAAGCGCCGCCCCGGTTGGAAAATGCTGCACGATCGCTCCCGCCTGCATACGCAGAATTTCGTGCTCGCTGCGGGTCGGATAATATTCCGCCGTGCGCGTGATGTCTTCGAACAGGCGCGAGCCTTCGCTGTCGTAGAAATATTTTGGCGGAATGCGCTTGGGCGTCATCGATAGGCCCACGACCACGTCGTGCATGAATGTTTCGGTTTCGGCGCCGCTCGAAGAGGGCGGCGCTGCAACTGTGCTGGTTTTACGAATCACTAGAGATACTCCGCAAGTCTGAGCCCGGTGAACTGCCAGCGTGCCGGCGGATAAAAGAAATTGCGGTAAGTGACCCGCGCATGGCCATCCGGTGTCGCCAGCGACGAGCCGCGCAGCACCATCTGATTGACCATGAATTTGCCGTTATATTCGCCGATCGCCCCCTCCGGTGCGCGATAGCCCGGATAAGGCAGATAGGCGCTGCGGGTCCATTGCCAGACGAGGCCGAAGGCATCGTCGATCAGCTTGTGCCGCGCAGCGACTTCCCATTCCGCTTCGGTCGGCAGATCCTTGCCGGCCCAGCGCGCGAAGGCGTCGGCCTCGTAGTAGCTGACATGCATCACCGGCGCGGCAGGATCAATCTCGCGCAAGCCTCCGAGCGTCATCGCGTGCCAGTCGCCGCCAACCTGCCGCCAATAGCCGGGCGCCTGCCAGTCCTCGGCCTCGCGCCGCGCCCACCCGTCGGACAACCAGAGCGAGGGCTTCGCATAGCCGCCATCGGCGATGAATTCGAGCCACTGCGCATTGGTGACGAGTCCCCGTGCGATGCGGATCGGATGTGTCAGCACCCGATGCTGCGGGCCTTCGTTGTCGAAATGGAAGCCGTCGCCGGAGTGTCCAATCTGATGGATGCCAGGCGGAATGTCCGAATACGCCGTGCCAGCCTGTGCCGGCGGCATAGACCAGCCGTCCTCGTAGGCCGGGTGGGTCGGGTTCTGCGCGAACGCATGCAGGATGTCCGTCAGCAACAATTCCTGGTGCTGCTGCTCGTGGTGCAGTCCGATTTCGAGAACCGGACTGATCTTGCGCGCGAGCGCTTCGTCCGCATGCACAATCAGGCGGTCGACCGCCTTATCGACATGGGCGCGGTAGGCCGTCACGTCCTGCGCATTTGGACGGGTGATCAGGCCGCGTTCAGGGCGGGCGTGACGCGGCCCGGCCGCGACATAATAGGAATTGAATAAGAACGGAAAGCGTTCGTCGAAGATGCGGTAATCCGGCGCATGGGGCACGAGGAGGAACGTCTCGAAGAACCATGTGACATGCGCGCGGTGCCACTTGGTCGGGCTGGCATCCGCCATCGACTGTACAGTCTGGTCCTCGGCTGACAGTCGTGCGGCGCGCGCCTCGGTCTCGCCGCGCACCGCATGAAACGCATCGCGCCAGTGCCCCGTAAGAGCTGAAAGGTCGCGGGACGTAGCCAAACCACGAAGGCCGCTTGAACTCATACAGAACTCCCCCGGCCGCCCCGCGGTGCCGCTCGTCTGGCTTAACGGGTTTCCGGCCAGTTCGTTCCTTCAGCGCAAGAACAACAGGGTGACCGCAACGAAAGTCGGAAGCAGGATAGCCGACGACCACAGCATATAGCCAAAGAAGGACGGCATTTTTACGCCGCCGGCCCGTGCAATGGCATAGACCATGAAGTTCGGCGCATTGCCGATATAGGTGTTTGCGCCCATGAAGACGGCGCCAAGCGAGATCGCCACAAGGGTCGGCGCGAGCGTGGTCATCAGCGCTTTCGGATCACCCCCCGCCAGTTCGAAAAATACGAGATAGGTCGGTGCATTGTCGAGGAACGAGGATAGTGCGCCCGTCAGCCAGAAATAGGCGACGTTGTTCGGTGATCCGTCCGGCTGCGCAACCAGCGCGATCAGCGGCGCGAATGCACCCTTCGAGCCCGCATGCAGCATTGCGATGACCGGCACGATGCAAATGAAGATGCAGGCAAACAGGATTGCGACTTCGACGATCGGGCCCCAGGTGAAGGCGTTCGCCTTGCGCGCGGACTTTTGCGTCAACGCGAGCGAAGCAATCGCCGCGACGACGAAAATTACGTCGCGCACCACATTCTGCAATTCGACCGGCACGCCGCCGATCGAGAAGGTCACGCCCGGTTTCCAGGATGCGCTCATCAGGATCGCGCCGATCACCACGGCAATCAGCATGAAGTTGACCGATCCGTGCAGCTTGAGTGGCGAATCCGGGGTCGGATCAAACGGATGATGCCTTCGGTCCTCACGCCGATGCAGCACCATGTCGATGGCGAAGAACACCGCGAGTAGTATGACCGCGACGAAGAGCGTCTGCTTCCACAGATGGGTCGTGGTCCAGAAGAAGTCGATGCCCTTGAGAAAGCCGACAAACAGCGGCGGATCGCCGGGCGGCGTCAGCGCGCCGCCGATATTGGACACCAGAAATATGAAAAAGACTACAGTGTGGACACGGTAGATGCGATCATCATTGGCGCGCAGCAGCGGCCGGATCATGATCATCGAGGCGCCGGTAGTGCCGACGAAACTGGCCAGGAACGCGCCAGCCGCCAGCAGCATCGTGTTGGCGGCGGGCGTGCCCCGCAGATTGCCCTCAAGATAAATGCCGCCGGCGATGGTGTAGAGCGCAAACAGCAGCAGAATGAACGGAACGTATTCCAGCAGCAGCGTATGCAGCAGCGAATGACTGCCGGCCTCGAAGCCCGCGATCAGCACCAGCGGCACGATCACGCACAGCGACCAGACCAGTGCAAACTTGCCGTAATGATGTTCCCATAGGTGCGCGTAAAACAGCGGACCGGTTGCGATCGAGAGCAGGATCCCCATGAACGGAATCGCCCACAGCAAAGACATTGACGCGCCCTGGAGTCCTTCGGCCGCATGCGCCGTTCCAGCAAACAGCAGGATCGGCAGCGCGAACGCGAGGCCGACCGATTTGCGGCGAAGTCCCATCGACGTCCCTCCCCGAGGTGTGCCACCCTTCCTGCAATATCGGGCTCTCGCGATCAATGGGTCTCAAGTCCGCGTGCGCGCCCCATTTGTTGCTTGATCGACGCGCGCGGCTGCCGCAGTTTGGTGACGATGAAGCCTGCGGAAACTCAGCCCCCGGCATTACCCAAAATCGGGCCTGCGGACCGGCTGGGCGCCGTTGTGCCGGCGCCGCTGCAAAGCTCGCTTCAGGGCGCGGATCTGACCAATGTCATCGTGCTGGCGCAGCGGCGCTCGACCGGTGAGATCGAGGCGCCGGCCGTTTCCGTCAAAAACGACGACCGACCCGTACCCGCCGGCTCCCGGCGGGACGCGACGCCCTGGACCGCGCTGATCGCGGCCGCCTTGCTGCTGCATCTCGGCCTTGTGGTTTTTTTCATGCGCGATCCGACACCGATGCCGAGTCTCGCCCTCGATTCGATCTCGGTCGAAATTGTGCTGGGCGCGCAGACGGAGGCGGGGATCGCCCAGATGCCGAGTTCGGCAGAATCCGCACCTTCGTCGCCTGCCGAAAGCCCATCCAAGCCGGCCGAACAGCCGGCGGAGACCGCCGAGCAGCTAAAGCCCGAACTCAGGCCGCGCGTGGAAGCCGAGGCGAGCGAGCCCGCACGGCAGGAGCCAGCCCAGGAAGAGGCGGCGCACGAAGAACTGAAATCCGATCAGCCCTCCGCGTCTGCCGCAGAACCCGAACCCGCGAACGAGGCGATCGAGCCTGAACCTACGCCGGCGCGCTCAGAGCCAGAGCCCGCTTTGGCCGCTGCTGCGGCGGAGGCAGAAACCCCATCGAAAGAGGCCGAGACGGGAAAGCAGAAGCCGGTGGAAGAGCCGGTCCCAACCCAACCGCCCCCGCAGGACGCCAAGCCCGCGAAGCCGCGCGAACGCGCCAAACCGGCCCCTCCACGCGTCGCAGCTTCGCAGAGCGGCGTCGGCATCGGTTCCTCGCGCGCCGTCCGCGATTGGGCGAGCCAGGTCTCGGCGCATCTGGCGCGCAACAAGCGCTATCCTGCCGATGCACTCGCGCTCGGCATCGGCGGGACGGCGAGCGTCGCCTTCACGCTGGACGGCAACGGGCGCGTCACTTCAGTCCGGCTGGTGCGCTCCTCCGGCAATGCCAGTCTCGATCGCGAGAGCCGGGACCTCGTGCGCAGGGCCTCGCCGTTCCCGCCGCCACCGCAGGGCAAGGCCTCGATCACCGTGCCGGTTAATTTCAACGTGAGGACCGGACGGTAACTTGCTCGGTTATCCCTCCGCCTCCGGGTGGGTGGCTCCCAGCGAAGCGAGGAGACGGGTGCAGTAATCGCCCTCGCCCCCCACCCGGTCGGCTTCGCCGACCACCATCCCCGCAAGCGGGGGAGAAAAAGCGCGCACAGCAATTACGCCAGCGCCGCCAGCGCCTTCTTCAGGCCCTCCCCGCTCTCATCCGCGATCGCCGCCTTGCGCAGTCTCGCAAGATCCGCCGCCGCATTGCCGCGTGCGCGCAGTTTCGGGATGAGCGCCATCAAGGCGGCATATTTCTCGCGGCCACGCTCGTGCGTGTCGCCGTAGCCCTTAACGAGACCGATGAGATGCGCAACCTCCACCGCCAGCGGGTAATCCTCGCGCGCGATTTCGACGACTTTGGCAAGCCACTCTTCCTGCCGCTTTTGCTCGTCGATCCAGCGCAGCGATCGCGGGCGCAGCGATTTCAGGCTCGCGACCATGTAGAGCAAAAGGAATCCGTGAATCGATGACGTCTTGATTTTGCGGCCCTTCTTCGTGAAGGCATCGACAATGCCGCGCAGCCAGGGCGTCTTGAGGATGAAGCGCCCGATCGAGGCCGGCAGCGTCTCCGCAATTTCCTGCGTGCGCGGGTGCATGTACTCGACGATTTCAAGGAGCTGACCGTCCTTGACGATCACTTCCTTGCGCACGCGATCGAAACGGGAGGCGCGGATTTTCAGTTCGGCGACCCGGACCGTATCCTCATAGGCCATGGCGAGCGCGAGGTTGCGCGCCACCTCGGTCAAGAGTTCGTCCGGCTTGCCAGGCCGGGACTTTTCGATCTCGATGACCGGAGCGAGGCGGCTGAGATAGAGCTTGGCATAATCCACGTTCTGGTAGTCGGCGAGCCGCACGACACCAGCGCTCACGATCGGACGCGAGACGATCGAAAGCCTGTCGTCGATCGGCGCGACCAGCGACTGCACCGACGTGTCGCGCGCCTGCGGATCGAATGGAGGCTCGGCCGGCAGCATCGGCGGATTGCCGGAGGCCGCGGCCTCAAATCCCGCGTTGAAAGCGCGCACGCTCGCCTCGACGCCAACGCCGCCGCGGCGGATCGTCGCCTCGAACGCCATGCGCTGGAACGGCAACGTACCGGAGCCGGCGAGCGCACCAAACAGCACCGCGCTGATTAGGCTGCCGGTCGCATCGGCGATGCTCGCCATGTCGAAGGCATGCAGGCGCCGCGCAGCCTCGTCCGTCGATTTCAGCAGCGCGGCTGCGTCGACACGGCCGTCTGCGAGCGCGGTCCGTTCCAGCATGGTGTAGACGCGATGGGTCGAGGCGATCAGCGTCGTACGATCGGGTGTGACGAGGCCCCGGGTAATCGCGCGGCCCGCCTCCATCAGTTCGGAGGCCAGCACGATATCGACGTCACCCGGCACCGGCATCAGCGCCAGCACCGGCTTCTGATCGCGCGCGGCGGCTTTCGGGAAGATCTCCACATAATAGACGGTCGCGCCGGTCCGCTGGGCGACGCCCGGCACCGACGTCATCTGCGCAAGATAGCCGCCGTGCTCGGCAAGATCGATGATCCAGTCGGCAAGGACGCCGCCGCCCTCGCCACCCATGGCAAGGATCGCAATGGTGATCGGCCGGACTTTAGCCGCGCCGCGGGTATCGACGAGCGGCGTGTTCATGCCGTCACCGCCCGCTTCTCGAGCCGGCGCTGGAAGAAGCCGATCACCGCATCGCGCACGCGCTGCCGGAATTTGTCCCAGGCGGTCGGATTGTCGATGATTGAGGCCTGATAGAAGGACGGGCAAAGCACCGCTGCATGAGCAACCTCGCCGCAATTGCCGCAACCAACACAGGTGTTGATCACCTTGGTGATCGGATCGCGCCGCAGCGGATCGGGATTGGGCGCAATCGTCAGCGACGGACAGCCCGACAGCCGGATGCAGGAATGATCGCCCGTGCAGGTGTCCGGATCGACGCCGAAACGGTCGCGCACGACGCGCTCGCCGCGCTTGACAGCATCGCGCAACAGCGGCTTCACACGCCGCTGCTTGTTCAGCATGCATTCGGACGACGCGATGATGACTTTCGGCCCCTTGGTCTTCGTCGTCAGCGCCTCGCGCAGCGTGTCGCGCATCTTGGCGACA
Source organism: Hyphomicrobiales bacterium (assembly GCA_044506365.1). Lineage (GTDB taxonomy): Bacteria > Pseudomonadota > Alphaproteobacteria > Rhizobiales > Xanthobacteraceae > Pseudorhodoplanes. The sequence continues at coordinate 43,361 of JBIQKQ010000007.1, forward strand.
TCGTAGGTGCGCGTGATGTGCCGCACCCATTCGACGCCGACGCCACGCACCGCCTTTTCGATTGGATGCTGGGTCGAGCGCGTATCCACGGTGCCGGCCGATGACAGGATGTCCTGTCCCCCGGTCGCGGCGGCATATCCGTTATCGACAATCAGCATCACGCTGTCGGTCTTGTTGAACACCTGGTGCCCGACGCTTGATACCAGTCCGTTGTGCCAGAAGCCGCCGTCGCCGACGATCGCGACCGGGCGCTTGCCGTCCTGTCCTGATAAGGGCGAGGCGCCGGCGCCACCAAGGCCGTAGCCCATTGTAGCCTGGCCGATGTTAAACGGCTGCAGCGCCGCGAAGGTGTGGCAGCCGATGTCAGCACTGACATGCAATGGCCCGACCTCTTTCTGAACGAGCTTCATCGCCGAAAAGATTGGACGCTCCGGGCAGCCGGTGCAGAACGAGGGCGGCCGCCCCTGGACGTTCTGGCCGAGCGTTTCGAGCGCTGCCGGCAGGCTCTTGTTGGTCTGCTTCGGCTCGTCCGGAGCGAGCAGGTCCTGGCAGTGCAGCGTGCAGAATTTCTGCAGGCCCGATTTCAGCACGCCGCCGGTATATTCACCGGCCATCGGCAGCACGGACTTGCCTTCGACCCTCGTCTGCAGATCGGCCTGACGCAGGATGGTATTGACAGCCTGCTCGATAAAGTTCGGCTGGCCCTCCTCGATCAGCATGATCGCCTTCTTGCCGGCGCAGAAGCGCACGAATTCGGCATCGACCAGCGGATAGGTGGCGTTCAGCACATAGATGGGGATGCGGCTGTTGCCGTAGATGTCGGCGAGCCCGAGAATTTCCATGGCGCGCAGCGTGTTATTGTACATGCCGCCCTGCATGACGATGCCGACGTCCGAAACCTCTCCATCGAAAAACTCGTTGATCTGATTGTCGACGATGAACTGAACCGCCGCGGGCCAGCGCCTTTCGATCTTTTCCTTCTCGTGTTCGTAGGTGAACGGCGGCAGTGCGTAGCGGGTGATGTCACGCACCGGATTTTTCAGCGCGTCGAGGCGCGTGAAATCCGGCTTCACATTATCTTTCGCGATGAACGAGCCATAGACGTGGCAGGCGCGGATGCGAAGCTGCAGCATCACCGCGGTGTTGCTGACCTCCGACAGCTGGAAGCCCTTCTCCACCATGTCGACGATGGTCTGCACATTCGGCCGCGGGTCGAGCAGCCACATCTGCGACTTCATCGCGAAGGCATGGCTGCGCTCCTGCATGATCGAGGAGCCCTCGCCGTAATCCTCGCCGACGATGATCAGCGCGCCGCCCTTGACGCCGCCCGAGGACAGATTGGCGAGCGCGTCGGACGCAACATTGGTCCCGACCGGGGCCTTGAAGGTGCAGGCGCCGCGCAGCGGATAGCTCACCGAGGTCGCAAGCGCCGCCGCGGCAGCGGCCTCGTTCGCGGAGGATTCGAAACGGACGCCGAGCTCCTTCAGCATCGGCTCGGCATCGTTCAGGACGTCGATCAGATGCGAAATCGGCGCGCCCTGATAGCCCGACACGTAGGACACGCCGGACTGCAGCAGCGCCTTGGTGACGCACAGGATCGCCTCGCCGCGAAATTCCTGCCCGGCACCCAGCTTGAGCTGCTCGACTTCTTTCTTGAACGATCGCTCGGCCATTTCGTCTGCCTCTGCCCGCTTCTACCCTGCCGCGTGCTGGCCGCCAGGCGGCCTAAATTTGACTCCCCGCGGCGGCAGGGCAATTATATTCAAAAGAATATAATCCAAAATTCGCTGTTCGGGAGAGCGAAATGTTGAAAACGCCCCTCCTCGGCGTCGCAGGGCTCGTGCTGGCCGGCGCGCTGGCGCCTGCCGCTACACAGGAGATAACCCTGCGCGGGGTGTCGTCTTTCGCTGAGGGGACTTTCTTCTCCAGAGGCTTCGAGCGCTTTGTCGAGAAGGTGAACAAGGACGGCAAGGGCATTATACAGATCAACTATATCGGCGGCCCGCGGGCCATTCCGCCCTTCGAGGTCGGCAATGCCGTGCGTTCGCGGGTCGTCGACATCGCCAACGCGACCGGCGCCTTCTACACCAATCTGATGCCGGAAGCGGACGCCTTCAAATTGCTCGGCAAACCCGCGGCAGAGCAACGAAAAAACGGCACATGGGCGTATTTGAATGAGCTTCACAACAAGAAGCTCAATTCCTACTACCTAGCGCGACAGTTCTTGCCGCTGCCGTTTCACCTGTACCTCAACAAGAAGATCGACAAGCTCGACCTCACGGGTCTGAGGATTCGCGTGACGCCGATCTATCGCGACCTTGTGCAAGCGCTCGGCGGCACTCCGGTGACCACGCCGCCCGGTGAGGTTTATACGGCGCTCGAACGCGGTGTTGTGGATGGATACGGCTGGCCCATCACTGGCATTTTCGATCTGGGATGGGAGAAAGCCACCAAGTACCGGCTGCAGCCTCCGTTCTACACGGTTGAGGGCAGTGTCCTTGTCAATCTCGACACCTGGAATGGCTTGAACGACCAACAGCGCAAAGTGCTGCAGGATGCCGCCGCATGGCTCGAAAATCTCGAAAGCGAGAATGCAGCGCTGATCGAGGCTGAACGCGCACGCCAGGAAAAGTTCGGCATTCAGGCCCTGGATTTCGGATCGGCAGCCTCGCAGGATTTCGTAAAGAAGGCCAACGATGTGGCCTGGCAATCGGTCATCGCTAAGGCACCTGAATCCGGCAAGAGGCTGCGTGAACTCGCCGGCAACTGACCATGCGTCCGATCGGCCTACCAAGGCCTTTTATGAGACCGGGTCCGCAAATTGACTCCGGTCGGCAGCGCAGCAATGATCTTTCGAGATCACATCAACTAATCAGGCCAAGCGGGAGGGCCAACTCATGAGCATGAAGTCGCTATTCGGTATTGTCGGGCTGGCTCTGGCGGCCAGTGTCACGTCCGCCGCGGCGCAGGAAGTGACACTGCGCGCGGTCACCTCGTTCGCCGAAGGGACCCAGTTTTCCAAGAATTTCGAGCGATTCATCGAGAAGGTTAACAAGGACGGTAAGGGCGTCATCCAGATCAATTATATCGGCGGTCCACGCGCCATGCCGCCGTTCGAGGTCGGCAATGCGGTGCGCAACAAGGTGGTGGACATCGCCAATGTGACCGGCGCCTTCTACACCAATCTGATGCCGGAGGCCGACGCCTTCAAGCTGATCTCCAAGCCCGCCGCCGAGCAGCGCAAGAACGGCACCTGGGCCTATATCAACGAACTGCACAACCAGAAGCTCAATTCCTACTATCTGGCGCGGCAGTTCGTGTCTGTGCCGTTCCACATCTATCTGAACAAGAAGATCGACAAGATCGACTTCACCGGCCTGAAAATCCGCGTCACTCCGGTCTACCGTGACATCGTGCAGGCGCTCGGGGGCACGCCGATCACCACGCCTCCAGGCGAGGTCTATACCGCGCTCGAACGCGGCGTCGTGGACGGCTATGGCTGGCCGATCCTCGGCATTTTCGATCTCGGCTGGGACAAGGTGACCAAGTTCCGCATGGAACCGCCTTTTTACAGCGTCGAAGTCAACGTGCTGGTGAATAACGACGTGTGGAAGAGCCTGAATGACGCGCAGCGCAAGGTGCTGACCGATGCGGCACTGTGGCTCGAAAACCTCGACACCACTGAAAGCCTGGAACTGGTGAAGGCCGAGCGCGAGCGCCAGCAGAAAGCCGGCATTCAGGCGC
>JBIQKQ010000157.1:0-7522 GCA_044506365.1 Hyphomicrobiales bacterium
CAAATCCACGCTCCACTGGAATTCCAGGTTTGCTAGTGTCCTTCAAATCCGAAGTCCGCTCACGCGCTAGCCGCCGATCGAATAGAACCTCGGATTCGGGAGACTAGGGCCGGCATATGCCAGATAAGGTTCGCATTGCGCTCGATGCCATGGGAGGCGACCATGGGCCGGCCGTGGTCATTCCCGGCGCTGCGCTTGCGCAGGCGCGCCATCCGGACGTCGAGTTCATTTTTTTCGGCATGCAGAGCGCAATCGAGGCTGCGCTCGCGGCCTATCCGCAGCTCAAGACGTCCTCGCGCGTGGTCCATACCGACGTCGCCGTGAAGATGGATGACAAGCCGAGTCAGGCGCTCCGGCAGGGCCGCTGGAAGTCGTCGATGTGGCTGGCGATCGACGCGGTGAAGAAGGGCGAGGCCGATGTCGCGGTCTCCGCCGGCAATACCGGCGCGCTGATGGCGATGGCGAAGGTCCATCTGCGGACCATGGCTGGAATCGAGCGGCCCGCCATCGCTGCGATCTGGCCGACATTGCGGGGCGAGTCGGTGGTGCTCGATCTAGGCGCCAGCATCGGCGCCGATACGCAGCACCTGATCGACATGGCGGTGATGGGCAGCGCGATGGCGCGCATCGTGCTCAATATCGACCGACCCAGTGTCGGGCTTCTCAATATCGGGGTTGAGGAAGTCAAAGGACTGGACGAGGTTCGGGAAGCCGGACAGATCTTGCGAGAGCGCGAGCTGCCCTATCTGCGCTATGCGGGATTTGTCGAAGGCGACGATATTGGCAAGGGCACCGTCGATGTGGTCGTGACCGAGGGATTTGCCGGCAACATCGCCCTGAAGGCTGCGGAAGGCACGGCGCGCCAGATCGCGGGCTACCTCAAGGCGGCGATGAAGGAAACTGTCTGGACGCGGCTGGGCTATCTGTTCGCGCGCGGCGCGTTCCGCAAGCTGGCCGCCAAGATCGATCCGGGCCGATCCAATGGCGGCGTCTTCCTCGGCCTGAACGGGATCGTCATCAAGAGCCATGGCGGTGCAGACGCCAGCGGCTTCTCGGCGGCGGTCGATATCGGCTATCAGATGGTGCGCAACGGTCTGCAGGCCAAGATCGGGCAGGCGCTGATTCCGGAAGCGCGCGTAACGGCTGAAGAAGCGCCGGTGGCCGGAGCAGCATCGTGACATTACGCTCCGTGATCCTGGGGGCCGGCTGCTATCTGCCGGAACGCATCCTCACCAATGCCGAACTCGCCAGCATGGTCGATACCTCGGATGACTGGATCGTGCAGCGCACCGGCATCCGCGAGCGTCGCATCGCGGCTGACGGAGAACTGACGTCCGACCTCGGCATCAAGGCGGCGCAGGCCGCGCTTGCCGATGCCGGCGTTGCGCCGCAGGACATCGACCTGATCGTGTGCGCGACCTCGACCCCGGACAACACCTTTCCGGCGACGGCGGTGTCGATCCAGTCCGGGCTCGGGATCACCGGTGGTTTTGCCTTCGATCTGCAGGCGGTCTGCTCGGGCTTTGTCTATGGCCTTGGTACGGTCGATGGGATGCTGCGCGGGGGTCTTGCGCGCCGCGCGCTCCTGATCGGCTCCGAAACCTTCTCACGCATTCTCGACTGGACCGATCGCACCACCTGCGTGCTGTTCGGCGACGGCGCAGGTGCGGTTGTTATCGAGGCGCAGGAACAGCCCGGCGCGATCACCGATCGCGGAATCCTGACCACCCATCTGCGCTCCGATGGCCGCCACAAGCTGAAGCTCTATGTCGATGGTGGACCCTCCTCGACCCAGACGGTGGGTCACCTCAGGATGGAGGGTAAGGAGGTTTTCAAGCATGCCGTGTCCATGATCACGGACGTGATCAAGGATGCGTTCCGGGCGACCGGCTATACCGCGCACGACCTCGACTGGTTCGTGCCGCATCAGGCCAATCGTCGCATCATCGACGGATCGGTGATCAAGCTCGGGCTCGATCCAGCCAAGGTGATCATAACGGTCGACAGGCACGGCAACACCTCGGCGGCGTCAATTCCGCTGGCGCTTTGCGCCGGAATTGCCGACGGCCGGATCAAAAAGGGCGATCTGGTGATGTTCGAGGCGATGGGCGGCGGCTTCACCTGGGGCGCATCGCTGGTGCGAATGTAAAAAAGTACCGGTTTGCAATGCAGCGACGTCCTCCGCGCGGCGCGTTGCATTACTGGCCAGTCAACGAATGAGCGCTTGCTGGCCTTTCTTCGGTTGACCGTGCAAAAGTAAGTCCGTATCGTCTTGTAAAACAACAAGGATCGCCGGGTAGGGGCTGCGGGCGATGACGGCCAAAACGGTTACACGCGCGGATCTGTGTGAGGCGGTCTACCAGAAGGTCGGCCTGTCGCGCACCGAGTCCGCTACGCTGGTCGAGCAGGTGCTCAAGGAAATCACTGATTGCCTTGAGCGCGGCGAGACCGTGAAACTTTCGTCGTTCGGTTCCTTCGTGGTGCGCAAAAAGGGCCAGCGGGTCGGCCGCAACCCGAAAACCGGAAAGGAAGTGCCGATATCGCCCCGCCGCGTCATGGTGTTCAAGCCCTCGGCCATCCTCAAGCAAAAGATCAATGGCGACAGCGGTCCGGCCGTCGCCGACGATACCGAAACGCATTAGGCGGTTTTGGTCGCATGGAATGCGGCAAATTCGGTTTAATCGGCCCATGCGGGTCTCCCTGCAGGGCCAGTTCGAGCGAGGCGAAATGCGGGTGGAATGGCCCCCGATTTCGCATCTCCAATCCGCGCTACGGCAAGTGAGACGGTAGATGGACAAGGCGCCCGACGCATTTCGGACCATCAGCGAAGTCGCCGACGACATCAAAGTTCCGCAGCACGTGCTGCGCTTCTGGGAAACGCGCTTCAGCCAGATCAAGCCGATGAAGCGCGCCGGTGGCCGACGCTACTACCGCCCGGACGACGTCGACCTTCTGCGCGGCATTCATCATCTGCTGTATGGCGAGGGCTATACCATCCGAGGCGTGCAGCGCATCCTGCGCGACCAGGGGCCGAAATTCGTCCAGAGCGTTTGGCTGCCGGGCGCCGAGCAGCCGATGCACGGTCCGGTGGACGATGACTCCGATCCATCGCAGGACGTGGCACCCGAGGAGGAGCCGTCAGCTGCCGCCCCGCCACAGCGCCCGCAGGCGGCGCCCGCCGCGATCCGTGTGCAAATGTCGCGCGAGGACGTGCGGCGGTTGCAGTCCACTTTGTTCGAACTGAGCGAATGCCGTCGCCTGCTGGACAATGCAATGCAGAAGGCAGCCGAATAATTCTGGCGAGGGCAACAGGGCGCAGCCAGTCCGCATGGCACTGTCGGTCGGAATGCCCTACGGCTGACGGGCCCGGAGCTTGGCCGCACCTGACGCTCTGTCGCGGTGAAACGGCCCGCGGTTCACGGACTGGTGAGCGTCACGTCATATCGGGATGTGCGTCGGACCCGCGCCTCTGGGAAGCCAGGCGGACTTTCTTCGGGTCGCTGCGCATTTCGGACTTGCCCGCCCTCGCTCTTTGTTCAGGCGGGCGGCCCGATGACGCCGCATCGGTTCACGATGCCCTGGCATCCTGAGGCTTCTTAGCGTCCCGATAGTAGTAGTTGGCGTCGCTGCCCTTGACGAGCCGGCGAATGGCCCGCCGCATGGCTTCGTTCCTGCGCAACGGCTCGACCGCGGCCGAGGCGGCGCGGAAAGCTGCAACCTTCGCGCTGTCGAATATCGGATTCACGCCGGGCGGGTTCTGCGGCATGCCGATTCCGCGCAGCATCGCGTTGACGGCGAAAATGTCGTTCCGGCGGCGCACCGCGTCGGATTTCCAGGTCAGCGACAGCGAGATCGAATAGTGGTCGGCGGTGCGCACCCAGTGCGGCCATTGATAGGGTACGAATACGCCCTCGCCGGGCTTGAGCTTCCAGGTCGTGCATTTGGCGTCGAATTCCGCCCGGTATGGCAAGTTTCGGTGCTTGATCGCACTCGCTTCCAGCGCCTCTTCCGATGCGATCGATCGATCGCGATTGTCGTAGACATGGAAGAACTTGTCGCCGTGAATCTGGAAGAAGAAATTTTCGTCGGCGTCGGCGTGGAACGGCGTCGTCGAACGGGCGGATGAGACGAAGACAAAAGCGCGGATGTCCTCGAACCCGGCCGCCTTCAGGCTGTCGAAGCCGCGGGTGCGCGCGACCTCCATGAGCGCGTTCTCGATCAGCCTGCGATAGGCCGGATCCTGCTCGACCGATTTGAGCACCATCCAGGCCCCGGCGCTCTCGATATTGCGAACGATCTCTTCCGGTTCGAGATCGACCGTTGGTGTCGTTTCGGGGCGCTGGCTGATCGCGGCCTGGCCAGAATTATATTCCAGCCGGTCGCGCGGCCATTCGCGCACCAACTCGGCAAGCTTCGGTAGTGTCAGCAGCGGGTTGCCGACGAAATGATGTTTGAGTCCGAACGGCAGGTGCGGAAACGCGTGCGTCAGTGCGGCCGTGTCGGTCGGCTCGAAGACTTTCATGGCAGTTTCTCCTTGATGCGGCGGAGGCTCTTGGCGAAATCGATGGCTCGATTGCGCGCGGCAAGCAGCGCATGCAGCGATCGGGCAAAGGGATCGCGGGGCGACAGCGGCACGAACACGTCGGCGATCGTGATCCGTTCACGCCAGACATGATCGATCATCGGGTGCTCGCCATCGGCGGTTGAGTCAGCGAATGCGATGGCCGGATCGGCGCACAGATGCCGGGTCAGTTCGAGCGTGAGTTGGACGCCTGGCGAGGCGCGGGCCTCCGTTTCGTCCATCGCGATCTTGAAAAAGAACGCGCGGCCCCGGTCGCGTAGGATCAGTCCCGCGGCGAGGGTGTCTCCGTTTCGGGTGAGACGGGCGACTTCGAACTGGCCGCGTGCGGCAAGCGCAGGCGCGGCTTCGCGGATGAATGCGGCGTCGCCGGGATGCTGAATCAGCGCGGTGCCGCGCGCGCCCTTCCAGCCCTTGGCTTCGAGCGCGAGAAATGCTTCGAGCGCGGGGCCGACGCGTTCAGGGGCCGACGCCACCTCGAAGCTGACCGGACCTGAATCCTCCAGACGGTGACGCTGGCGGCGCAATTCCTTCAATTTCTTGGCCGAGAGCGCATCGCGCAAGACCGCATCCGGTGGCGTGCGAGCGTCGAGACCGGCGCGCCGGAAGCTGCGCAAGATTCGAGGCGTCAGGCCCCGCCGCTGTATCGCGGCGAGGATCGCGGCATAGGCGGGACCGCCGGTCGCGATGCTTTGCAGGAGCAGCCCGCGCGCGCCGGTAGCCCGCGCGCCGTCGATCAGGGCGCCGGCGGTTTCGACCGCGCGCTCGCGATCGAGCAACGGCACCGCATACGGGGCGTAGGCGCTCCACGATACGAGCAGCGGAATCGGCAGCCCCAGGGCGCGCCTTGCCCAGCGCACCGGCATCATGCCGGATAGGCGGTTCGCTGTTTGGTCGAAGGCCGCGAGCGCAAGCGCATCGCCGCAGCCGCGGGCAAGCGCTGCGACAGGCAGGGCCCAGAGCGGGAGCAGGCAGGCATTGGGCTCGATCGCGCGCGCTGCCAGCATGTCCCAGGCCGGGACGGAAAGTGTTGTGAGCGGGAACAGCCCGGCGCCCCGATCCTCTCTGTCGATTGCGTGAGCGCGCGCGCACGGTTCCGCTGTCTGGGCGTGGACCTGATCCGCCGGGATCGGCGCACTCATGCGATAACCTGACGCCATGATGGAAGTCACTGGCCGTCAGATAGGCCGCAAGCATGACCGGCGGCTTTATGCGCGGCCGACACGCATGCCTTTGGCGGGAGACGGTTAACGAATTCGCGCCGCGATCGTGAAAACGCGATCCCGGCAGAAATGTCACTTACGATTGGCTAACGCTAATTGCGGCTGAAATTCCTCGCCTTTTCCTCAAATTTGCCCCGCGCGGCGGCAATTGAACCGTCCGTAGCCCGGGCGCGACCAATGCTCGTTCGGGTTCTTGGAAGGGACTTGCCGCGATGTCGCTCACAGCTTTTCAGATTTCGCAACTCAGGAAGCTCTTGGCCGGCGATATCCGGCTGTCGGCCTTCTGCGACACGATCGAAGGTGAGAAGCTCTGCTGGAGCGGGCTTGTCCGCATCTGCGCCAACCATCTTCATTCGACCGTAACGCTCACCGAACGCGGTCGCGCCGCGCTCGCCGGTCTCGACTGAGAACCAGGCGCTACTACTCAGGCAAATTCCTCCTGATGCACCCAGGCCGCCTGACGCGGCGGCTGCTTGGTGCGATCCCACTCATCCAGCATCGCCGGCGCGATCTTCTTCAGCTCTTCCATCTGGCCGGGCTTGGCCGTCATATAGGTGACCTCGCAGCGGTTGCCGCTCGGGTCGAAGAAATAGATCGACTGAAACACCGCGTGATCGGTCGGACCGACGACGGTGCAGCCGATCGCCTCGGCATTGGCCTTGGCCTCCAGCATGGCCTCCCGATCCTTCACCCGAAATGCGATGTGCTGCACCCAATCCGGCGTGTTCGGATCGCGGCCCATCGGCGGGGATTTCGGCAATTCGAAGAAGGCGAGGATGTTGCCGTTACCGGCGTCGAGGAAGACGTGCATGTAAGGATCCGGCGCCTTTGTCGACGGCGCGCGGTCCTCCGCCATCGCCATCAGGAAATCCATGCCGAGAACCTTTTGGTAGAAGGCGACGGTCTGCTTCGCATTCTTGCAGCGATACGCGACGTGGTGGATCTGCTCGACTTTCATGGCGCTCTCCCTAGTCCGTGCGCATTCTTCCTAGTCCGTACGCATTCTTCCAGGCGGCAGGCAGGGCGCGTTGACCCAGGTCAATCGTATGTCCACGGGCTGAACCGGGATCGGTCCGCGAACGGCAATAAGGCGCGCACGGTGCTCAGGCACCGCAGACGCTCATCCGGCGACATCACCTGACCCCAGTTTTGACCACAGTCATTCACGGCGTGACCACACTTCGATGGTCCGGTCTGGCGCGTTTCTGCAGACCATAGGGGGTCCTCAGAAAGAGGAGTGTCACATGAAGCGGTTGCTGATCTTGAGTGCGATCCTGGTAATGCCCGCCAGCCACGCTCCGTCGGCGTTCGGCGCGGAAATGATCGCATGCGCGAAACAGGCGCCGTCACCCATCAAAGGCCGCTGGTATTATCGCATCATCGATGGGCGCAAATGCTGGTACGAGGGCAAGCCGATGATGTCGAAATCCGCGCTCTACTGGCCGAAGGCGCCCGCCGCCCAAGCGCCAGCGCCGAAGTCCGTGGCGGAAGCGGATAGTCCGGGGGCCTCGACGGACGGCCGCAATGTCGGCGCGATAGGTGCTACGCCGCCGGCTGCTGCGCCGGTCCCGCAGACAGCGCAACCTGCCGCATGGCCGGCCCCCGTCGCCGACGATGGCAGCTTTGAATCGCGGTGGCGCGGCCTGCAGTCCGGGAGCTGAAGTGTGGCGGCTGCGCCCCCGCTGCAGGCAGCGGAAGCGGTGTCGCTCGTCCGCGATAT
>JBIQKQ010000158.1:0-7481 GCA_044506365.1 Hyphomicrobiales bacterium
GGCGCCGTGGATATCGGCCTGTCCGCGGATCTTGAGATCGAGGATCCCGGCGACGACGCAGCGGCCGCGATCGCGAGTGCCGACATCGTGGCGTCCACCGGTTGCGTCGGCTATGTCACCGACAAGACCTTCGAGCGGGTGATGGCGCTGGCATGCCGAAACCAAACGGCATGGGTGGCGTCGTTCGTCCTGCGTATGTTTCCCTACGATCAGATCGCAAAGACGCTGGCTCGGTACGGGCTCGAGACCGAAAAGTTCGAAGGCGCAACATTCGTGCAGCGCCGTTTCAACGATCGCAGCGAGATGGAGGCGGCGGTCAGCGCAGTCGAGGCGCTCGGCATCGACACGCAGGGTCACGAAACCGAAGGCGTTTATCACGCCGATCTCTATGTCTCGCGGCCTCGCGCCGAGATCGAACGGCTGCCGCTCCAGAAACTTATCAGCGTTGTCAGCGGGGCCAACAAACCCTGGACGATCGGCACGAACGTCCTCAGCCGGCACGGCCCGGCGGCCCGGCGGCGTGCGAGAACCGTATCGCCGCAGCTTATTGCATCCTGAGGGCGCCGCGCGTCCGTTCGCGTCGGTGGCACAAGCGGTAGACGCGAGCGAACCGGGCCCGGGCCCGCTCATCCGGCAGAGCCCGAGCCTGCTCATCCGGAAGAGAATGTCAGGCTGATTGGTGGGAAAGCTGACGCCGCGTCAACGCGGCGCCAGGATCATGATCATCTGCCGGCCTTCAAAGCGGGCGTCCATTTCGACCTTGGCCAGCTCGGCGAGGTCTGACTTGACCCGATCGAGCAGCCGGGTGCCGAGTTCCTGATGGGCCATCTCTCGGCCACGGAAACGCAGCGTCACCTTGACCTTGTCGCCTTCTTCGAAGAAGCGCTTCATGGAACGCATCTTCACATCGTAATCGTGATCGTCGATCATCGGCCGGAATTTGATTTCCTTGACCTCGACGACCTTCTGTTTCTTGCGGGCTTCGGCCGCCTTCTTCTGGGCCTGGAATTTGTACTTGCCGTAATCCAGGATTTTGCAGACCGGCGGGGATGCGTTCGGAGAAATCTCGACGAGGTCGAGTCCGGCCTCGGAGGCCTTCTCGAGGGCCTGCTGGATGGGGACCGTGCCAAGATTGGTTCCGGCCTGATCAATCAGCTGAACCTCGCGGTTGCGGATCTCATCGTTGACGCGCGGACCGTCCTTCTGAACGGGAGGCGCGGCTTTCATAGGACGGCGAATGGAAAGTCTCCGTTGCTGTTGCGATAAACCTGCAGGCGCGGCGCGCATTCAAGGCTGTTGGCCAAGGGTCCGCACGCTGCACGTCCGGCAGAAGATCGGGACAAAACCAGCCCAAGTCAACGGCGGCCCGTGCCCAATCCCGCAGATTTAAGATGATTCCGCGGGGGTCAGGCCGGATTTTTTTTGCCCGCCAGCCCGGCATAAAGCCGCAGCATCAGGTCGCTGACGGAGGGCTGATTGAAGTGGTCCATCACCCATTGGCGGCCGCGAATGCCGATCGCCGTCTGTTGCGTCGGCGCCATCGAAAACAGGCGGACCAGCGCGGCGGCAAGCGCGACATCGTCGCCGGCCGGAAACCGCAATCCCGTCATTCGGTCTTCCGGAACCATCGGCGGCGCCAAGACAGCGTCCGGTCCGGCCCCGAGATCCGAGACCACCACCGGGCGCTTCATGGCCTGCGCCTCGAGAATTGTTCGCTGCAATCCCTCGGTCTGGATTGCGGCCGATACGACGACCGAGGCTGCCGCATAGGCGGCCGGCATGTCATCGACCGGGCCGATCAGCCTCACCACGCCCGTGAGGTCGTTGGCGAGAACCTGATCCCAGATCTCGCCGCCATAACTGCTGTTGCCGCCGCTCTCGCCAACGAAAACGAATACGAAATCCTTCAGGCCCATATCCTTCAGGCGGCGCGCCGCCCGAACCGCCACATGATGCCCCTTGCGCCGCAGCATGCGTCCAACCACGAGCACCACTTTTTCATTGGGCGCCACACCGAAACTACGTTGGATCCCCGCAAGGCGCTCGTCCGTCATCCGCGCCGGGTCGAACAGCGCCGCGTCCACGCTCGCCGGGACCACATCGATGCGGCTGGGCGACACGCGGTAGCGCTCGCTGATTATATCCGCGAGCTGTTCGCTCACGGTGATAATCCGATCGCCGCGCGCCATCACGCTGTTGTACAGCCGTTTGAAGGCATTCTGCTCGCGGAAGCCCTTGTACCAGCTGGTGACGAACGGAACGCGCGTCAGTTTCGCGGCAATCAGCGCGCTCCATGCCGGGGCCCGGCCGTGCGCATGGATGATGTCGCATTTCCGACGCCGCGCGATGCGCGAAATCATGACGGCGTTGCGCGCCATGACTGCGGGGTTTTTGCTCGCGACATCGGCATGAATGACTTCGCCGCCGGCCGCGGTCACCCGAGGCTCAAGCCGGCCGCCGCGCGACATGACGATCGCACGGTGCCCTGCGGCCGTCAGGATCCGCACGGTGTCGACGGCGCCCATCTCGGCGCCGCCAGCCTGCAAGGTCGGGACGATGACAAGTACGGTCAGCGAACGTGTTGGCCTGACAATTTCGCGGTCCTGCGAGGATTGCATGGTCTCGCTTCCGGGAGGCTGCATTTTTCGCGCCGCGAATCCGGAATTCACACGTGACCTCTTTTAGCTTGCGGACTTGCCGAGCGGCCTGCGTTGTAGTGGGTGGTCGAAACTCGCAAACGGAAACCGGCCGGATGAAGCCCATCTGATAGGCCCTATCCAGCCGCGAGGCAAACGGGTTGCAGGATATCGTCGCCCGATGCGAGGCTGATTGGTTTTTTGCGGCAAAAAGATGAAGGGAATTGGCATTGGCGAAGAGTGACGTAGAATTGACTGAGATCGAGGTCGGCGTAGGCGAGGCGCGCCGCTCGATCGCCGTACGGCGACGCAGCGGGCGAGCGCCCGCCGTGATCTGGCTTGGCGGTTTCAAGTCCGACATGAGGGGCACCAAGGCGGAGGCGCTGGATCGCTGGGCCGCGGAACAGGGGCGCGCCTGCATCCGCTTCGACTATTCCGGTCACGGCGAATCCACGGGCGCGTTTGCCGACGGCACGATCGGCCGCTGGCTGGAAGACAGCCGGGCGGTGTTTTCCCGATTTTGCGACGGCCCAACGGTCGCGGTCGGCTCATCCATGGGCGGATGGATTTCGCTTTTGTTGGCGCGGGATATTCGTGAAGGTCGCGTGTCCGGCGGCGGATCGCTCGCCGGCCTCGTACTGATCGCGCCAGCGGTGGACTTCACCGAAGTGCTGATGTGGGAGCGCTTCCCCCCCGAGGTCAGGAGACAGATCGAAACCGTGGGCTCGTGGCAGCGGCCGTCGGAATATGCGGACGAACCTTATCTCATCACGCGGAACTTGATCGAGGAGGGACGCGATCACCTGTTGCTGGGCGGACTGATTGAAACCGGCTGTCCCGTGCGCATCCTACAGGGCGTGAAGGACGAAGACGTGCCGTGGGAGCACGCGGTGTCGCTCGTTTCGCGGATCGCGCGCGACGACGTGGTGCTCACTCTGGTCAAGGACGGCGACCACCGGCTGTCGCGGCCGGAGGACATCGAGCGGCTGCTGGCCGCAGTCGGTGAATTCAGCTAGAGCAGAATTCTTCTTCGCTCATTCCCGCGAAGGCGGCATCCAGTATTGGCAATGCTGGGTCCCCGCGGTCTCGGGGGCGAGCGACATACAGGGCGGGCAGGGCGCAATGACCTACAACACCATCCAGGTTGAAACGCATGGACGCGTCGGGCTGATCCGGCTGCACCGGCCGCAGGCGCTGAACGCGCTCAATGCCGAACTCGCGGGCGAACTGAATGCCGCGGTCAATGCATTCGAGGCCGATCCTGGAATTGGCTGCATCGTCATCACCGGATCAGAGAAAGCCTTTGCCGCGGGCGCCGACATCAAGGAGATGGCGGACAAGTCCTACATGGACACGTTCATGGGCAACTTCGCTGCCGGCTGGGATGCCGCTGCGCGCGCGCGCAAGCCGGTCATTGCCGCCGTTGCCGGTTTTGCGCTCGGCGGCGGATGCGAACTTGCCATGCAATGCGACATGATCATCGCAGCAGATAACGCGAAATTCGGCCAGCCGGAGATCAAGCTCGGCGTCATTCCGGGGATCGGCGGCACCCAGCGCCTCACCCGTGCGATCGGCAAGGCCAAGGCGATGGAGATGACACTGACCGGCCGCACGATGGATGCGGCGGAAGCGGAGCGCTCCGGACTGGTGGCGCGTGTGGTGCCGCTCGCTGCACTCATGGAAGAGACGATGAAGATCGCGCAGACCATCGCCTCGATGTCGCTGCCGGCCGCGATGATGGCCAAGGAGGCGGTGAACCGTGCGTTCGAGACGACACTCGCCGAGGGCGTGCTGTTTGAACGCCGGGTGTTCCATTCGCTGTTCGCCACCAAGGACCAGAAGGAAGGGATGGCCGCGTTCGTCGAGAAACGACCCGCGAAATTCGAGAATAAGTAACAGGCCAGTGGTCGCGCCGCGGATGCGCCCGCCCGACACGCAATGACGCACCGCCGCTGTGTTGGTCGCTCTCTTGCGTGAAGGAGAGGGCACAACAGCGAGTGCCCGCCGACGCTACTTCCGCACGCAGATCACACGCACCAACGCATTTTTCGTGGCTGCAAGATCGCCGCTGCCATCGACAGGCTTAATGCCGGTGCTGCCGAGAAACTTGCGGATGGTTGCGCTCGGCACGAAGGAAATCTGGCCGGCGCTCGTGATCGGTCCCGCGACGGCTGCGGAAGCGACATCGATCATTCCCGCCAGCCGGCCCTGGCCGTCAACCGCGGCGCCGCCGATGAAACCGCGCACAGGCTCCGCGTCGAGCAGAACGCGTGCGCCGTCAACGCCGCGCAATCGAGCAGGCGCGGTGGTCACGTCGCGACCGCCGGCCTGACTCGCCGGATCGGAAATGCCGACCAGGGTCAACTGGGCACTCCGGGGCGGGTCGGACGAAAACCGCGCCGGCTTAAGGTTGCGCACGCCATTCACGCGAAGCAGCGCGAGGTCGGAGGCTGCCTCTTCGGCAACCCTGTCCGCGGGGCCGAGACCCGCAACAATGAGACCCGCGCAATTGTCGGTGAACTGTCGCTCGGTCACCACATGGCCGCTCCGGCTCACAACGATCCCCGAACCGTAACTGATCCGGCGTGAACTGGACGCGGTCGCCGGATCGCCGAACGGCAGGTAGGAACCGATGATGATGTCGACCAGCGGCAGCATGATCGTCTCCATCGCCTGATCGAACAGAATCGTGATGCCGCGTGCTTCGTTGTCCTTCAGATAGACCCGCACATGAAATTTCTTCAGGCCCTGCATACCCGAGAGCGAGAATGAACTGGTGTTGATTGCATTCTGCTCCACCCGGCGGCTCGAGGGTCGTCGCTTCATCTCGTCAAACAGATCCTGCAGCGTCGCTCCCGCCATTTTTTCGCGGAAGGTCTCGATCTGGATTTCGCCACGCCCCGACGACCAGCGGCTTCCGATGGTGCCAGTTTCGGTTTGCGGCACGAGCTTTGACGGGATGCCGAGCCGGACGCCGGGCGTTGCCTCGTCCTCCACCAGCCGCCAGCCGTTGTAGTCCTTTCGGCTTCGCATCGACGCGGCGAGCGTTTGGCGCTGCTCAGGCGTGAGGATGCCGGTCTCCGCGAGCTTGTTTCTCTTCTGAAAGGCGCGCACGGCTGCGATCGCGCGGTCTCCGAATTTGGGATCGACAGAACCCGACAGGTCGCCGCTCCAGATCAGGTCGGACTGGATCGCGATGCGCTCGGCGAGCGGCAGCGCCGCATAGGCGGCGCGCTGCTCCGGGGTCGCAGCCACGGTATCGGCACCCGCCGGCTTTTCTTTCTTGGCCGCGGCCTTTTTGGCAGGTTTGGGTTTTGCCTTGGCGGAAGCGGGCTGGACTGTCGCCGCCGGCCGTTCAGCCTGCGCCACGGCTTGCGGAACATGCGCGAGCGTTATCGCGACAATCCATGCAATGAGACGCATGTTACCGAAAGCCACCCTCGTCCCCCGCCCCATGAGACCGCGCCGGAGGCCGTTGCGCAAGGGCTTGACGGCCACTGTCGCCAATTTGAAGTTCGGGGTCGTGGATTGTGCTATTTCAATAAGAACCACGAATTTTCGTTTCGGTGGAATCGCGGATCTTGCGACGCATAGGAGCGGAATTGGAAGCGGAATTGGGAGCAGGTCGATGCTGACCCGGGAGGAACTGGAGCGCTATGCCCGCCATATCGTGCTGCGCGATGTCGGCGGCCCCGGACAGGCGGCGCTGAAGAGGGCGCGCGTGCTGATGATCGGCGCCGGCGGATTGGGCGCGCCTGTCCTGTTTTATCTTGCGGCTGCCGGCGTCGGCACGATTGGTATTGTCGACGACGATCTGGTCTCGCTGTCGAACCTGCAGCGCCAGGTGCTGCACACGACAGGCGACATCGGCGACGCCAAGGTGGATTCGGCTGCGGCCGCCATCGCCAGACTCAATCCGCATGTCGTTGTGGAGCGGCACGCCGTCCGCATTTCGGCAGGCAACGCGCTCGATCTGATCGGGCAATACGATCTGGTGATCGATGGATGTGACAATTTCCCGACCCGCTATCTGGTGTCGGACGCATGCTATCTGGCGAAGAAGCCGCTGATCGCCGGCGCGCTCGGCACGTTTGACGCTGCCATCACCACGCTGCGCCCGCACGAGCGCGCGAAGGACGGCAATCCCAATCCGACCTATCGCTGCCTGTTTCCGGAGCCGCCGCCGCCCGGCACGGTCCCCGCCTGTTCGGAAGCCGGGGTGCTCGGCGCGCTACCGGGAATCGCCGGTTCGATGATGGCGCTGGAAGCGATCCGCGAAATCGTCGGCTTTGGCGAAGGCCTGGTCGGGCGGTTGTTGATGATCGATGCGCGCTCGATGCGATTCGAGACGCTGAGCTATGGCTGGGATCGCGGTAACCCGCTCTCGGGCGAGACCCCCTCCATTACCGATCTGTCGATTCACGCGGAGCGGTAGCAGGCTCCATCCGCTGCGCACGCAGCCGTCCGTCAGTCCGCCGGTTTGGTCCAGCTTGCGATCGTGACCGCCCCCTTCATCACCGACCATTTGCTGTCGTCACTGGTGTTCGGCACCAGGCGATAGCAGGTCGCGGGCGATCCCGGCTTCCAGGACGTGCAGAAGCCTTCCTTCACCACTTTCCAGGTGCCGGCAGTCTTTTCCGTCGGCTCGCCCTGCTTCTTGAGCGGTTCGCGCGTGGCCTTGCCGTCCGGGGTGAACACCATGGTGAAGCGCTGCCGCGTAGTCGACGTTGCGACGAACGGCTTGCCATTGAAGAACATCGCCTTGATCTGGTCTCCGGTCAGCGCCTGCGCATTCGCGGGCGCGTATAGCAGCGGCAGCAACGCGAGGGACAGCAGGACTCGCAT
>JBIQKQ010000159.1:0-7454 GCA_044506365.1 Hyphomicrobiales bacterium
CCGGTCATCGACGCGCCGACCACGCCGGACCGGATCCTCGCGGCGGTTGATGAGATGATGGCGCGGCGCGCGTGACATTTTTCTTCCCTCTCCCCCCAACCGGGAGAGAGAAGAGGGTTCGCGATGATGGGGCTACAGCGTCAGCTGGCGCACCGCATCCTGGGCAGCCTTCCGCTTCGCCGCAATCTCGGTTTCGAGCGCGGCCATCTGCTTGTCGATCTCGCCAATCCGGTCTTCCTGCTTTTCGAGCGTCGCGAGATAGCGCCGGCCGAGATCGGACGATTGCCCAGCGGCATCCAGATTGCTACGCAGCCGCTCCTGATCCTGCACGATCTTGTTGCGCTCGGCTTCGAGGCGGTTGCGTTGCGCCCTCGTTGTGTTGGTCTCTTCGACCAGGGTTGTGAGTCTTGCGATCGTATCCTTGAGGCTGGCGCTCTCGTTCTGGAGCCCGCGTATTCTGACCAGCATGTCGCCGACATCGAGATCGGTCAGTATCACCCGTTCGCTGTCGAGGCGCTCGGTCGTGAAACTGGCTTTTGTCGTCTGTCCCTTCGGCGCCGAAATCGTATGGCGGTAGCGGGTCGGCGTCTCCTCCAGGCCATTGGCGCCGGCCACCGGAGTCCAGCCGGCGACGCGCGCTTCCTCGACCACGATCTCGCGATCCTCGTCCGGCGGCGTCGTGACCTCATAATCGATCACGCGTCGCGACCGCGTCTGCACCGTGAGGGTGCCGTTCAGCGCCTTGCCAAGGGCGGTGCGCACCACGCCCCTGTCCTCGCGCCGGATCGCGGTCTTGGTATCCAGCGCAAAAGTCGCAAGTCGCGTCGCGTCCTTCGGCATCAGCGGCAGCAGCGCGTCGCCGACAAAGCCGGTGCTGCCATCCGCTGACGTTTCGAATGCGGTGACAAGCCCGGCCGGAAGCGCGCTGGCCCCATCGTTCTTCAGCTGCACCGCCGCCAGCGGACGATTGGTGGCAATATCCGGCTGATAGAGCCAGATGCGCTTCATCTCGATCTCGCGATCGATGAACGGCACCATCATGGTGTGTCCGGTGGCCAGCGAAAGCTTGGCCGGGAATCTGTAGAGCAACTGGGTGGCCGCTTCCTCGGTCGCGGCGGCGTTGGCAGGCGGCGCGGCAGGAGCCGGTGCGGCGAGCGGCGCCGGCGCGGGGCTGCCGGGAATGACGGCGAAACTGCGCGTCTGCCGCTCGTACTGAGCTGTCCCAGCGTCGCGGCGCAACTGCGGGCGGGCAGCGACCGGCCCGGCCGCCTTTTCCTCGACATCGTCCTTGCGCGGAACGACCCGGGTGCCGGCCGAGACCGGTACTTCCGGCCGCTCCGAGAACAATGCAGTATAGAGCGGCTGTCGCAAGGCGACCGGGTTGCCTGAAACAAGTGTCAGGTCGACGTCTTTCCAGTCGCCGCCTGTGAGATTCTCGATCACCGCCCAGCCTTGCAGACGCGCCTTGGATTCGTCTTTGCCGCCATCCTTCGGCAGCACGATGCGATAGGCGGTCTTCCAGACCGGTGCGCCGACCACGTAACTGATGGCGACATCGCGGGTACCGCCGCCACGAAAATCAACCGACAGCGTTCGCCGCTCCTTGGCGCGGTTTTCGATCAGCCCGGCAAGCAGCCGCTCGATCTGCTGGCGCGTTTGCGGATCGGTGAACCGCAGTTCCGTCACCTCTTCGAGGATCGCCTGGGTCAGCCCGGCCGCCGTCATCAGCGTGAGCCGATGCCGCGTGACCGTGCCGCCCTCATTCGGGAGCGCGATCTGTTCGGGCACCACGCGGAACACGCGGCCCTTGGCCTTCACCGGCCCCGTGATCTCGATCTCGCTGCCGACCAGCGCGTTCAGAAGGTCCGGCGACGAATTCAGCGCTTCCGGTCCGAATGGAAGATCGCGGAACAGTTCGGGCAGCGGCGTCTTGCCCGGCAGGCTGACGGTGCCGACCGCGCCGGCGCGGTCGAAGACCGTGAGGCTCTTGAGAATGTCATCGACCTGGTCGAGCCGCACCGCAAGTTCGACGGTGGAATTGCCGGTTACAGAACCGGAATGGGTGAACTGCGCCAGCCCGGAATTCGACAGGATCACCTGCTTGAGCGGAAGCTCCGCGGCTGCGGCGGGACACGCGGCAACCATCAGGATGGCCGCGCCCAGAACCGAACGCTTCATTGACTCTTTCTCCCGTCCCCGTGATTCGGATCGCGCCCTGGATGGAACCTAGACGATATACCGCGGCGGACTGATGGCGGGCTGTGGCGGTAGCCCCTTTCCGCTCATCCGGCAACGCGGGGCCCGACCGTCGGTCGATTGGTCTATTGGTCTAATGGCCTAGCTTTCGGCCGAAGTTTTTCGCCAACGGAATACGGGTCGGTCATTGACTCGCCAAATTTCACCCCATTAATAGAGCGAACATTCATTCGCTTATATCGCACCGCACCAGAACGCGGGGGGCTTTTGCGTCAGGCTAACGCCCAACTCCATTCGGACCGCCGCTCGGAAATCCTCGATGCGGCGCGGCGCTGCTTTGCGCGCTCCGGTTTTCATCAGACGTCGATGCAGCAGATCTGCACCGAAGCCGGAATGAGCGCCGGCAATGTCTATCGCTATTTCCCCTCCAAGGAAGCGATCATCGCCGGCATCACCGAGCGCGATCGCGCGGAGGTCGCGGCGCAGCTTGCCAGCGCGCAATTCACGAGCGACTTCTTTTCGACCTTTGCGGCGCTGGCGCGCCATCATTTCGTCGAGCGCAGCGTCGAAGAGGTTGGGCTGTGCGCCGAGATCATGTCAGAGAGCCGCCGCAATCCGACGATCTCGAAAATCATGAACGAGTTCGATGCCGACATAAAGGACCGGCTCGTCACCATGCTGCAAAGCGCGCAGGCGCGCGGCGACATTTCGCGCGATGCCGATATCGGCGCGGCGGTCGAGATGCTGATGATCATTGCCGACGGCGTGTGGTGGCGTCGCGCGGTCGACCCGAATTTCGATGCCGAAGCGGTGCTGCCGATGTTCTTCGATGTCACGAGATACATGCTGCTCGAGCGCGGCAGGGGGCGGAAGGCGGGGCCGGAGGCTAGCGGCCAATGGGCGGGCGCGAGCGGAGCGGGAGCGGCACAATGAAAGCGAGCCGCATCGTCGCGGTGGGACTTGTGGTCGGCGCTGTCGCATGGGTCGCGTCCGGCCACCTGGTCCCGCATGAAACGTCGCAGAGCCGTGCGGCTGTCCGCCCCGATGCCGGCGCGCCGAAGCTTTTCCGCGTTGCGGTCGCCGAGACGAACGTTGCGCCGCATGCGCGCAAGCTGACGCTATCCGGCCGCACCGAGGCCGACAAGAAGGTCACGATCACCGCGCGCACCGGCGGCGTGCTCACCGAAATGCGGGTCAAGCGCGGTCAGCAGGTGAAGAAGGGCGATGTGCTGGCGGTGCTGTCCGACGATGCGCGCGAGGCGCAGGTCGCCCAGGCGACGGCCTTGTACAATCAGCGCAAGGCCGAGCTTGAGGCGCGCCGCAAATTGATCGAGCAGGGTTCGTTGCCTCGGCTGGAAGCGGTGAATCTCGAAGCCCAGTTCAAGTCCGCCGAGGCCGCGCTCGCTGCTGCGACGGCGGAGCGCGATCGCGGCGTGCTGCGCGCGCCATGGGACGGGATCATCACCGACAATGCCGAAGTCGGCGGAGCGGCGCTCGCGATGATGGGTGCGCCGGTTGCGCAGATGGTGGCGCTCGATCCGATGCTGGCGGTGGTCGAAGTTTCCGAGCGCCGCCTCGGTGGGCTGAAGATCGGCGACGAAGCCGAGGTGCGGCTCGTGAACGGACAGAAGGCGACGGGGCGCGTGCGCTTCATTGCGAAGGTGGCCAGCCAGACCACGCGCACCTACCGCGTCGAAGTCGAGATGAAGAATCCTGACGGTGCGATCCCGGACGGCATCACCGCAGAGGTTTCTATCCCGATGGCGCCGGTGCCAGCGGCGCGCGTGCCCCGCTCGGCGCTGACATTCTCCGCCGCCGGCGATCTCGGTGTGCGGATCGTGAAGGGCGACACCGAGGTCGATTTTGTTCCGATCAGCGTGGTCGAAGACGATCAGAATCACATGTGGGTTGCCGGCGTCCCGGATGGCGCGCGCGTGATTGTGCAGGGCCAGGATTTCGTGCGCGAAGGACAAAAAGTTGTCGCGGTGCCGGCCGAAGTGGCGGTGGGCTCGGCGAAATAGATTGCTTCACCTCTCCCCGCCAGCGGGGAGAGGTCGGTCGCCGAAGGCGACCGGGTGAGGGGCCGGCGCGGAACGTGCGGCGAACTCAGCCTTACCCGGCTCGCATCAATGATGCTCGCCACCCCCATAAACGGGGAAGGAAAGAGCGCGGTGCCCTTGGCAGGTGGTTGGATAAACGACGTATGTTCAAGCTGATCGATTACGCCATCGGCCATTCGCGGCTGACCATCGCGACGCTCGTTTTCCTGCTGATCGCGGGTGCGGTGTCCTATCGCACGATCCCGAAGGAATCCGAGCCCGACGTCAAGATTCCGATCATTTACACCCAGCTCACCCAGCGCGGCATCTCGCCGGAGGATGCCGAGCGGTTGCTGCTGCGTCCGGTCGAGACGCAGCTCAAGTCGGTCGGCAGCATCAAGGAAATGCGATCCACCGCCTATGAGGGCGGCGGCTATGTGCTGCTCGAATTCGAGGCCGGCTTCGATTCCAAGGCGGCGCTCGCCGATGTGCGCGCCAAAGTCGATCAGGCCAAGCGCGATCTGCCGCGCGATGCCGACGAACCGGTGGTGACGGAAGTCAATCTTTCGCTCTATCCGGTGCTGGTGGTTGCGCTGTCCGGCGACATGCCGGAACGCACAATGCTGCGGATCGCCCGCAACGCCAAGAACGTGATCGAGCAGGTGCCGGGCGTTCTTTCGGCGGAGCTGCGTGGCACGCGGGACGAAGCGGTCGAGATCATCGTCGAGCCGATGCTGCTGAAAAGCTATGGCGTCTCGCTCGATCAGCTGATCGCGACCGTCAACGCATCGAACAGCCTGGTCGCCGCCGGCGCGCTGGAGGGCGGAACCGGCCGGTTCGCGGTGAAGGTGCCGGGCCTGATCGAGAAGCCTCAGGACGTGCTGAAAGTACCGGTCGCCGCCACATCGGGCGCATCGGTGACGGTCGGCGATGTGGCGCAGGTCAAGCCGACGTTCAAGGACGCGACCTCGATCACCCGCGTCAATGGCCGTTCCGCCATGACCATCGAGGTTTCCAAGCGCACCGGCGCAAACCTGATCGAGACCGTCGACGGCGTGAAGGCGGCGGTCGAGAAGCTGAAGACAACCTGGCCCGGCACGGTCCAGGTGACGTTCACCCAGGACAAGTCGAAGGTGATCCGCCAGATGCTGGCGGACCTGCAGAATTCGGTTGCGACCGCCACCTTGCTGGTCGCGGTCATCATCCTGTTCGCGCTTGGCTTTCGGGCGTCTTTGTTCATCGGCATCGCAATCCCCGCCTCGTTCCTTGCAGGCGTGCTCGGGCTGCAACTGGCGGGGCTCACGATCAATATCGTGGTGCTGTTCTCGCTTATTCTCGCGGTCGGCATGCTGGTCGATGACGCGCTGATCGTCTCCGAATTTGCCGAGCGCCGCATGTCGGAAGGCATGCCGCCGAAGGAAGCCTATTCGCTTGCGGCGAAGCGCATGTCGGGGCCGGTGATCGCCGCGACCGCGACCCGGGTTGCGGCCTTCTCGCCGCTGCTGTTCTGGCCGGGCGTGGTCGGCGAGTTCATGAAATACATGCCGATCACCCTGATCGCGACGCTGTCAGCCTCGCTCGTGGTCGCGCTGTTCTTCACGCCGACGCTCGGCGCATTGCTCGGCAAGGCATCGCCGGTGCCGCATGACGAGCGGGTGTCCGATCGCGGTCCATACATGCGCACGGTGAAGCTGGCGCTGCGCTATCCCGGTGCAACGCTTGCCGCCGCTTTCGCGATGCTCGTCGTGGTGATCGCGGCTTATGGCCAGGTCGGCAAGGGCGTGGAGT
The DNA here is from genome assembly GCA_044506365.1 of Hyphomicrobiales bacterium. Lineage (GTDB taxonomy): Bacteria > Pseudomonadota > Alphaproteobacteria > Rhizobiales > Xanthobacteraceae > Pseudorhodoplanes. The sequence continues at coordinate 6,024 of JBIQKQ010000159.1, forward strand.
TCTTCCCCAAGGTGGAGCCCGATTACGGCCAGGTGATCGTGCATGCGCGCGGCAATATCTCGCTCGAAGAGAAAAACCGCATCCTGTCGGAGGTCGAGCAGCGGGTGCTGAAATTCGACGGCCTTCGCACGGTTTATACACGGGTCGGCGAACAGCCGCGCGGGATGAGCGAGATCACCGAGGACACCATCGGGGTGATCCAGTTCGAATTCAGCGACTGGCAGACCCGCGATCCGGCACACGCGATCATGGACGCGATCCGCGACAAGACCGCGGATATTCCGGGAATCCTGGTCGAGGTGACGGCGCCGCGGGCCGGTCCCCCGACCGGCAAGCCGGTGCAGGTGCAGATCGGCGCGCTCAATCCCGAAGTGCTGCCGGCGGTGGCCAAGAAAGTCGCCGGCATCCTCGCGCAGCGCAGCGACATTCGCGATCTTGATGACGGTCTGCCGCTTCCCGGCATCGACTGGAAGATCGACGTCGACAAGGCGGAAGCGGCCAAATACACCGCAAGTCCGAACACCGTCGGCACCGCCGTGCAACTCGTCACCAACGGCGTGAAGGTCACCGAATATCGTCCGTCCGAAAGCGACAAGGCCGTCGATATTCTGGTCCGCTTCCCGAACGACCGCCGAAGCCTCGATCAGATCGACGAATTGCGGGTTCAGACGCAATCCGGTCAGGTCCCCATCGGCAATTTCGTGCAGCGCCTTCCGGCGCAACGCGTCGGCTATATCAATCGTGTCGGCGGCAATCGCGTGATCACGGTGTCCGCCAATGTGGCCGAGGGCGTGCAGAGCGCCAAAGTCCAGCAGGAGATCGCCGCCGAACTTGGCGCGACCGATCTCGGGCCGGGCGTCACATTCAAGCTCAAGGGCGAAGACGAAGAGCGCGAGAAGGCCGGCGCCTTCCTGATGAAGGCGTTCGGCACCGCGATCTTTCTGATCTTCGCGATCCTGCTGGCGCAGTTCAACCGCCTGACCTCGGTATTGCTGGTGCTGAGCGCAGTGGTGCTGTCGACGATCGGCGTGCTGATCGGCCTGATGGTGATGGGCCAGCCGTTCGGCGTGGTGATGACCGGCATCGGCGTCATCGCCAATGCCGGCGTGATCGTGAACAACAATATCGTGCTGATCGATACGTACGACCGGCTGCGCCACGAGGGCATGGCGGCCTATGAGGCGATTCTCGAAACCTGCCGCGAACGCGCGCGGCCGGTGGTGCTCACCGCGGTCACCGCGATCCTTGGCGTGCTGCCGATCGCGTTCGGCGTCAATCTCGATTTTATCCTGCGCGAGGTGACGATCGGCGCGCCGGCGACACAATGGTGGATTTCGCTCTCCACCGCGATCGTGTTCGGACTTGGGTTTGCGACCATCCTGACCCTGATCGTGACGCCGGTCGCGTATTCCTTCTTCGAACAACTTCGAA
>JBIQKQ010000160.1:0-7433 GCA_044506365.1 Hyphomicrobiales bacterium
TGACGCGGTTGGATTCTTCCTCACCGGTCATCCGCTTGACGATTACGCCACGGCGCTCAAGCGCATGCAGGTGATGAACTGGATGGAGTTCACCAGATCGGTGCGTGCGGGGGCGACCGCCGGTCGCACCGCCGCAACGGTGGTGTCCCGCGTCGAGCGGCGCACCAAGACCGGCAGCAAGATGGGGATCATCGGCTTGTCCGATCCGAGCGGACAGTACGAAGCGGTGCTGTTTCAGGAGGGGCTGCAGCAGTACCGCGAATTGCTCGAACCCGGCAATGCGGTGCTGTTGTTTCTCTCCGCCGAAGCGCAGGGCGAGGATGTGCGCGCCCGCATCCAGACCGTCGAGCGGCTCGATCAGGCCGCGGAAAAGGTGCAGAAGAGCCTGCAGATTTTCCTGCGCGATCCGGCGCCGCTGGACCACATCACCAACCGGCTGGAGCCGAGGGGCGACGGAGAGGTCCATTTCGTGCTGATGCTCTCGGACGGAGGCGAGGTCGAGGTGAAGCTGCCCGGCCGCTACAAGGTGTCGCCGCAGATTGCCGGGGCCATCAAGGCGGTGCCGGGCGTTGTCATGGTGGAGACCGGATAGGGCGAGGTCCCGACAAGTGCGACGGGCTGTGAAAGGAAGGCCTGTCGTTCACAACGGCACCACCCGCTCATCGGTCCAATGAGTCCGCCAGGGGCGTTGGCACGCCGTTTTCCTTGCAAATCCGGCCCTCGGTCGCTATATGCCCGTCCATCTCACACGCGGATCATGGTTCGCCGCCCGGCAACGGGGCAGGTCGGGCCTTCCGGTGGCGGTCCGGCCGAGCGGCCGGCCGTTCACGACATCCGCGGCGGAACAACCGGAGAAGACCAATGGCGCTGCCCGACTACAGCATGCGTCAGCTTTTGGAAGCTGGCGTTCACTTCGGCCATCAGGCCCACCGCTGGAACCCGAAGATGGGTGAATACATCTTTGGCGTCCGCAACAACATCCACATCATCGATCTCGCCCAGACCGTGCCGATGCTGCATAGGGCGCTGCAGGCGGTGTCCGATACCGTAGCGAGGGGCGGGCGTATCCTGTTCGTCGGCACCAAGCGCCAGGCGCAGGACGGTATTGCGGAAGCGGCTAAGAAAAGCGCGCAATATTACGTCAATTCGCGCTGGCTCGGCGGCACGCTCACCAACTGGAAGACGATCTCGGGATCGATCCAGCGCCTGCGCAAGCTGGAAGAGATGCTGTCTTCCAATGAAGCGCAGGGCTATACCAAGAAGGAGCGCCTCGACCTGCAGCGCGAGCGCGACAAACTCGACCGCTCGCTTGGCGGCATCAAGGACATGGGCGGTCTGCCCGACATGCTGTTCGTGATCGACACCAACAAGGAAGACATCGCGATCAAGGAAGCGCAGCGGCTGAATATTCCGGTCGCGGCCATCGTCGACACCAATTGCGATCCGAACGGCATCACCTATCCGGTTCCCGGCAACGATGACGCGAGCCGCGCAATTTCGCTCTATTGCGATCTCGTCGCGCGCGCCGCCATCGATGGCATCGGCCGCTCGCAGGGTGAGCGCGGGATGGATGTCGGTGCTGCTGCGGAGCCGATCATGGAGGAATTGCCGGCGGAGTCCGATGCCGGCTATGAGGCTCTGCCCGGACCGCGCGGCGTCGCGGACGATCTGAAAAAGCTGCCCGGCGTTTCCGGCTCGATTGAGAAGCAGCTCAACGATCTCGGCATTTTCCATTACTGGCAGCTCGCTCCGCTGGCTCATGAGCAGGCGCACCGCCTCGGCGAGCAGGTGGGTCTGCCGGGTCGCGCCGATCAATGGGTGGCGAGGGCGAAGGAATTCACCGCCGAAGCCGAGTAAGGCCAACGGGCGGACAGCTCGTCCGCCCGCAACACGACCGAAAGCTGGATCAGGGATATGGCAGAAATCACCGCTGCGCTCGTAAAGGACCTGCGCGATCAGACCGGCGCGGGCATGATGGACTGCAAGGCGGCGCTGACCGAGACTAACGGCGACGTCGAGGCCGCGATCGACTGGCTGCGCAAGAAGGGCCTGTCGAAGGCCGCCAAAAAGGCGGATCGCGTGGCGGCCGAAGGCCTGATCGGCATTGCGACGTCACCGCAAAAGGGCGCTGTGGTCGAAGTCAATGCGGAGACCGACTTCGTCGCCCGCAACGATGACTTCCAGGCTCTCGTCAAGCAGATCGCCGATGTTGCGCTGTCCACCGGCGGTGACGCCGAGGCGGTCAAGGCGGCCAAGATCGGCGACAAGACCGTTCAGGAGACGATCGCCTCCGCGATCGCGACCATCGGCGAAAACATGTCGCTGCGCCGGACCGCCTCGCTCTCGGTGAGCCAAGGCGTGGTCGGCACCTACATGCATAACTCGATCTCCGAGGGCCTCGGCAAGATCGGCGTCCTCGTCGCGCTCGAATCGGGCGGCGATGCCCAGGAACTCGCAGCGCTCGGCCGGCTGCTGGCGATGCATATCGCGGCGACGGCTCCCCTCGCCGTGGATTCGTCGGGTCTTGCGCCCGAGGTGATCGAGCGCGAGAAGGGCGTTCTCGCCGACAAGGCCAAAGCCTCCGGCAAGCCGGCCAATGTGATCGAGAAGATCGTCGAGTCCGGTCTCAAGAGCTACTACAAGGAAGTTTGCCTGCTGGATCAGCCCTATGTGCATGACGACAAGAAGAGCGTCGCACAGGCCCTAAAGGAAGCCGAAGGTAAGGTTGGCGGACCGATCAAGGTCACCGGCTTTGTCCGCTACAAGATCGGCGAAGGTATCGAGAAGCAGGAGAGCGACTTCGCGGCTGAAGTCGCAGCCGCCGCCGGAAAGAGCTGAGGGACGGATCCCGAGGACGATCGCATCATGGCCCCTCCGGTCTATGGACGTGTGGTCGTCAAGCTTTCGGGAGAAGCGCTCGCCGGGCCGGCAGGATTCGGCGTAGACCAGAGCGTGGTCGAGGCAATCGCCGCCGATATCGCGGCGTCGCGCCGGCTCGGGGTCGAGATCGCACTGGTCGTCGGCGGCGGCAATATCTTTCGCGGCGTCGAAGTGTCCAATCGCGGCGTGTCACGCCCGACCGGCGACACCATGGGCATGCTCGCGACCGTGATGAACAGCCTCGTGCTGGAGGCCGCGATCGAGCGCAACGGCGCCCCGGCCGCGACCTTGTCCGCGGTTCCGATGCCGACCGTCTGCGATCATTTTTCCCGGCGACGCGCGCTTGAATTGATCGGCGATGGCCGCGTGGTGCTGCTCGCGGGCGGCACCGGCAATCCCTATTTTACGACCGATACCACCGCCGTCCTGCGCGGAGCCGAACTTGACTGCAACGCCGTGCTCAAGGCGACCAATGTGGATGGCGTTTACGATGCCGACCCAAAACGTGACAAGTCGGCCAAGCGCTACGATCGATTGAGCCCGGGCGAAGCGCTGGAGCGCAACCTGAAGGTGATGGATTCCACGGCGTTCGCGCTTGCCCGCGAGAATGGTATGCCTATCATCGTCTTTTCGATCCGAGAGCCGGGGGCGATCGAAGCCGTCTTGCGCGGCAAGGGCCGCTCCACCATCGTATCCGACTAGGCCCGGCTGAGATTCGGGGCCGCAGAGCAGCTCCGGACTGTCCGATGAACCCGGCATCGGGTCGAAATTTGGGTCCAATAAGAACCGTCCGAGAGAATAGCGACAATGGCAACGACATCCCACGACATCAACGATCTCAAGCGCCGCATGCAGGGCGCAATGGGCGTCCTGAGGCAGGAGTTGTCAGGACTTCGCACCGGGCGGGCCAGTCCCAGCTTGCTCGAACCGGTACAGGTCGATGCCTATGGTACGCATATGCCGTTGTCGCAGCTTGCGACCGTCAGCGTGCCCGAGGCGCGCTTGCTCAGCGTGCAGGTGTGGGACCGATCGATGGTGCATGCGGTGGAGAAGGCGATCTCCGCCGCCAATCTCGGCCTCAATCCGCAAACCGAGGGCCAGGTCATCCGTCTGCGCATCCCCGAACTGAACGAGGAGCGGCGCAAGGAATTGGTCAAGGTCGCGCACAAATATGCCGAAGCCGCGCGAATCGCCGTGCGCCATGTACGGCGCGATGGCATCGACGTGATCAAGAAGCTCGAAAAGGACCACCAGATTTCGAAGGACGATCAGGAGCGCTTTTCGAACGAGATACAGAAGGCGACGGATGAAGCGATCCACGAGATCGATCAGATGCTCGCCAACAAGGAAAAAGAGATCCTGACGGTCTGACCGGCGGCGCCGGCTTGCGCGGACTTGAAAACGATGTCGATGCCAAAGGTTTCACTGGACGGGTCCGGTTTTGAAGTGCCCCGTCACGTCGCCATCATCATGGACGGCAACGGACGCTGGGCCGCGGCGCGCGGTCTCCCGAGAGGCGAAGGGCATCGTCGCGGCGTTGAGGCGCTGCGTCGTACCGTGCGCGCCGCTGGCGATATCGGCATCGATTTTCTCACCATCTTCGCGTTCAGCTCCGAGAACTGGTCGCGTCCGCAAACCGAAATCCGCGATCTCCTCGGACTGCTGAGGCTGTTTATCCGCAACGATCTCGCCGAACTGAACGCCAACAACGTGCGCGTGCGGGTGATCGGCGAACGCGAGACGCTGACAAACGATGTCAGGCGCCTGCTTGAGGAAGCCGAAGATCTGACGCAGCGAAACGACGGCATGACGCTCGTGGTCGCGTTCAATTACGGCGCCCGACAGGAAATCGCGCGGGCGGCGCAGCGGCTTGCCGACGAAGTCGCCGCCGGACGGCTATCGTCCACCGACATTACGGCCGAGCGCCTGTCCCAGTTCATGGACGCGCCCGATCTTCCTGATCCAGACCTCATCATCCGGACCAGCGGGGAGCAGCGGCTCTCCAACTTTCTGTTGTGGCAATCGGCCTATAGCGAGCTCGTTTTCGTGCCGACCTTCTGGCCCGATTTCGACCGCGCGGCGCTCGAACAGGCGATCTCCGAATACGGGCGCCGCGAGCGGCGGTTCGGCGGATTGGCGGCAGCCGGTTCCTGACGATGAACGGTGGCAAGCCAGCGATTCCGTTGACCGGGACGACGTCCACCCCGTCGGCGCGCAATCTTTGGCTGCGCGTGGCCTCGGCTGCCGTGCTTGCACCGCTTGCAATCGGCGCGGCCTGGCTGGGCAGTTGGCCATTCACGCTGTTCTGGACGTTGGCCGCGATTGCCGTCTGGTGGGAATGGATCGGACTGGTCGAACTGTCAGGCCGCAATGTGCTGCTGGCGACCGGCATTTGTGCGCTGGCGGTCCAAGCCATTCTGTTTGAAACCGGTAATGTCTCCATAGCGATCATGGTCGTGGCGCTCGGCGTACTTGCCGGGATCGTGACCGCGGGCCCGCGCGCGCCAGCGGTTGCGGGCGGCGTGGTCTATGCGTCGGTCCTGCTGGTCGCGGCGGCGGTGGTGCGTTCGGACGTCGAATACGGTTTTGCAGCGATCCTGTTTCTCTATGCGGTCGTGTGGGGAACCGATATTGGCGGCTATTTCGTGGGACGGGCCTTCGGCGGCCCGAAGCTTGCGCCCGCGATCAGTCCCAAGAAGACCTGGTCGGGCGCGATCGGCGGTACCGCCATCGGCGTTGCCGTGGCCATCGGGGTCGCGGCGCTGTTCTCGATCGGCCATGCGGCGGCGATCGGAATCGTCGCTCTGGTTCTGTCGATCGCCTCGCAATGCGGCGACCTGTTCGAGTCTTGGCTGAAGCGGCGTTTCGACGTCAAGGACGCGAGCGGTCTGATTCCCGGTCATGGCGGGGTCATGGATCGGCTCGACGGTTTCATCTTTGCGGTGGCGGTGGCGGCGCTGATCGGCGTCGCGCGCGGCGGCTTCGAGGCGCCCGCCGCGGGTCTCCTGGTCTGGTAATCAATGGTCACATCGGCACCCCGTTCTCCCCGCCCGGCGACCTCGCCGCAGAGTGCGATGCGCACCGTCAGCATTCTCGGCGCGACCGGCTCGATCGGCGCGAGCACATTCGATCTGCTGATGCGCGAGCGTGATCGCTACCGGGTGGAGGCGGTCGCCGCGCAACGCAATGTCGAGGCGCTGGCAAAAACCGCGATCGCGCTTGGGGCGCGTTTCGCGGCCGTCGCCGACCCGCAGGCCTATGGCGCGTTGCAAGATGCGTTGTCGGGCACCGACATCGTGGCCGGCGCGGGGGAACAGGCGGTGATCGAGGCCGCCGTGCGTCCGGCGGATCTGATCGTCGCGTCGATCAGCGGAGCCGCAGGGCTCGCGCCGACCATGGCGGCGATCGAACGCGGGACGTCGGTCGCTATCGCCAACAAGGAGTGCCTCGTCTGCGCCGGCGGGCTGTTCATGCGGCGGGCCGCGGACCGCGGTGCGACCATCCTGCCGGTGGATTCCGAGCACAACGCGCTGTTCCAGGCGATGGCCGCGGGGCAGCGCGGCGATATCCGCCGCCTGATCCTGACCGCCTCCGGCGGTCCGTTCCGGACCTGGTCGGCCGAGGAGGTCCGCAATGCGACCCCCGAACAGGCGCTGCGCCACCCGAACTGGTCGATGGGGGCGAAGGTCACGATCGATTCCGCGACCCTGATGAACAAGGGGCTGGAACTGATCGAGGCGCATCACCTGTTCCAGATGCCGCCGCAGGAGATTGATGTCTTCGTGCATCCGCAATCGATCGTGCACGGGATTGTCGAATTCCGCGACGGATCGTTCATCGCGCAGCTTGGCGCGCCCGACATGAGAATTCCGATCTCGCATTGCCTTTCCTGGCCGCAGCGCATGGAGGAGCCGGCGCGGCGCCTTCGGCTTGACGAAATGGCGAGCCTCACCTTCGAAGCGCCGGACCTTGTGCGGTTCCCGGCCTTGCGGCTGGCGCGCACGGCACTGGAGGAGGGCGGGGCGGCTCCGACCGTGCTGAATGCGGCCAACGAAGTCGCAGTGGCTGAGTTTCTCTCAAATCGCCTCGGATTTGCCGCCATTCCGGCGCTCGTGGAGACTACGCTGAATGCGGCGGCGCGACGGGGGATGGTTCGCGAGCCGGCAAGCGTGGAGGAAGCGCTGGAGATCGACCGGGCTGCGCGGGAGATGGCCGGCGAGCTGAGGTCTTCCGCTTCAGCAGCCCTTCACTAGATTGCCGTAGATTGCCGCCATCATTGGGGAACAAGGTCCGCTCATGGATTTTCTCAATAATCTGAGCTTATGGGGCGGCGGCTTTCCCGGTTCGCTGCTGCCCTTCCTGTTCGTGCTGACCATCGTGGTCTTCTTCCACGAACTCGGGCATTTTCTTGTCGCGCGCTGGTGCGGCGTTCGGGTTCTGGTTTTCTCGGTCGGCTTCGGACCGGAACTGATCGGCTTCAACGACCGCCACGGCACCCGCTGGAAGATTTCGGCGATCCCGCTCGGCGGCTACGTCAAGTTTTTCGGCGACGA
>JBIQKQ010000161.1:0-7405 GCA_044506365.1 Hyphomicrobiales bacterium
ATGCGCGAGCGCGATGATGACGAGCGATCGCGGGAGCGCCACGCGTGGCGGGACAGGCATCGGCCGGCGGTGCGTGCGCTTGGCCTTCAGGTCGCCGTGCCGCTGGCCGACGGTCAGTGGCTGTCCTTCGCCGCCAACCTGCCGTCCGGTGATACGGGCTTTTCGAACCGCTACCTCATCTCGATGCTGGTGATGGCGGCCTTCATTATCGCGATCTCGGTCTGGGCGGTGCGCCGCATGACCGCGCCGCTCGCGACCGTCGCGCGGGCCGCCGACCGGCTTGGCCGGGACGTGAATGCGCCCCCCCTCGCGGAAGCCGGGACGGCGGAAATGAAACAGGCGGCGCAGGCCTTCAATGCGATGCAGGCCCGCCTGAGGGCGTTGATCGAGAACCGCACGCGCATGCTGGCCGCGCTCTCGCATGACCTGCGGACCCCGCTCACGCTGCTGCGGCTGCGGGCCGAGAATGTCGACAATGCCGAGGAACGCGACAAGATGCTCGCCACCATCGCCGAGATGGACCAGATGATCGGCGCAACCCTCAACTATGCGCGCGAGCAGGCCGCGGACGAGCCGCGCCGCGCCACCGACATCGCCGCCCTCGTACAGAGCGTCGTCGACGACATGGCGGAGGCGGGGCTTGATGTCGCCATGACGCCCGCCGCGCCGGTTTCGATCGCCTGCCAGCCGGCCGCCCTCAAGCGCGCGCTCACCAATCTGGTCGAGAACGCGGTCAAGTATGGCGGTCGCGCGCGGGTGTCGCTGTCGTCCTCGCCTCATGCGGTCGAGATCGCGGTCGAGGACGAGGGTCCCGGCATTCCCGAAGACGAGATGGCGCGCGTGTTCGAGCCGTTCTACCGAATCGAGAGTTCGCGCAGCCGCGACACCGGCGGGGTCGGCCTTGGACTTGCCATTGCGCGAACGGTGGTGGAGGCGCAAGGCGGCGAACTGGCCCTCAGCAACCGCAAGCCGAACGGCCTGCGCGCGCAGATCCGCCTGCCACGTGATGCAAAGTGACCCATTGTCACCGCTCGTCTCCGCGAAAGCAGGGACCCAGTGCCAAGAAGGCCAGGTTCCCGCTTGCGCGGGAACGAACGGAGCTTGCTACTGCACCTCGATCTTCGCCGCCGCCACCGCGCGCTTCATGCGCTCCAGTTGCCGATGCATCAGCGCGGCAAAGTCGCTCGAAGAGCCCGGTTGCGGCACGGCCTGCTGGCCCGACAGGGTCTCTCGCAGCTTCGGGTTGGCGAGTGCGATGCCGAGCGCGGCATTGAGACGCTCGATCACCGGCTGCGGCGTCCTCGCCGGGGCGATCAGACCGAAAAAGGCCATCCAGTCGAGTTCCGTCAGGCCGATCTCGGCGAAGGTTGGCACGTCCGGCAGCACCGCGAGCCGCTCCGGCGCGGAGACCGCAAGCGCGCGGAGCTTGCCGTCCTGGATCAGCGGCAGCGAGGTCGGCAGATTATCGAAGAGGATCTGGATCTGCCCGCCGACCGCATCGCTTAGTGCCGGTCCGACCCCGCGATACGGCACATGGATGATGTCGGTTCCCGTTGCGAGCCTGAACTGCTCGCCCATCAGATGGCTCACCGAGCCGTTGCCGGCCGAGCCGTAGGCCAGCTTGCCTGGCTGCGCCTTGGCCAGCGCGACCAGTTCGGCGACCGTCTTGACCGGCAGCTTCGGGTTGACGGCGATGACATTCGGCACCTGCGCAATCAGCCCGACCGGAGCAAGGTCCGCCGCGATGTCATAGGGCAGCGACCGATAGGCCGCTGGATTGATCGCAAGCGTCGATGCGGTCCCCATGCCGATGGTGGCGCCGTCCGGCGCGGCCTTCGTAATCGCGGCCGTGCCGATCGAGCCGCCGGCGCCGCCGCGATTGTCGATCACCACGGGCTGTCCGAGCGGCCCGCGCAGCGCCTCAGCCACCACACGGGCGATCGCATCGGTCGAGCCGCCGGCGGCGAACGGCACGATCAGGGTGATGGGACGGGAGGGATAATGTTGCTGCGCGGCGGCCGGGACAGGAGCCGCCATGAGCAATGCCGACAACAGCAGGCAAACCGCGCGCGTCATTGGAGCAGGCTCTTCACCCATCAATGCCCGGGCTTGGCCCGGGCATCCATTTTCCTTGACTGAAGGATTGCCGGGTCGAGCCCGGCAATGACGCTCACCCGAAGAAGTCGCGCAGCATGGTGTTGACCCTGTCCGGCGCTTCCACCTCCGGCAGGTGGCCGATCGCTTCCAGCCATTCCAGTTTGCCGTTTTTCAGATATTTGATCAGCACCTCGGCATTGCGATCGCCCGGATTGACCTTGTCAGTCCGCCCCTGAATGAGAAGCACCGGCATGGTGAGCTTTGCGCCGGACTCTTCCGGGCTGTAGCCATTGACCAGGCCAAGCTTGACGCCATGCATGAAGCCACGCGGCATGGTCGCCCGCAGCACCCGCTGCACCTCGGCCTTAAGCTCGGGCGATGCGTTGGGTCCGAGCAGCGCGTCAACCCGCGCCCCGAAGCCGTAAAAGCCCTTGGCGACCTGACCTTCGCGCGTGGCGATGATCTTCTGCTTCTGGTCCTCCGGCATGTCCTTGCGGCCGACGCCCGTACCGGTCATCGCAAGCTTCGTCACGCGCTCCGGATAGTGGATGGCGAAGCATTGCGCGACGCGGCTGCCGAACGAATTGCCGACGATGTTGATCGCGCCTTCGATCTTCAGCGCGGTCAGGAAGTCGCGGACCGCGTCCGCAAAGTCCTTGCACTCGGCCGTGTCCTTGGCGAAGCCATCGCTCATCATGTAGCCGGGCGCATTCCAGGCGATCACGCGATAGCGGTCCGACAGACCGGCGAGCTGGTGACGCCAGTGCATGGCGTTGGCCCCGACCCCGTGCAGCAGGAGCAGCACCGGCGCATCAGCACGCCCCGCCTCCAGATAGCTGAACCGGTCGCCCTGGTAATTGGCGCGCGAAGCGGCGGGTATCTCGGCGAACTGGATATCGGGCAGCGGCGGCAGTTCGGACTTCATTTGCGCGGATGCAGGACTTGAAACCACGGCCAGTGTGGCGAGGCAGGCTGCAAAAGCAAGACGGGACATGGGCGCTCCTCCGTACCGGAGCGCCGAGGCTAACATGGCAACGATCGCGAGGGTAAGGCAGCATGCCGGCAGCGCGCCGTCAGCCGAGAAAGCGCACAGACCGAAGGCGCGGCGGATGGGTCCGTCCCCCTTTGGCGGGGCGACGCTTGGCTATTTCCGCTTTCTCGACTTTGCTGTCGTCTTGGATTTGGCTTTCGATTTGGACTTTGTCTTCGATTTCGCTGTGGTCTTCGCTTTCGTCTTGGTCGCGCCGACCTTGCCGCGCTTCACCTGCTGCTTCTTGCCGGCAGCCGCGGCCCTGCGTTCGGCGCGCAGCTTTCTCTCCCGCGCCTCGGCCCGCGCAGCCGCCCGCTTCTCGCGGCACTTGTCGCACTTGCAGCCGACCGGCTTGAGGAAAATGTCGAAATAGTCCTTGCCGTAATCGTAGGTGATCTCCTCGCCCGGCTTGATCTTCTTGCGCGCGACGACGATGACCTTGTGACCCTTTACGTCGCTTTCGGCATTCGGCCGGCAGGAATGATTGAAGTAGCGCGCGAGGTTGCGGCGGTTGGACCCGTCGATGGTCCAGCGCGAATTGACCTCGAACATGTAGCGGTTGTCGCGCTTTTCAGCTTCCTCATTGGTCAGCAGCTGACCGCGATAGGTGTCGATCAGCTCGCCTTTGGCGATCTCTCGCGTTGCGAAGCAGCCAAGCCCGGTACGGGAACGGCCGATGCGATAGGCACGGCGGAAAGGCTTGCGGCGGCGGATCATGGATCAATGACAGAATCGGTGGGCTTATGCGGGTAACGCTTAAGCAAAGGCATAAGCAAAAGCCAAGCCATTTTCAATCGGGGGAATGGTGAGTCCCCAGGCTATGGTCTCGTGTCCCGGCGCAGCGCACCGTGTAACGATGCGCTGCAGACCCGGAACCTATAAAGCCGGTATAGGTCCCGGATCAGCAATGCACCACTTCGCTTCGCTCGCGCTGCGTTGCGTCCGGGACACGAGAGAATGCTAGCTCATCCGAGATTGAGCTCCTGGAAGAAGTCGTTGCCTTTGTCGTCGATGATGATGAAGGCCGGGAAGTTCTCCACCTCGATCCGCCAGATCGCCTCCATGCCGAGTTCGTGGAACTCGATGGTCTCGACCTTCTTGATGCAATGCTCCGCGAGGTTCGCCGCCGCGCCGCCGATCGAGCCGAGGTAGAAGCCGCCATGCTTCTTGCAGGCCTCGCGCACCACCGCGGAGCGATTGCCCTTGGCCACGGTGACCAGCGAGCCACCCGCCGCCTGGAACTGGTCGATATAGGAGTCCATCCGCCCGGCCGTGGTCGGGCCGAACGAGCCCGAAGCATAGCCCTGCGGCGTTTTCGCGGGCCCGGCGTAATAGACCGGATGGTTCTTGAAATAGTCCGGCAGCCCCTTGCCCTGCTCCAGCCGCTCGCGCAGCTTGCCGTGCGCGAGGTCGCGCGCGACGATCATGGTGCCGGTCAGCGAAAGCCGCGTCCTGATCGGATATTGCGACAGGGTCTTGCGGATCTCGTCCATCGGCCGGTTCAGGTCGATCTGCACCACCTCGCCGCCGAGCTTCGACGTATCGATGTCGGGCAGATATTTCGCCGGGTTGTGCTCCAGCTCCTCGAGGAACACGCCGTCCTTGGTGATCTTGCCCATCGCCTGGCGGTCGGCCGAGCAGGATACGCCGAGCCCGATCGGCAGCGAGGCGCCGTGCCGCGGCAGCCGGATCACCCGCACGTCGTGGCAGAAATATTTGCCGCCGAACTGCGCGCCGACGCCCAGCGACTGCGTCATCTTCAGCACCTCCTGCTCCATTTCGAGGTCGCGGAAAGCATGGCCATCCTCCGATCCCTGCGTGGGCAGGCTGTCGTAATAGCGGCAGGAGGCGAGCTTGACCGTCTTCAGATTCAACTCAGCCGAGGTGCCGCCGATCACGATGGCAAGGTGATAGGGCGGACACGCGGCGGTGCCGAGCGTGAGCACCTTTTCCTTCAGGAAGGCGAGCAGCCGCTCGCGCGTCAAAATCGAGGGCGTCGCCTGGAACAGGAAGGTCTTGTTGGCCGACCCGCCGCCCTTGGCGATGAACAGGAACTTGTACTCGTCGTCGCCCTCGGCATAGAGCTCGACCTGCGCCGGCATGTTCGACTTGGTGTTGGTCTCCTCGAACATGGAGAGCGGGGCGAGCTGCGAATAGCGCAGGTTCTTCTTCAGATAGCTGTCGCGCGCGCCCTCGGCGAGCGCGGCCTCGTCGTCACCTTCGACGAACACATGGCGCCCGCGCTTGCCCATGATGATGCAGGTGCCGGTGTCCTGGCACATCGGCAGCGTGCCGCCGGCCGCGATATTGGCGTTCTTCAGGAAGTCGTAGGCGACGAACTTGTCGTTGTCGGAGGCCTCCGGGTCTTCGAGGATGTTGCGCAGCTGCTGCAGGTGGCCGGGGCGCAGATAGTGGTTGATGTCGGAATAGGCCTCTTCCGCAAGGCGCTTCAGCGCCGCCGCCGGCACCACCAGCACGTCACGGCCGAGCACCTTTTCGACCCGCACGCCCGGCACATCGAGCTTGCGGTAGGGCGTCTGGTCCTTGCCGAGCGGGAACAGCGGGGTGTGCCTGTAGGCGGGGATCGGCGGGGGTACGGGGGCGTTCATGGCGTCCGAATGCGGATTTCTCTAGGGTTTTCAGGGCGACCGGGCATGCCGGCCGGTTTCGGAACGGTTCTAGAGAATTTCCGCTGGAAGGGGAAGGAAGGCGATCTACGCGCCTCTAACTGCCGAGGCCCACCCTTTTAGGATTGCTTCATTGGCGAACATCCATGCTCTGATGTTTGCCGCCGCTCTGATTCCCGCAATGACCGCATCTCGCTGTCTATAAACTGCCAATTTATTGTCCATTCGGGGCGTGTCCCGAACCAGCGCAAGGCTTCGGCCGGCACGGCGGATATATAGTCTTGTGTTACCCAGCTCACCCGCGGCGGCTTTTCGCACGGCGGACTCGTAGGGAGCCCAACCGTCGAACATCACTTTGACGCTAGGCGAAGCCGCTGATGAGTCCCAGCACTGGTGAGAAAATCGAAGCGTCGGCAGGAAATCATAACTAGGCAACGATTTCCTGACGACAAAATAGATGGTTCGGGAATGCTCTGGGCGCTCTTCTCTGGTGTTCGGATTGGGCTTCACATAAAGCTCTGGAGCCATTTCATGTGCAAGCTCAATGTACCCTTTGAAGAAATTCGCGACTTCAGGAACGGGGTCGGGCTCATAAGGCATTGCAAATCGACGAATAGCTTGCTCGATCAGATCTTTGTCCGCTCCGTCCATCCACTGAGCCAACTGTTCGTACGAGATACATTTTGCGAACGCGCCACAATACTTTGACCTTTCGATGTAGGCTTGAGGCGCGCACAGAACCGGTATCGCCGGCCGTTTAGATCGCGCCATTGCAATTGCTGACGACGCGTATCTCTCAGGTTGGCTAGGTGTAAAGCTACTGTCGAGCTTGTTCTCTAATAGAATGCGGCCGACCTCCGCCTCCTGGCCAATGAGGCGAATAAGGAAATCTATGGTTCCAGACGCGCCTTGGTGCGGAAACTGCGGAGTAGCTGAGGCAGAGAGATACTCGGGCCTGTGAGCAGGTACATCAAAAACAAACGTTACAAGTCTTTCGACGAACAACGGGTCCGAACGGAAACGCTTTTCGATCACAGCGTCGACATCCCGCTCCAGCACGCTCGGCCGCCGCATAGGGTCAGTGCCAGTCATTTGTAGCAATCTCCCAATTCAGTCTTCGCTTCTGTTCAGCCCCCTCCGCTCCTCACTCCCCGCTCCGGCTCGAAGCTGATCTTCAGCCTGTGTCCGTCGCCTTGGCAAGCGCGACAACGTTTTGGTCGACGGCCGCCCGCGTCCGCTTTCCAGCAACCGTAGCCCGGATGGAGCGAAGCGCAATCCGGGATTGACCCGTTCAGGTGAGTGCCCCGCATTCCGCTGCGCTCCATGCGGGCTACGCTCTCGCCCCGCTCATGCCCGCGAAGGCGGGCATCCAGCGCCGGGGAAGCCCGCAGGTGACAGCGCTTGTAAGCAAGCGTAGCCCGGATGAAGCGCACGACTTCGCCCTGCGCTGCGCCCGGGACATGAACGGCGAAAATCCCGCTTGACATATCTAGGAATATAGTCCATATCGCTTTCACCCCGCTCAACGAGGGGCGTCAACCGGTGACGTCAGTTGATGGAGCGGGGTGCGGCGCCTGCGGGCATGGCTTCGTCGGCCATGCACTCGGGCTGCATGGGGGCACCGCCCGGGGTCACTAGGGACCCCTGCCGG
>JBIQKQ010000162.1:0-7313 GCA_044506365.1 Hyphomicrobiales bacterium
AGTACGGCACGCGGCGCGGCAACCACGAAGTGATGATGCGCGGCACCTTCGCCAACATCCGCATCAAGAACCAGATGGTCCCGGGCGTCGAAGGTGGCGTGACGATCCACTATCCGGATGGCGAGCAGATGCCGATCTACGATGCGGCCATGCGCTACAAGCAAGAGGGTGTGCCGCTGGTGGTGTTCGCCGGCAAGGAATACGGCACCGGCTCGTCGCGCGACTGGGCCGCGAAAGGCACGATCCTCCTTGGCATCCGCGCGGTGATCACGCAGTCCTTCGAGCGCATCCACCGGTCCAATCTCGTCGGTATGGGCGTGCTTCCGCTCGTGTTCGAGGAAGGCACATCGTGGCAGACGCTCGGTCTGAAGGGCAGCGAGACCGTCACGATCCGTGGCCTGGAAAATTTGCGGCCGCGTCAGAAGCTGACCGCAGAAATTACGATGTCTGACGGCGAAACGCAGACGGTGCCGCTAATTTGTCGCATCGATACGCTCGACGAGCTCGAATACTTCAAGAACGGTGGCATTCTACAATACGTATTGCGGCAACTCGCGGCCTAATCCGTGACTCAAGGCCGGCGCTTCGTGCGCCGGCCTCACCATGCGTTAACGCTCCGCAAGATTCTTGCTCGGTCTGTCACTCCGAATTGAGTGGCGGCTTTTGGCTTGCCCGGTTATTCAGCGAGCTGTCTTTTGCCAGTGCGAGGCGCGCGCCGGCAGGAAGTCAGCCGGCAAGAACCAAGAAGTCAGCATGAAGCCACGCAATTCGCACGCCCTTCTCGCCGCCGTTTGCACCGCATGGTTCGGGTTGAGTGCTCCGGCCGGCGCGGGGAGTTCGAAGGTCGTGGTCGAATTGTTCACGAGCCAGTCTTGCTCGTCCTGTCCCGCCGCCGACAAGCTGCTCGGAGAATTGGCGAAGGATTCCTCAGTGCTGCCAATCAGCCTTTCGGTCGACTACTGGGATTATCTCGGCTGGAAGGACACGCTGGCGCTGCCCGGACATGCCAAGCGGCAGCGCGCTTATGCGCTGCGCCGCGGCGATCGCGCGGTCTACACGCCGCAGGTTGTGATCAACGGCGCGACGCATGTGCTCGGCAGCGACAGGCAGGCCATCGAACAGGCCGTGAAGCACGCGCGTGAGATGATGCAGGTGCCGGTGCAGCTCACGGTCGCCGATGGCAAGATCCATGTGGATATCGGCGCGGCGAAACACGTCGGCCAGTCCGCCGAGGTGTGGTTGTGTCCTGTGGCTCGGGCCGTTCCGGTCAAGATTGGGCGCGGCGAGAATCGCGGTCAGCACATCACCTACACCAATGTGGTGCGCGGCTGGGTCAAGCTCGGCGAATGGAAGGGCGATGAAATGCGCCTGTCCAAATCGGTGTCGGAGATTTCCGCGAAGGGGAAATTCGATTCCGTGGCGGTCCTGGTCCAGTCCGGAAAGGTCGACGCGCCCGGCGCGGTACACGGCGCGGCCACCGCGTCCCTCAAATAGCTCACTGCGACATCATCCTTCGGCGCGCCTCGTCTCTAAGGCGCGTTGCGACGGATGCGCGTGTCTTTTGAATTGCACGCCGCTGAATTGCATGCCGCAGCAAACCCGACGCGAGACACAAAAAAAGGCCGGTACGAAACCGGCCTTGAAGCATGGGATTGAACCATACGCGGGGTACATAGACCCGGTCCATTGGAGCCCCGGGGGGCTGGGGGGCTGAGGAATCCGGAACTCGGTCCGGACCGGGTCTTGAGTGTGTATCTCGCAATCGTTAGGGGCGTGTACTGGACCGAATCACGGCGTTATTGTGGTCCCCTTGCACGAAGACGTGAGGAACGGTGCGGGGCGGGCGCGAGTTGCGACACGGCGTCACGCGATGCGCGGGCGCGTTGCTTGTTGCCGCTGTCATGCATTTTGGGATGCGTGCGGCCCTTGCAGCGCGGGGCTGCAGCGGCAATCATCGGCCGGTCACTGCGGATTGGCACACACCAGAGGAGGCGCCCATGAGCCTGACGGGCGAAACCGAACCGAGCGAGCGACACGGGGGCGGCGGGCCGGCCGCTCCGGGAACCGCCCCCGCCGAAGTCAGGTTCGAGCGCCGCGAACTCGATCGCATCCTGCGTGTCTACGGGCGTAAGGTCGCCGATGGCGAGTGGCGCGATTACGCCATTGATTTTCTGAAAGATCGTGCTGTGTTTTCGATTTTCCGGCGATCCTCCGAAGTGCCGATCTATCGCATCGAAAAGAACCCGAAGCTGTCGCGCCGGCAGGGCGCCTACAGCGTGATTTCGGCAAGCGGTCTGATCATGCGCCGCGGCCACGAGCTGGAGCGCGTGCTGCGCGTTTTCGATCCGAAGCTCAGCCTGGTCGCAGGGTAAGCCTGCCGATCGCTACGGCAGCGTCTCCGCACTCGCGCCCAGGGCCCGCTGCATCAGCACGGTGTCCAGCCAGCGGCCATGCTTGAAGCCGACATTGGCGAGCGTGCCGACAAGCGTGAAGCCGAGCGAGCGATGCAGGGCAATCGACGGCAATTGCGCCGAGTCGCCGATCACCGCGACCATCTGGCGGAAGCCGCGCGCCTGTGCCTGCGCGATCAATTCGGACAACAGCAGCCGGCCGATGCCGCGCCCATGCGCCGACGGATGGATATAGACGCTGTCCTCCACAGTGTAGCGGTAAGCGATGCGCGGGCGGTACGGCCCCGCATAGGCATAGCCGGCGACCTGGCCGCCGGCATCGGCGACGAGATAGGGGAAGCCTCCATCCAGCAGGTTTTTGCATCGGCTCGCCATCTCGGCTTCGCTCGGCGCCTCGATCTCGAACGAGGCGGTGCCGTGCGCGACGGCATGTTGGTAAATGGCGGCGATCTCACGGATATCCGCGGGTGCTACCGGGCGGATCGCGATCGGGGCGGACATGCCTGGACGTGACGTCGGGCGGACTGCTGGAGAGGATCGAACGCATACGCCCCGGCCGGCAGCCGGGGCGTATGGTTTGTCATGCTCGTGCCCTCAGCGGCGGTTGCCAAACAGGCGAAGCAGCATCAGGAACAGGTTGATGAAGTCGAGATAGAGCGCGAGCGCACCCATCACCGCCTTGCGGCCGGCCGACTGCGCGTCGTCGGCTTCGTTGTACATCTCCTTGATCTTCTGGGTGTCCCAGGCGGTCAGTCCGGCAAAGACCAGCACGCCGACCACCGAGATGATGAACGACATCGCGTCCGAGCGCAGGAACAGGTTCACCAGCGAGGCGAGGATCAGGCCAATCAGCCCCATGATCAGGAACGAGCCGATCGGCGAGAGATCGCGCTTGGTGGTGTAGCCGTATAGGCTCAGGCCGCCGAATGCCGCCGCCGAGATGAAGAACACGTTGGCGATCGAGTTGGCGGTATAGACGATGAAGATTGTCGCCAGAGAGAGGCCGAGCAGTCCGGCATAGAGATAGAACAACAGCAGCGCGGTGCCGGCGGCGAATCGCTGGATGCCGAAGCTGAGCACAAAGACCAGCGCCAGCGGCGCCAGCATCAGGACCCACATGAACGGGCCGCCGAACAGAAACTGGCCGAGCGGGGTCAGCCCGGTGATCTGTCCGCCGCTGACGGTGATGGCGCTGCCGCCGACCATCTGGAACGTGAGAAAGGCCACGACGCCGGTCAGCGCGACCGCCGAGGCCATGTAGTTGTAGACGCGGATCATATGCGCGCGCAGGCCGGCATCGAAGGCGACCGCGCGGTCCGCGTAGCCGCGATGGGCGGCCGCAGCATTCCGATCGAAATCGGACATGGAAGATCCTCTTGCTAACCCGGATACCGCCGGGCCGGTCGGCCGCTTCCCGGACCGGGAGGCCGATGTGTCGAATAATGTAGAGGCCACGGAACCGGTTTTCCAGCGCCGGCACGCGGGCAGAAAAAGGGGGCCCCGGATCGCTCCGGAGCCCCCCTTTAACATTCGGCGACGTGTCGCTTGTTCGCCTATTCCTCGCGCTGGCCGAGCAGTTGCAGCAGCAGCGTGAAGAGGTTGATGAAGTTCAGGTACAGCGACAGCGCGCCCATGATTGCCGAGCGCTCATGCGCTTCGCCCTCGAGCTGGCCGTAGACATACTCGTTCTTCAGGCGCTGCGTGTCGTAGGCGGTCAGGCCGGCAAACACCAGGACGCCGACGACCGAGATCACGAACTGCAGCATGCCGTTCGGCCAGAACAGGTTGACCAATGCGGCGAGGATCACGCCGATCAGGCCCATGAACAGGAACGAGCCCCAGCCGGAAATGTCCCGCTGCGTGGTGTAGCCCCACAGGCTCAGCGCGCCGAAGGTCGCGGCGGTGATGAAGAACACCCGGGTGATCGAGGTCTGGGTATAGACCATGAAGATCGAGCCGAGCGAGATGCCCATCAGAGCCGCGAAGACCCAGAACAGCATTTGCGCGGTGGCCGGGCGCATGCGCTCCATGCCGAAGCTGAGCAGGAAGACCAGCGCCAGCGGCGACAGGATGACCGCCCATTTCAGCGGGCTGACGAAAATGGTGTAGCCGATCGGCGTCAGGAATAGCCCGCCGCGAATCGCCGCCGGTACTTCGACGCCGTTACGCATTATCTTGGCGGCAGCCGCGGCATCGCCGGTCACCGACAGCATGTAAACGCCGAGCGCGGCGAAGCCGGTGATGGCAAGGCCAAGCACCATGTAATTGTAGATGTGCAGCATGTAGGAACGCAGACCCTGGTCGATGACCGCGGGTGCTGCACGCCCTGCCGCTCTGTCATATGCAGCCGCGTTCCGATTAAAGTCCGACATCATCGAACTCCCTAATGTTGTCGCCCAAACCTCATCGCCTGTCGCGCGAGTCCACGCTGATATGGCGAAGCTTTCATAATGATACAGGGGATTGCGGTAAAAATACTCTGTCGCCAACGTCGCAGTTTCGATCAGGCGACGCGGCGAGATGTCGCAAATTCTATAGGTTGCGCAATACCGAAGCCGGCTTTTGGCCCAGCGCCGTGAAAGTTCCGGTCAGCCCGAAAACGACCGTGACCGCAAGCGCCCCGGCAGCCGCGGCCAGCGCCGGAACGGGCAGCCAGACGAACGGCAGGTTCATGATTTTAGTGACCACGAACCAGGCAGCGACCGATCCCGCCAGCACGCCGAACAGCCCGGTCGCAAGGCCGAGCAGGGTGTATTCCAGCGCATAGGCGGAAATCAGACGGCCGCGGGTGGCGCCGAGGGTCTTGAGAATGACGGCGTCATAGACCCGGTTGTGGTGGCTGGCCGCGAGCGCCCCCGCCAGCACCAGGGCCGCCGCAATCAGGGTGATCAGGCTGGCGCCGCGAATGCCGAGAACGAGATTGCCGACCACCGAACCGACCGCCTGGATGGCATCCTTGACCCGCACGGTGGTGACCTGCGGGAAGGCTGTCGCCATGTCGCGCAGGATCGCGGCGTCCTGCTGCGCGGTCGTATCGGCGGCGAATGTCAGGGTCGCGATATGGGTGTGCGGGGCGCCGCGAAACGCGTTCGGCGAATAGACCAGCACGAAATTGATGCCGAGGCTTTGCCAGTCCACGACGCGCAGATTGGCGATGCGCGCCGTGATGTTGCGGCCGAGAACGTTGACGGTGAGCGTGTCCCCGACTTTCAGGCCGAGGCCATCGGCAATTCGCTTTTCCATCGAGAGCAGCGGCGGTCCCTGATAATCGGCCGGCCACCATTCGCCTTCGACCAGCCGCGAACCCGGCGGGATGGCAGCGGAATAGGTGATGCCGCGGTCGCTCTGCAGCGCCCAGGCGGCTTGCGGGGTCGGCTTCAACTCTTCCGCCTTGGTCCCGTTCGCGGCGACGATACGCCCGCGCAGCATCGGTTGGCGCTCGAGCGCGGCGCCCGGCGCGGTCTTGCGGATGAAGGCGTCGAAGCGCGACGCTTCGCCGTTCTGGATGTCGACGAAGAAGAAGGCCGGCGAGCGTTCCGGCAGCGCCTCCTGGAATTGCCGGCGCAGATTGCCGTCGATCTGCACGACAATGACCAGCACCGCGAGCCCGAGACCCAATGACAGCACGACCGAAGGCGTGAGCGCACCCGGACGGTGGATGTTGGACACCGCAAGCCGCAGCGCGGTGATTTTCGACCGCGGCAATCGCGCCGCGACGCGCATGATCAGCAGCGCTATCA
This sequence comes from Hyphomicrobiales bacterium, assembly GCA_044506365.1. Taxonomy (GTDB): domain Bacteria; phylum Pseudomonadota; class Alphaproteobacteria; order Rhizobiales; family Xanthobacteraceae; genus Pseudorhodoplanes. The sequence continues at coordinate 6,152 of JBIQKQ010000162.1, forward strand.
GATACAAGAGCAGAAACGTCACGGCCGACGCGGCGACGAAGACGGTTGCAATCCGCTTGTCATAGGCGAGCAGGATCGAGAGCGCGGCAAGCGCGAGCGTCACCGCGGCGGCGGCAATGAGATAGGACCGGCGCGGCAGCCGCCATCGTCCGCTGACCGCGTCGCGAAACAGCGCCGAGACCGGGATGTCGTGTGCGCGGCCGAGCGGCCACAGGGCGAAAGCGAGCGCCGTCAGCAGGCCGAACATGGCAGCGAGCGCGAGCTGCGTCCATTGCAGCGCCGGCTCGACCGGCAGCGGCAACACGGTGCCAAATCCCCAGGCAATGACGAACGGCAGCGCGGCGCCGACCACAAGTCCCGCAGCGGTGCCGATGGCGGCAATCGCCATCACCTGGACCAGATAGATCGCAAACACGCGGCCGCCGGTCGCGCCGAGCGATTTCATCGTGGCGATGGTGTCCCGGCGGCGTTCGAGGTGGCTGCGCACGGCATTCGCGACGCCCACGCCGCCGACCAGAAGCGCGGTCAGGCCGACCAGCGTGAGGAACTGGGTGAAGCGCTCGATGTTGCGTTCGAGTGCCGGCGAGGCATTGTCGCGCGAACGGATTTCCCAGCCGGCATCGGGAAACGTGCTCTCCGCATCGGCGATCAGCGCCTTCACCGCGGTGTCGCTCGCATCATTGCCGGGCAATGCCACGCGGTAGTGCCACCGCACCAGGCTTCCGGGCTGAATCAGGCCGGTGGCGCGCAGTGCATCGATGCTGACAAGAAGCCGCGGACCGAAGCCGATGCCGCCGGCCAGCTTGTCAGGCTCACTGCGCAGCACGCTGCGGATTTCAATCGGCGCGCTACCGACATGGATCCGGTCGCCAACCTTCAGGTCGAGCCGTGTCAACAGCGCGATGTCGACCGCGGCGCCGAACACGCCGTCGCGCGCGGCGAGCGCATCGGGCAACGGCATGGCCGGCTCGAGCAGCGCCGTGCCGTAGAGCGGATAAGCACCATCGACCGCCTTGACCTCGACCAGCGCCTGGCGATTGTCCGCGGTGCGCGCCATGGCCCGCAAGGTTGCGGCGTCGGAGACGCCGCCGTAGCGCGCAAGCATCGCCCGCTGCTCCGGGTCCGCCTCGCGATGGAACAGCGCGAAGGACACGTCGCCGCC
>JBIQKQ010000008.1:0-21682 GCA_044506365.1 Hyphomicrobiales bacterium
GAGGCGATCGCCCATCTCGTCGAGTCAGGGACGGGCGCCGGAAACACCTACGAGTTCGGCGGACCCGAGCCGCGCTCCATGCGCGAGATCATGGAATATATCCTTGAGGTCACCGAACGCCCGCGGCTGCTCGTGCCCGTCCCGTTCGGGCTTGCCAAGATGCAGGCGTGGTTCCTTCAATTTCTGCCCAATCCGCCACTGACGCCGGATCAGGTCGAATTGCTGCGCAGCGACAATGTGGTGTCCGAACATGCCATGCGCGAGCACCGGACGCTCCAGGGACTTGGTATAACGCCGGCGTCCTACGAGGCGATTGTGCCGAGTTATCTGTGGCGCTTCCGCCGCACCGGGCAGTTCAATACGGGCAGATTCGCCTAACCGGCACGCGCCCGCTGCTTCAACTGAGCAGGGCAAGGTTTTTTTCCCCACCGTATCGAATCGACCAGCACGCACGGCTCGATGTACCGGACGTGAGCCCCGTCGCAGCGCGGATGAATGGGTCATTCCGGTGTCGCCGGACCGCGTGGCTTATTGCGGCCGGCGCGCTCGAAAGCGGCGCTGACGTTTCTCCATGTCTCGCCGGCGGCCCATTTCTCTACCGCAACCGGCAATTTGCGCCGCCAGTTCGGATGCTGATCCGTGGTGCCGGGGACGTTCACCTGCTCCACCATATCGAACATATCCTCAGCGCCGACCATGACGAGCCGCGCCGGCGTAGTGGCAAGATAAAAGGCGATGGCCGAAAAATCCTCCGGTGAGAGCGCGGGATCGAGGCGATCGAGGGCGCGCTTCAGAGCATCGCGCGCGCGCTGCCTCGACGCCTCGTTTTCGCCCGGATTGATCCCGATCGCGCGCTTGATGTTGAGGTCCTCACCACTTGTCCAACCACGGAAGGTGGACAGATCGTGGGTCGTGAAAGTGGCAAGCGCCTGGGCGGGGTAATCCTGCGGCGGCTTGAACTCGCCTTGAGCGCCGCGCTCAAACATCATCACACGATAGCTCCATACGCCCCAGCGTGCCGCCGTCTCGCGGAAACCTTCGGGCACGGTACCGAGGTCCTCGCCAATGAAGACGCAGCGGTAGCGATGACTCTCTTCGGCAATGACGCGCAGCAGCCTCTCGAAGGGAAAGCGAATATAGGCGCCCTGTGACGGATGGGCGCCGTGAGGCACCAGGAACAGACGCATCAGGCCGAGCACATGATCAAGCCGAACCGCGCCCGCGTGACGCATAGTCGCGCCGAGCAGTTCGCGAAACACCGCAAAGTCATTGTCCGCGAGCACATGCGGATTGAACGGCGCCAATCCCCAGTCCTGACCGCCGGGATTGAATTCATCCGGCGGCGCACCGACCGAATAACTGCTCAGGACCGCACGCTGATTGCTCCAGGAATCCGCGCCGCCCGCATCAACACCCACTGCCAGATCCAGATAGAGCCCGATATCCATGCCGCGTTCGCGCGCCCGCAGCTTGCACGCGGCAAGCTGCTGATACGCCGTCCATTGCAAAAATTCATGGAAACCGCATTCCCGATCCTCGCTCGCGCGCAGTTCCGCAAGCGCTTGCGGATCGGCGGAGCGCCAAGGCTCCGGCCAGTCTCGCCATGAAACTTGGCGGAAGCGCCTCCGCAGCGCCTCGAAGCAGGAGAAGCGCTTCAGCTTCTCGCCTTGCTCGGTCCTGAAAGCCGCGAACGCGGCTTTTCGCCCGGCGTCGCCTCCTTCGTAGAACCCGTAATAGGCGACGCGCAGCATGCGCTCTTTCAGGGCGGCCACTCCCGCATAATCAATGAGACTCGAAGCCCGCAACTCTTCGATCCGGTCGGCAGGAACGGGTTCGCCAGCGGAATAAAATTCCGGGATCGCGGTCACATCGATGTAGAGCGGGTTGATGAAGAGCCGGCTGTTCGGCGCGTAGGGACTGGCATTTTCCGGCCTGTCCAGAAAAAGGGCGTGCAACGGATTTATTCCCACGGCGTCCGCTCCGCTCCAGGCGGCCACGTCCAGAATGGTGAGCAGGTCAGAAAAGTCGCCGATGCCCCAATTGCTGGCAGACCGCACCGCGTAGAGCTGAACGGCGAGGCCCCAGCGACGCGAGCCATCGCCCTGGAACGCCTGCATATGCTCGGGACGCGGCGGCGCCGATGGCTCGGCCCGTCCGGCGGACACCGCGTCGATCAAACTCGACAAAGTCGCGAGGTCTGTCTCATGCCACTTTCCGAAAATATCATGGTAGCCCTCTTCCACCCCCCAAAATCGGGCTGCAGCGCTGTCCGTCATTTTTACTCTACCGTGACGCCTCTGACATTGACGTCGGCCTCAACGCCATGACCTGCCGGATGTTTCGCACATAGCCGGAACAACGAACTTATTCGCTCGTTCTCAACCAATCGGGTGAACAATGGGCGATCTTTCCGGCATGCGCGCCGATTTTTGCGTCCCAGCGGCCGAGGGGGCACAGCGCGATGCGACGGCCCCGCGTTTCCGCTTCGAGGACATCTACCCTTCCATTGATGGCGGCCGCTATCCGGTGAAAAGGATCGTTGGCGAGCCGATCGAAGTCTGGGCTGACATCATTGCCGATGGTCACGAGATGATTGCTGCGGCGCTTCGCTGGCGGCGGGACGGCACCCGCGACTGGCAAGCGGTGCCCATGGCGCTTCACAGCAACGATCGCTGGCATGGCAGCTTCACGCCGGCCGAAACCGGTCGTTACCGTTTCGAGATCGAAGCCTGGTCGGATCGCTTCGCCTCGTGGCGAAAGAGCTTTCTGCTCAAGCAGGACGCCGGACAGGATGTCGGTGTCGATGCAATCGAAGGTGCAGAGATCGTCAGGCAATTGATGCCGGGCGGGACGGACCGCGAGGTCGCCGAAAGCGCGCTCGCGCAATTCAAGAGAGGCCGCGGCGATGCGCTCACCGATCCGCGTCTTGTCGAGGCGATGTCACGGAGCAAGGTGCGGCCGGACCTGAGCCGAAGCGCAACGATCGCCTTGATGATCGAGCGACCGCGCGCTCGCGCCGGCGCCTGGTATGAAATGGTGCCGCGCAGCCAGAGCACGGTTCCAGGACAACATGGCACGTTCGACGATTGCATTGCGCGTGTTCCCGACATTGCGGCACTGGGATTCGACGTCCTCTATCTCACGCCCATCCATCCAATCGGGCGCACTCATCGCAAAGGAAAGAACAATTCGCTCAAGGCCGAACCCGGCGATCCCGGCAGCTTCTATGCAATCGGGAATGAAAGCGGTGGCCACGACGCCGTGCATCCCGAACTCGGTACGATCGAGGATTTCCGCCGCCTGGTACAGGCCTGCCGCGATCACGGCATGGAAATCGCCCTCGATATCGCCGTGCAGTGCTCCCCGGATCATCCGTGGCTGAAGCAGCATCCCGAATGGTTCAGGAAGCGTCCGGACGGTACGATTCAATATGCCGAGAATCCGCCGAAGAAATACGAGGATATCGTCAACCCGGACTTTTCATCGGAGCACCGCAGTGCGCTCTGGGCGGCGCTGCGGGATGTGCTGTTGTTCTGGGTCAAGCAGGGTGTCGAGATTTTCCGCATCGACAATCCGCACACCAAGCCGCTGCCGTTCTGGGAATGGGCGATCGAGGAGGTCCACCAGCGCAACAGCAATGTGATTTTCCTCTCCGAGGCCTTCACCCGGCCCAAGCTCATGAAGGCGCTGGCCAAGCTCGGCTTCTCACAGTCCTATACCTATTTTACCTGGCGCACGGCCAAGGCCGAACTGCAAGCCTATCTAAGCGAACTTACGGCTCATCCGGAACGCGACTACTACCGGCCGAACTTCTTCGTCACCACGCCCGACATCCTTCCATTTCAGTTGCAGAGTGGCGAACGGTGGCTGTTCAAGGCTCGCGCAACGCTGGCGGCGACGCTTTCATCCAACTACGGCATCTATAACGGGTTCGAGTTGCTGGAGCACGACGCCATACCCGGCAAGGAAGAATATCTGAATTCGGAAAAATACGAGATCAAGACGCGGGACTGGAAGCAGCCGGGCAACATCTCGGCCTATCTTGGCCAGCTAAACCGGATCCGGCGCGCCAACGCCGCGCTGCTGCAGACGTCGAACCTGCGCTTCCTCGATATTCAGGACGATCATCTGATCGGCTTCATCAAGACCTCGGTGGAAGGCTCGAACACCGTCGCCGGCGCGATCGCGCTGTCACCGAACGCACGCGAATTCTGGTTGCATTTCGGCGACGCTCGAACCGGAACCGGCGAACCGGTCCGGGCAGTCGAAAACCTCGTGACCGGCGAGCGCCGGATGCTGGAATGGGGCGGCCTGCGGCTGTGGATCGATCCGGCGCAAGAGCCTGCTCTCCTGTTTCGATGTCTGGCTTGAGCAATGAACGTCGTACCCAGCTTCAACACCGCGCCGGCTCAGGAGGATGACGGTCTTTGGTTCAAGGACGCGATCATCTATCAGCTTCACGTCAAGGCATTTTGCGACAGCAACAATGACGGCATCGGCGATTTCGTCGGGCTAACGCAGCGCCTCGATTATCTGAAGGAGCTCGGCGTCACCGCGCTTTGGCTGCAACCGTTCTATCCAAGTCCCGGACGCGACGACGGATACGACATTGCCGACTACGGCGACATCAACAAAGCCTTCGGAACGATGCGGGATTTCCGCCGTTTCGTACAGGAAGCCAAGGCCCGCGACCTGCGCGTGATCACCGAATTGGTGGTCAATCACACCTCCGACCAGCATCCCTGGTTCAAGCGCGCCAAGAGAAGTCCGAAAGGATCGAGCGCGCGCGGGTGGTATGTCTGGAGCGATACCGATCAGAAGTATCTCGGAACGCGGATCATCTTCACTGACACGGAGAAATCGAACTGGAGCTACGACGAAGAAGCCGGGGCTTATTACTGGCACCGTTTCTTCTCGCACCAGCCGGATCTGAATTTCGACAATCCCCGGGTGGTCAAGGCCATTGTCCAGGTCATGAAGCGATGGCTCGATACAGGGGTTGACGGCTTTCGGCTAGACGCGGTGCCCTACCTCATCGAGCGGGACGGGACGACCAACGAGAATTTGCCCGAGACCCACGCCATCATCCGCCAGCTTCGCGCCGAGCTTGACGCTTACGCGCCCGGGAAGGTGCTGTTGGCCGAAGCCAATATGTGGCCGGAGGACGTGCAACAATATTTCGGCGACGGTGACGAGTGCCACATGGCTTATCACTTCCCGCTGATGCCGCGCATTTACATGGCGATCGCACAGGAGGATCGATTTCCCGTCACCGACATCATGCGCCAGACGCCCGATATTCCGCAAAACTGCCAATGGGCGATGTTCTTACGCAATCACGATGAGCTCACTCTGGAAATGGTCACGGATTCGGAACGCGACTATTTGTGGAGCACCTATGCCGCCGATCCAAGAGCCCGCATCAATCTGGGCATTCGGCGCCGCCTTGCGCCGCTGATGGACAACGATCGGCGCAAGATCGAACTGATGAATTCGATCCTGATGTCGATGCCGGGAACGCCGATCATCTATTACGGCGACGAGATCGGTATGGGCGACAACATCTATCTTGGCGATCGCAACGGCGTACGAACGCCCATGCAGTGGACGCCTGACCGCAACGGCGGTTTCTCCAAGGCGGACCCGGCCCGTCTCTACCTGCCCTGCATCATGGATCCGGTTTACGGCTTCGCCTCCGTCAATGTCGAGGCGCAGGCGCGCTCGCTATCCTCGCTTCTGAGCTGGACCAAGAGGCTGATCAGCGTGCGCAAATCGTCCAAGGTTTTCGGGCGCGGCAATTTGACGATCATCCGTCCCGCAAACCGCAGCGTGCTCGCCTATGTGCGTCAGCTTGGCGAGGACGCCATTCTCTGCGTAGCCAACCTGTCCCGCTCGGCGCAGGCGGTTGAACTCGACCTGAGCAACTGGAAAGGACGCATCCCGCAGGAGATGCTCGGCCGGACGCGCTTTCCGCGGATCGGAGAACTATCCTATCTTGTGACACTGCCGCCCTACGGCTTCTTCTGGTTCCATTTGCTCGCGGAAGATCCGGAGCCGCAGGAACTGGTGCTGCCGCGAGAGGTGACCACCCTCGTTGCCGGCCACAATCTCCAATCCGTCGTCTCCGGCCGCAACAAGCGGGTCCTTGAACTGGACGTCTTGCCCTCCTTTCTGATGGAGCGGCGCTGGTTCGGCGAGAAGACGGCTCGGCGGCTCGACATCAGCATTCCGGCAACATTTGCGCTCGACCACGGGGGCGAGCAATTCCTTCTCGGGATCGTTCGTGCCACGCACGAGGATGGCGATAGCCGCTATCACCTGCCGTACACGGTGCAATGGTCGCGGTATGTGGATTTCGACAGCGGTCCAGGCCGGGTCATTGCCGCAGTGCGACGGCACGCGCGCGAGGGAGCACTCCTTGACGCAACACTTGAGCCGGGCTTCATCTCCGCTCTGACAGCCAAGATTTTCGCCGACGAGACGATCGGAGATGCCGATCATCAACTGTGTTTCCGCAAGACCTCCGCGTTCGACGAGCTTTCCGCCATCCACGAAGTCAACCCGGTCGGCGTGGAGCAGTCGAACACCAGCATGATCGCCGGCCGGCACTATGTGGTGAAGGTTCTGCGGAAGATCGCCTCCGGCGCTCATCCCGAAATCGAGATCGGGCGGTTCCTCGTCGAGGACGCCCCGTTCGCAAATGCGCCCGCGCTGCTCGGTTCTCTTGAGTTGCAGGAAGCCGACGGCAGTAGTGCACTCGCGGTAATCCACCGCTATGTCGAGAACCAGGGCGATGCGTGGACGGTGCTCAGCCAGTCGCTGGATCGCCTTCTCGACGAACAACGCATGTTGACAAAGGTGGAAGGCACCGAGACGCCGGAATATGCCGCGTTGGCTAACCGCGTCGCGCAGATCGGTCTGAGGACGGCCGAATGCCATCTCAAGCTCGCCAGCAGGCCGGACATCCCGGCATTTGCTCCCGAGCCGATCACCGCCGACGATATGGAGCGCTGGGTCAGCGCCCTCGCCACCCGCGCCCAGCAGGTCTTCGTCCTGCTGGAGCGCCAGGGTGGCAACCTAGTTCAGCCGGATTCAGTCGCTTCGCGGATTCTTATGCATCGTGGCGATATTCTCGCCAACATCAATCGCGTTCGCGACGGGTCGCCGCCACAAGCCATGAAGATCCGCCATCACGGCGACTTTCATCTTGGTCAGGTGCTGATCGTGAAGGACGATGCCTTTCTGCTGGACTTCGAGGGCGAACCTCGCCGCACGCTTGAAGAGCGGCGGCGCAAGGCGCCGGTGGCACGCGATGTCGCCGGCGTCTGCCGGTCGATCGACTATGCCACGAGCGCGGCGCTGCGGCGCCTTAGCGACCTCATACCGGACGAGCATGAGCGCCTCGCCGAACTGGCGAGCAAGTGGTCAGCCCTGCTGATCGAGGCGTTCCTCGACGCCTATCGCTCCGCCCTGACGAACGAGCGACTGTGGCCGCAAGACATCAAGCAAGCGAGCGACCTCCTCGATTTTTTCCTGCTCGAGAAGGCCTTCTATGAAATTGAATATGAACTCTCGAACCGGCCGGACTGGGTGTCCATACCGCTGGAAGCCACGCTTCGCATCCTGCAACAGCGCGGAGCCATTCCGACATGACCCTTTCCGATCAAGCCATCGCCGTGCTGTCCGGGCGGCACTCGGACCCGTTCAGTTTTCTCGGCCCGCACAAGGTGCAGGGTCAGACCGTACTCCGCGTCCTGCTCCCGCAGGCGGATCGCGTGACCGCTGTTGAGGCAGGCGGTCGCGAGCATGAGCTGACGCAGGTCGATCCAGGTGGCCTGTTCACCGGCGAGATCACCAACGGACGGTACCGCCTCAGGGCCCGGTTCGGCGATCACGAAGTGGAACTCGAAGACCCCTATCGGTTTCCGCCGTTGCTTTCGGACTTTGACCTTCACCTTCTCGGCGAAGGCAGGCATCTGCAGCTCTACGACAAGCTTGGCGCCCATCCGCGCATGATCGATGGCGTGTCGGGTGTCGGGTTTGTTGTCTTTGCGCCGAACGCACAACGGGTCAGCGTGGTTGGCGATTTCAACGGCTGGGATGGGCGGCGCCATGCCATGCGGGTGCGCGGCAACGGCTATTGGGAGATCTTCATCCCCGGCCCGCATCCTGGCGATCGGTACAAATATGAGATCATATCGCGCGACGGGGCATTGCTGCCGCTGAAGTCCGATCCCGTGGCCTTCGCCGCAGAGGTGCGGCCCTCGACCGCCTCGCTCGTATTCGATCTGGATGCGCAGGTGCGGCCATCTCCGGCGCCGGCGGGCATCAACGCGATCGAGGCTCCGATCTCGATCTACGAGGTGCATCTCGGCTCTTGGCGCCGCAAGCCGGAAGAAGGAAACCGTTGGCTGAGCTATCGCGAGCTGGCGGAAACGCTTCCGGCCTATGTCGCCGACATGGGCTTCACGCATGTCGAACTGCTGCCGATTGCCGAACACCCGTTCGACGGCTCCTGGGGCTATCAGCCGACCGGACTGTTCGCGCCCACCAGCCGGTTCGGATCTCCTGCCGACTTCATATCGCTCATCGAGGCCTTCCACGCCCGCGGCATCGGCGTTCTTCTCGACTGGGTTCCCGGCCATTTTCCGGATGACCCGCATGGGCTTGCCCGCTTCGATGGCACCGCGCTCTACGAGCATGCCAATCCCATGCAGGGACGTCATCTCGACTGGGACACCCTGATCTACAATTACGGGCGCACCGAAGTCGCCAATTTCCTGCTGGCCAACGCGCTGTTCTGGCTCGACCGCTACGGCATCGACGGGCTGCGCGTCGACGCGGTCGCATCCATGCTCTATCTCGATTACAGCCGGCCGCAGGGCGGCTGGATTCCAAACAAGCATGGCGGCCGGGAAAATCTCGAAGCCATCGACTTCCTGCGCGGCGTCAACAAGGAAGTCTTCGGGCGCTTTCCCAACGCCACCACGGCCGCGGAAGAGTCCACCGCATGGCCGCAGGTGTCACGGCCGGTGGAATGGGGCGGGCTGGGCTTCGGCTACAAATGGAATATGGGGTGGATGCACGACACGTTGGACTACATTTCAAAGGACCCGGTCCACCGCCGCTTCCACCACGGCCAGATCCTGTTTGGCCTGCATTACGCCTTTTCCGAAAATTTCATCCTGCCTCTCTCGCATGACGAGGTCGTGCACGGCAAACGCTCGATCCTGGGGCGCATGCCGGGGGATGAATGGCAACGCTTTGCCAACCTGCGCGCCTATTACGCCTTCATGTACGGCCATCCCGGCAAGAAGCTCCTGTTCATGGGCAGCGAGTTTGCGCAAGACACGGAGTGGAACCACGATGTCAGCCTGCCGTGGCACCTGCTCGATCAGCCCCACCACGCCGGCGTGCAAAGGCTGCTCCGCGACCTCAACCGCCTGTATCGGACCTTGCCCGCGCTGTATCAGCGCGATTGTTCCAGCGACGGCTTCGAATGGCTGGTGATGCACGACGCCGACAACAGCATTTTCGCCTGGCAACGCAAGGGAACTCGAGAACAGGACCGCTGCGTGGTCGTCGTCAATTTCACGCCGCAGGTGCTGCGAAGCTACCGGGTGCCGGTGCCGTTCGCGGGGCGGTGGCGGGAAGTGCTGAATTCCGACGCCGCCATCTACGGCGGCAGCGACGTTGGGAACGGGGGGGAGGTTACCGCCGTTGTGACGCGTGGCATTCCGGAGTTGAACCTTGTCGTCCCACCCCTTGCTGCCGTCTTTCTCATTCCTGAGGTCTAAGGAGAAGCCCTCGGGAGGCTCGCCCCATCCGCTGGGGGCGACGTTCGACGGAAGAGGCACCAACTTCGCGCTCTTTTCCGCCAATGCGGGAAAGGTCGAACTTTGCCTGTTCGACAGTGCCGGAAAGCATGAAACCCGGCGACTGGCCCTGCCCGAGCTAAGCGACGACGTCTGGCACGGCTATTTTCCCGATGTGGGTCCGGGACAGCTCTATGGTTACCGGGTTCACGGGCCTTACGCTCCCGAGGCCGGTCACCGGTTCAATCCGAACAAGCTTCTGATCGATCCCTACGGTAAGGATCTCGGCGGTCACTTTGTCTGGAACGACGCGCATTTCGGCTACCGGACCGGCGCCAAGCACGAGGACCTCACCTTCGATAAACGTGACAGCGCCCGTTATATGTACAAATCCGTCGTCGTGGACGACGCGCATAGCTGGGGAGCCGGCTCGCAGCCCCGCACGCCGTGGGAATACACCTTCATCTACGAAGCCCATGTGAAGGGGCTGACGCAGAAATTCCCTGGCATCGCCGACGGGCTGCGCGGCACGTACGGCGCCTTGTCCTCTCCCGTGATGATCAAGCACCTGCAGCGCCTCGGCGTCACCGCGATCGAACTGCTGCCGATCCATGCCTTTCTCGATGACCGGCATCTGCTCGACAAGGGCCTGCGGAATTACTGGGGCTATAATACGCTCAGCTTCTTCACGCCAGAAAAGCGCTACGCTTCCGGCAACGCGATCAACGCCTTCCGGGCCACGGTCGCGGCGCTGCACGATGTAGGCATCGAGGTCATCCTTGACGTGGTGTACAATCACACCTGCGAAGGAAACCATCTCGGGCCGACGCTTTGCTACCGCGGTCTCGACAACGCGTCCTACTACTGGCTCCTTCCTGACAATGCGCGCTATTACGACGACTTCACCGGCACCGGGAATTCGCTGAAGCTCGCGCATCCCCGCGTTTTGCAGATGGTGATGGATTCGCTTCGCCGCTGGGTCGAGATCTATCACGTCGACGGCTTCCGCTTCGATCTTGCCAGCACACTCGGACGCAAGCCCGCCTTTGACGCCAACGCGTCGTTCTTTGCCGCTGTGCGTCAGGATCCGGTGCTGGCCAACGTGAAACTGATCGCCGAGCCCTGGGACATCGGATTGGGCGGCTATCAGGTTGGCGGGTTTCCGACCGGCTGGTCGGAATGGAACGACGTCTATCGTAATACCCTGCGTCGCTACTGGCGGGGCGGCGGCAGCCTGCTTGGCGAAGTCGCGCGCGCCATGACCGGCTCCGCGCCGCAATATCAGCACAACGGCCGTGGTCCGCGAAGCAGCATCAACCACGTCACGGTGCATGACGGTTTCACGCTGGCAGACCTCGTCAGCTACGAGCAGAAACACAACGAAGCCAACGGCGAAGACAACCGCGACGGCTCCGACGATAATATCAGCATCAATTTCGGCGTCGAAGGCCCGACGGAGGATGCGGGCATCAATGCCCTGCGGCGGCAGGTGCGCCGAAATCAGCTCGCCTGCCTCATGCTGGCGCAGGGCGTGCCGCTAATGCTCGCAGGCGACGAAGTAGCCAACAGTCAAACGGGGAACAACAACACCTATTGCCAGGACAACGAGACCGGATGGGTGGACTGGTCGAAGCTCGGCTCCGACGACGATCTCACCGATCTGATCGCGACGCTCAAGGAGCTTCGCGATCAGTTTCCACAGTTGCAGCCGCATCGTTGGCTGGTGGGTCAACGCAAAGACGGCACACACGACATCAAGTGGCTAACCCCGTCCGCCACCGAGATGTCCGAAGCAGACTGGAATTTTCCCGAAGGCCGCTTCCTCTCCTACGTCCTCGCAGGCATCGACGGGAGCAAGCCACTCTACATTGTCTTGAATGCCGCACAGCAGGAAATCGAATTCACCTTTCCGGAATGGCCGAACGTGGCGAGCTGGCAAGCCGTGCTCGACACCAGCGAGGGTTCTGCCTTTGCCCGGAAAGAAACGGAAGAAAAGGCAAAGGCGCCCGGCCTGAGCGTTCTTGTCTATGCGGGCGAACCATGAGCGAGCTATTCGGTCCGGCTTTGCATGAGAACGGCGTCACCTTCCGGCTCTGGGCGCCGGCGGCGAAGCAGGTCGACCTCCTGCTCGATACCGCGATGCCGATGGAGCGGGAGGGCGAATGTTACCGGCTGTTCGTGCCGGGTGCGCGAGCCGGCACCCGCTATCAATTTCGGATCGACCGCGAGCTTGCCATCCCGGACCCGGCTTCGCGCTTTCAGCCCGAGGACGTGCATGGCGCAAGCGAGGTGATCGACCAGACCTACGATTGGAAGGTTGCGGACTGGACCGGCCGGCGCTGGGAGGATGCGGTCTTCTACGAACTTCATGTCGGCACCTTCACGCCCGAGGGCACTTACCGGGCCGCGCTCGAGAAGCTCGACCATCTGGCCGAGACCGGCATCACCGCCATCGAACTCATGCCCTTGTCCGATTTTCCGGGACGCTGGAACTGGGGCTATGATGGCGTACTACCGTTCGCGCCGGATAGCGCCTATGGCCAGCCCGAGGACCTGAAAGCCCTCATCGATGCAGCGCATGCGCGCGGGCTGATGGTCTTCCTCGACGTGGTCTACAACCACTTCGGCCCGGAAGGAAATTATCTGCACCGCATCACGCCGCAGTTCTTTTCGAAGGAGCAAACGCCTTGGGGCGGCGCAATCAATTACACGCACCCTCGCGTGCGCGCCTTTGCGATCGAAAATGCGGTCTACTGGCTCCGCGATTATCGCTTTGACGGGTTGCGGCTCGACGCCGTGCATGCCATCGCAACGCCGGGCAGCCCGCACCTGCTGCACGATCTCAGCGCCGCTGTTGGCACGCTTGCGGCACGCAGCGGCCGGCACATCCACCTGGTGCTGGAAAACGACGCCAATTGCGCAACGCTGCTGGACCCGCGAGAAGACCCGCCGGCCGGACATTACCGCGCGCAATGGAACGACGACTATCACCACGCCTGGCATGTCCTGCTCACGGGCGAGAAACAGGGCTACTACAAGGATTACGAAAAGCCCGGCGCGCGCATCGCGAGAAGCCTTGCGGACGGCTTCATCTATCAGGGCGAGCCCTCACCGCACCGCTGCGGCAAGCCGCGCGGTGAGCGAAGCGGCACGCTCCCGCCGACGGCCTTCGTCAACTTCCTGCAGAATCACGACCAGATCGGCAATCGCGCCAGGGGAGAACGGCTTGCCGCAATGGCGAAGCCGCAAGCCCTCGAGGCCGCGCTGACGATCCTGCTGCTGTCGCCTTCACCCCCGCTTCTCTACATGGGGGAAGAGTGGGGAGCGACTGAGCCTTTCCCGTTCTTCTGCGACTTCCAAGGCGATCTGGCGGACGCTGTTCGGAACGGACGCAAGGCCGAATTCGCGGAAGCCTATGCCGAGTCAGGCGAGGATATCCCAGACCCGCTCGCGCAATCGACCCGGCAGCTTGCAAGTCTTGACTGGAACGCGCTCTCAAAGGACGCGCACGCGCGAAGGCTGTCGCTCACCCGCGACCTGTTACAGGCGCGCAGGGCGCATGTGGTGCCGCTCTTGTCCTCGATAAAATCCGGCGGCACGGCCGAATTCGCAAACGACGTGCTGCTTGCGCAATGGATCGCCGGCGATCGGCGGCTGCAGATCCTGGCCAATCTTTCGGACAGCGAGCGGAAGCGACCTGCCGCATTGATGGGCGCCCCCCTTTGGGGAGAGCATCCGGCGGACCCCTTGCCGCCCTGGTCGGTATCCGTCGCGCTGGGAGAGCGCTGATGCCTCCCAAAATCCCGGTCGCGACCTACCGGATCCAGTTGACGAAGCAGTTCGGGTTCGATGCGGCGGCGGCGCTCGTTCCCTATCTCAAGCGACTCGGCATTTCTCATCTCTATGCCTCGCCGTTTCTGGCCGCGCGCGCCGGCAGCACGCATGGCTATGATATCGTCGACCACAATCGATTAAATCCCGAGCTCGGCGGCGAGGAGGCTTTCGAACGCCTTTCTCGTGGGCTTGTCGATTGGGGCATGGGATTGATTCTCGATTTCGTGCCGAACCACATGGGGATCGGCTTCTCCGACAATCTGTGGTGGCTCGATGTCCTCGAATGGGGGCAGAAATCGCCGCATGCGCTGTCATTCGACATCGACTGGTATGGCCTGCCTCATCGCACCCAACCGGGCGTGCTCCTGCCGATCCTTGGGCGGCCTTATGGCGACGTGCTTGCGGAAGGCGAGATCGCGCTGAAATTCGATGCCGTAACCGGCAGCTTTGCCGCCTGGTATTTCGACCACAAACTGCCGATCAATCCGCAACGCTATGGCGAAATCCTGCGGACGATTGTGGGAGCGGCGAATGCGCACGACCTGCCTGCCGGCCAGGCGATGGTGACGCTCGCTCACAAGCACCAGGGTCCCCATTCGCCGTCCTACGAGGACGCTCCCGGCTTCAAGCGCGACCTCGCCGCGATCGAGGGCGCGGCCGACGTCATTGAGCGAGGCCTGCACGCTTATTGCGCGAAACACGACGCCGACAGGCTGCTGCTGCATCGACTGCTCGAGCGGCAGAGCTATCATCTCGCCTATTGGCGCGTGGCTTTCTCCGCCATCAATTACCGGCGCTTCTTCGACATCAACGACCTCGCGGGTCTGCGCCCGGAACATCCCGGAACCTTCAAGAAGATGCACGGCCTCGTGGCGCGACTGATTGCGGAGGACAAGCTGCATGGACTTCGGCTCGACCACATCGATGGCCTGCGCGATCCAGCCCAGTACATACGCCGCCTCCATGACCTCATCCGAGGGACCGGCGCGACTTCGCGCGGCGAGCACTTCTACATCCTGATCGAAAAAATCCTCGGTGACCGCGAGCGGCTGCCGGATTTCACCGGCGTTGCCGGCACCACGGGCTACGAGCGACTCAACCATATCAGCCATGTTCTGCTGGATGACCGCGGACTGGACCGGCTGGAGCAGACCTGGCGCGACCTGAGCGCAGAGCGCTCACGTTTCGAGGAGATCCTCAAGGAAGCCAAGCGCAACGTGCTGGACACCATGCTTGCCAGCGAGTTCACGGTGCTCACCCGCGCCCTGTCGCGCATCGCCGCCGGATCCTTTGCGACACGCGACTTCACGCAGGACCGGCTGCGCGCCGCATTGCAGGCCTATGTTCTCGAATTTCCGGTCTATCGCACCTACATTTCGGCCGTGGGCACGCCTTCCGCGCAGGATCGTTCCATGATCGCGGACGTCATCGCGCGCGCGCGCGCCGGCTGGCGCGGACCCGACCCCGAGATTTTCGATTTTCTTCACCAGGCGATCACGACCGACCTTCTCGACAACTCATCCTATAGCCGCCCGCGCGCGCGCAATTTCGCGATGAAGCTGCAGCAATTCACCGGCCCGCTGATGGCCAAATCGCTCGAAGACACGACCTTCTACCGTTACAACCGGCTGCTTGCGTTGAACGAGGTCGGCGGCGAACCCGCGGCTCCCGACGCCTCGCTGCAGATCTATCACCGCCGGCAACAGGAAGCGGCTGAGAAGCAGCCCCATGCACTCATCGCCACCGCCACGCACGATACCAAGCGCGGCGAAGATGCGCGGATGCGCATCCTCGCGCTCTCCGAACTCAGCGAGGACTGGGACGCCGCGGTACGACGCTGGGCGGACATGAACGCGCCACTGGTCCGCGACGGTAAGAACGGCCGGCAGCCTTCGGCCGCTCACGAATACATGCTCTATCAGACGCTGATCGGAATATGGCCGTTCGTGGCGCCGGACGACGATTTCGTGAAGCGGATGGAAGGATACGCCATCAAGGCGGTGCGCGAGGGAAAGCAGCAGACGAGCTGGACAAATCCCGATGCGGAATATGAAGAAGCACTCATTGCATTTCTGCGCGCGATCCTTTCCAGGAATCGATCCGCCGCGTTCATCTCTGATTTTGAGCAATTTGCCCGGCGAACCGCTCTGCTTGGCGCCTTGAACAGCCTGTCGCAGCTGGCGCTCAAGGTGTTCTCGCCGGGCGTGCCGGACTTCTTCCAGGGAACCGAGTTTTTCGACCTCACTCTGGTCGATCCGGATAATCGCCGTCCAGTGGACTACGACTTGCGCAGGCGAGAAGTCTCGGTCGAACCCGACTGGCCGCGACTGATCGAAGGCTGGACGGACGGCCGCATCAAGTTCGCGGCTACCCTTACATTCCTGAAGATACGAAATGAACACGCTGCGCTGTTCCGGGACGGGACATACGAGCCGCTGATGGTGCATGGCGCTCACGCCGATCACGTCATCGGATTTTCACGCGCCTTGAAAGGACGCCGGATATCGGTTCTGGCTGGACGACATTTCGGAGCGCTGACCGATGGCGGCCGCAGCTGGCCGCAGGACTGGAACGGCCGAGTCGATCTTTCGCAAGACCGGACGTGGCGCGATCTCATCCACGGCAGAACGCTCGAAAACCCGGTCGACTTGCAGCCGTTGCTCGACCGGCTGCCGGTCGCGGTTCTGGCCGGCGACCGCAAGGCATCGCCGGCGAAGTAAGTGCGTGTGCTGTGGTCGCAGCTTTCAGAGCGGCCCCGGCGCAGGTCGATCGCGTGTCAGAAACCGACCGCGAGCAACACGAGCCCGATGCTGCCGACAATCACGCGCCACCACGCGAACAGCGCAAAGCCGTGGCGCGAGACATAGTCGAGGAAGGTCTTGACCACGAAAAACCCGGCGACGAACGAACAGGCAAATCCTACCCCGACCAGCAGGATGTTGCTCGACGTCATCTGGTCGTAGTTCTTGATCAGGTCCAGCGTGAACGCACCCGCCATGGTCGGCATCGCGAGAAAGAAGGAGAACTCCGCCGCCGAGCGCTTGTCGGCGCCGAGCAGCATCGCCGACACGATGGTCGCGCCGGACCGTGACACGCCCGGAATCATGGCGAGGCATTGGCACACACCGATGATCAGACACATCGGCAGCGAGAAGTGCATAACGTCCTTATATTTCGGCTTGAATTCCAGGTCGTCCACCCACAGCAGCACGGCGCCGCCGGCGATCAGGGTGAAGCAGACCACCCACACGTTGAACAGATAGGCCTTGATCACCGAATGGAGCGCAGCGCCGATCAACGCGGCCGGAAGAAATGCGATCAGCACTCCGATCACAAAGCGGCGCGCGCCCGGATCGGAAAACATCCCGGTGAAAATGCGCCACAGCTTGCCGAAATAGATCGACAGGATGGCGAGGATCGCCCCGAGCTGTATGAGGACAACGAAGGTCTTTCCGAACTCGTCGTCAGAGAAACCGAGGAAGCGCTGTAGCATTAGCAGGTGGCCGGTCGAGGACACGGGCAGGAATTCCGTCAGTCCCTCGACCAGGCCGAGGATGCCTGCCTTGATCAGATCGCCCATGCTGGTATCCCCGCCTCAGGTCCCTCGCCCCAAGTCCTACGCGCGAACTCCCCGCCCGAAGTCCGCGCATCCTGACGACCGGGTCGCGCTGTTGTGAACCGAACCCGCCGCCCGGGCAATGAAATTTCGGTTAACCCACCACTTCGCCGCTTTTTACCGCATTATCCGCGCCACCCTTCCATGATTCGAAATCCCGGATGCTGACCCTTTTCCATCACCCTTTTTGCCCTCATTCCCGCTTCGCGCGCCTCGCGCTGGCGGAATTCGACCTCGAGACCGACCTCGCGGAGGAGAGGATCTGGGAGCGGCGGGAGGAATTCCTGATTCTCAACCCGGCCGCGCAGACGCCGGTCCTGATTGCCGAAGGCTTTCCGGCGATCCCTGGCCCGTATGTGATTGCCGAGTTCCTCTCGGAACTCCACGGATCACTCGGGGACGGGGTGACGGAACGCAACCTGATCGGGGCGGACCCGCAGCAGCGTGTCGAAGTGCGACGTCTGATTGCCTGGTTTACCGACAAGTTTTCAGCCGAGGTCTCGGGCCCGCTGGTCAACGAGCGCCTGCACAAGCGCTTCATGACACCCGAGCAGGGCGGCGGTCCGCCCGATACCGACGTGATGCGCGCCGCCCGCAAGAACGTCCGCTATCACCTTGCCTATGTCGACTGGCTGGCAGGCCAGCGCGACTGGCTGGCCGGCGACCGCCTCACCTTCGCCGACCTCGCGGCGGCGGCGCATCTTTCCGTGGTGGACTATCTTGGCGATGTCCCCTGGGCAGAGCGCGAGCACGCGAAGAACTGGTATGCCCGCATGAAGTCGCGGCCCTCGTTCCGGCCGATCCTCGCCGACGTGTCGGGCGCGTTACCGCCGGCGCCGCATTACGCCGATCTCGATTTCTGAACCGCCGGCGATCTGTCCTGCCTTGATTTTCGGCTCGGAAGCGATCCGACGATGTCGGCCGCGGCGCTCTGCAGATCGGCGAGATGATCGCGCACCATGTCGTCGACGGTGCGCGCGGCCTTCACCCAGATGATGTTGATGACGCCATGAACGCGGCCGCGGTCGAGCAACGGTACCGCGATGCCGGCGAGGCCATCGGGAAACGGCTGTCCGTAATAGCCGCCGGCGAAGGTCGGATCGCGCGTCGCGTATCCTCTCTGCCGGGTGTCGGCGAGAATGCGCTCGAATCGCCTCGTGTCGCGTGCAAGGCGATTCTCGGCTGCTTCCGATTTGCGCAGTCGCGCGAGAATGCGCTCGCGCTCACGATCGGGACAGAAGGCCAGATAGGCGCGACCGACCGCGGTGAGCACCCAGTTCACGGGCGTGCCCATGCGGTGATTCAGGAAATAGATCGAAAACGGGGTCCGCACCCGGCTCGACTCGCGCACCTCCATGTGATCGCCAGCCGGCACCATGAGGTCGGAGGGCCATGACACCTTCTGGCACAGACGGTCGAGCACCGGCGCGGCAGCTTCCGCGACCGCCTCGTGCTGATCGCGCTTGCGCACAAGGTTGGTAAGGTTCGAACTGAGCCGGTAACGGCCGTCGGCGAGCCGGCGCGCGACAAAGCCGGATGTCTCGAGGGTCTGCAGTATCCGAAGCAAGGCCGGCTTCGATATGCCGGTCCTTTCATAAAGTTCGTGCAACGACGAAATCGGGCTCTCCTGCAAGGCCTGCAGCACCGTCAGGCCGCGCTCCAGACTGCGAATTGTACCGGAAGCGCTCACGCCGCAATTCTCCACGACAGTCTGCTGCGGACGACACCTCGCCTTCATGTCGCAGCGCCGGCAAGCCTAGCATTCCGCAGCGCGGAACGCAGTGCTTTTTCCGTTTCGTTGTCCCGGCCGCGCGGGAAAGATGTCGCAAAACAGGGTCAACGATGGCATCAGGGAGGATGACCATGAGACTGCGATCACCCATGACCGTGCTTGCACGCGCAGGACTGATCGTCGGTGCGCTGGCCGCTGGCTGTGGCGCACAGGCGGCCGCCCAATCCTATCCATCGCAGGTGATCCGCATTGTGGTGCCGACCGCGCCGAGCACACCGCCGGACATCATCAGCCGCGTGATCGCAAACGAATTGCAGAACGCCGAAGGCTGGAAGGTCATTGTCGAGAACAAGCCGGGAGCGGTGATGACGATCGCCGGCGCCGACGTGGTGAAGCAGCCCGCAGACGGCTATTCAATCTTCGCGATGAGCGTACCGATTTCGGCGGCCCCGGCCTTCCTGCCGAACATCTCCTTTGATGTCGTCAAGGACCTGTCGCCGGTCGCGAAAATTTCGACCTCGTACAATGTGCTCGTGGTGTATCCCGGCGTTGCCGCCAAATCCGTCTCGGAACTGGTGACGCTGCTCAAGGCAAATCCCGGCAAGCTGAATTTCTCGTCCGGCGGATTCGGCACGCCGGCGCACCTGATCGGCGAAATGTTCAAGCTCGAAACCGGGGTGAAGGCGACGCACGTCCCCTACAATCAGTTTCCGCAGGCGATCGCCGACCTCCTGAACGGCACGAACCAGTACATGTTCATCACCACCTTGCCGGTGACCGAATTGATCGCATCCGGCAAGTTGCGGGCGCTTGCTGTCACGGGACCGAAGCGGCTTGCTTCGCTGAAAGACGTGCCGACGATTGTCGAAGCCGGCTTTCCCGGCCTGGTGGTGGAAGACTGGGTCGGCTTTGCCGTGAAGTCCGGCACCCCGAAAGCGATCGTTGCCACGCTGAACCAAGCCATCAACAAGGCCCTGAAGAAGCCCGACGTGCGCGCCGCTCTTGCAAAGGTCGGCGCCGAGCCCGCGGGCGGCTCTCCCGAGGATTACGGCGCCCTGCTCAGCGCGCAGGTGGCCCACTGGGACAAGGTCGTGAAGGACGCGGGCCTCAAGCTGCAGCCATGACCGCGGACCATTCCGGACGCGCTGATTTCCGGGTGACGTTGCTCGGCACCGGTAATCCCCAACCGTCGCCCGAGCGCTTTGGGCCGAGCGCACTGGTCGAGGCCGGCGCGCAGCGACTGCTGATCGATGCCGGACGCGGCGCGACCACACGGCTGTGGCAACTTGGAATTCCGGTCGGCACAATCGACCGGCTGCTGCTCACGCACTTCCACTCGGATCACACCAGCGGCGTTCCGGACGTCTGGCTCACCGGGTGGCTCGCACCGGTCTGGGCCGGTGCACGCAAGACCCCCTTCCGCGTGATCGGCCCCACCGGAACCGGGCGGCTGATGTCCGGGCTGGAGCAGGCCTATGCGGCCGATATTGAAATCCGCGTCATCGACGAAAGGCTGCCGCGCTCGGGCATTGCAGTGGAGGTCGAGGAATTCGAACGCGACGGCGTCGTTTATGAGAAAGACGGACTGCGCGTCGACGCCTTCGAGGTGGACCACGGCGACGCGATCAAGCCGTGCTTCGGATACCGGTTCGACTATCGCGGCCGCTCGGCCGTCTTCTCCAGCGACACGCGCTACAACGAAAACGTCATTCGCCATGGCAAAGGCGCCGACCTGCTGGTGCACGAGGTGATGGCGGTGCGCCCGGCGCTGCTGGAAGAGCCGGGCATCCCGCATATCATGGCACACCATACGAGCCCGCAGGAGGCCGGCCGGGTGTTCGCACAGGCCCGCCCGAAACTCGCGGCCTATACCCATTTCGTGCTGCTGGGCAGTCCGCGGGTTCCGGCGATGTCCATCGACGAGGTGGTGACGGCGACCCGCGAAACCTATGACGGCCCGCTGGTCGCGGGCGAGGATCTGATGTCGTTCGAGATCGGCGAAACGGTCACGGTCCACCGCTTCGGCGCGGCGTCCGGATCTTAGACGCGCTCAGGAGCGACCGCGCTCAGGAGCGCTCCTGGCCGGCGGTGGCCGCGCGCGCCTTGGGCCCCGGTCCGCGCATATAATGACGCTCCGGACGATAGGCGTTACGGCCTTTCAGGCCCTGCAGTAGCGAATGCAAAGCGGCGGCGAGCTTGAGAACCATCGTCTTGCCGGTATCTCTGGTACGGACTTCGCGCGACATGGTATACGGCCAGTTCACACTACAGGACGCATGCGACAAAGTTAGCTTGCAAATGCCAACGCCGCGTTAAACACTTTCGACATGACCGTATGATGGCGCGTCCCGCGCCCCGCACCCGCCTCTTTTTCCCCCCGAACCTGCCGCCTCATTGAACGCCAGATGACTGACACAGCCGCGCCCAACTTCGTTCTGTTCATCACCGACCAGCATCGCGCCGATTATCTCGGCTGCTACGGCCATCCGATCCTGCGCACGCCCAACATCGACTCGATTGCAGCACGCGGCACGCGGTTCCAGAAATTCTATGTCGCAAGCCCGGTCTGCATGCCGAACCGCGCTTCGCTGATGACGGGTCGCATGCCGGCTGTCCACGGCGTGCGGTCCAACGGCATTCCCCTGTCGCAGGATTGCGTGACATTCGTCGACCTCCTGCGAGATG
>JBIQKQ010000008.1:21692-45950 GCA_044506365.1 Hyphomicrobiales bacterium
GCTGATCGGAAAAAGCCATCTGCAGAACTTCACAGGAACGCCTGCGCTTTCCCAGCCGGCATCGGCGCCAGAGGGCTATCGACCACCCTCCCCCGGCCTGCAACAGGCCGTGCGCCTCGACCTGACCGGTCCGAGCTATCGCCAGGAAACGCCGGCCTATTGGACGGAGCCGGGCGCGCATATCCGTACACCGTTCTACGGCTACGGCCATGTCGAGGTCGTTACGGGACATGGCGATGCGGTTGGCGGCGACTATCGGGCATGGTTGCAGGCTAAAGACCCAGCGGCAGTCAATCTGCTGGGGCCGGAAAACAGCGCGCCGCATGATTACGCGGTTCCGCAGGCCTATCGGACCCGGATTCCGGAACACCTCTACTCGACCAGCTATCTTGCCGAACGCGCGCAAGCCTATCTTGCGGCGCGCAAGCCGGATGACGCGCCGTTCTTCCTGACGGTCTCGTTCCCCGATCCGCACCACCCATTCAACCCGCCCGGACGATATTGGGATATGTACAAGCCGGAGCAATTCCCGGTGCCGGAAGCCTTCCGCCGCAATGACTGGACGCCGCCCACGCATGTGCAGGAGGCACTCGACGAGCGCGCGGCCGGCAAGGCGAACCTCCACGGCATGCGCTCCATTGCGACGACGGCGCGCGAAGCGCAGGAAGCACAGGCCCTGACCTGCGGCATGATCGCCTGCATCGACGACGCCATCGGCCGTGTGCTGCGCACGCTCGAGGCCTCCGGTGCGCGCGACAACACGGTCCTGATCTTCACCACCGATCATGGCGATCATCTCGGCGACCACCGGCTGCTGCTGAAGGGCTGCGAGCAGTATCAAAGCATCCTGCATGTGCCGTTCATCTGGTCCGACCCCAAGGCGCCCGATGCCGCGGCGACGAATGCGATCGGCTCGACTATCGACATTCCGGCGACAGTGCTCGATCGGGCACGGATCGCCCCCTATGTCGGCATGCAGGGAAAGAGCCTCCTGCCGGCCATGGGCGCGAGCGGAGCGCCCGTGCGCGACTGCGCCTTCGTCCAGTACGAACATCAGATGCCGGACAAGGACGTCGATCACATGCCGCGCTGGCATACGATCGTCGACGAGCGCTATCGCATGACCGTGATGTCCGATTCAGGACTCGGTGAGTTGTACGACCTCGCGACCGATCCCGGTGAATACGACAATCTGTGGGACCGGCCGGAACATGCAGCCATCAAGGCGCGGCTGATGGAGCGGCTCGTGCAACTCGAAATCGAGCATACCGACACGGTGCCGTATCCGACCGGACGGGCGTGAACTCTTCTTTCGCCGCTTTCTTTTCCCTCTCCCGGTGAACCGGGAGAGGATGGCGTGGTCCGAAGGACCGAGCCCGATGAGAGGCAAGTGCGATACGGCAAAGGGCCCCTCATCCGCTGGCTTCGCTCGCGACCTCTATCCGCAGACCGGGAGAGGTGAAGACGGCGGCTGGGAGTGCGATCAACTTCAATCCGCCCGGAATCCCGTCTCCTCGATGATCTTCCGCCAGCGCTCGATCTGGGTCTTGATGTCGGCCGTGATCTTCTCCGGACCCGTCGTGCCGGTCGCTTCCATGCCCTGCATTTCGAATTTCTGCCTGACACCGGGATCGGCATGCGCCTTTTCCGCGGCGGCGATGTAAGCCTTCACGATCGGCTCGGGCGTATCCTTCTTGGTCAGCAGACCGAACCACACCATCGCAGTGAAATCGTCGTAGCCGAGTTCGGCGAAGGTCGGCACATCGGGCAGAAAGCGCGAGCGTTTCGCACTCGTGACCGCGATCGGAACGATGGTGCCGGCCTTGATATGCGGCATGGCGTTGCCGAGCTGCATGAACCCCATCAACGCATGACCCGCGACCATGTCCCTCGTCTGCGGCCCGGAGCCCTTGTAGACGATATGCGCGAGGTCAAGCCCGAAGCGCTTGTTGAGCTGATGTCCGAGAAAGGCTGACGGCGTGCCCGGACTGAACGAGGCATAGCCGAGCTTACCGGGATTGGCTTTCACCCAGGCGACCCATTCGCCGAGCGTCTTGGCCGGCACGCTCGAATGAACGGCAAAGAGCAGCGGCGCTTCCACGCCCTTCACGATCGGGATGAAATCGTCGATCCCCCAGCGCAGGTTCTTGTACGCACTCGGATTGATCTCGGTCATCGCCTGAGTGCCGACCCACAGCCATGTGCCGTCCGCCGGCTGATCGACGACATATTGCGCAGCGATGGTTCCGTTCGCGCCCGGCTTGTTCTCGATGATGATCGTACGCCCCAGCGTCTTGCTCATATGTTCGCCGACAATGCGCGCATAGGGATCGAGAGCGCCGCCCGACGCCGAGCCCACCATGATCTTGATGACCGGCGGCGGCTCCTGCGCGGGGGCCGGGCCGGACATCAGAATCACGATCGCGAAAGCGGTAGAGATGCGGCCGAGACTGCGCGCATTCAGCATGAGCTTCGTCCTCCGGAAACTAACTGTTTTTCTTCGCGCATGCGCCTAGCAGCGCAACGTCCAGTGTTCGGGAAGGATATCTCAAAGGCAAGCGCAGGCGCGATCTGTCGCGCGTGGTGCGTTAGAGATGAGGATCGGTGTGCGGATCAGGCCTGCGCGACGTCGCCGTCGATGGTCTTGTGATTGGGGCAGTGCGCGGCCTGCCAGACCGGACCGAGATCAACCACTTCGGCTTCCAGGCATTCCACTTCGAGCCGCAATGCACCACCACCGGAGAAGGACAGCGTTATGACGCCGCCCGGCGCATCGGTCTCGTTGAACTCGACGGCGAGGAGATTGAGCACCTGCTCTTTGGCGGAGCAATCGAGGCTTCTGCACTTGCAGGACAGAACGCGCTCGAACCGCAGGGCTGCCCGCCGCCGACGCCATGACGGGACCTCGCCGACCGCGGCCTCCCAATCGAAGCGATTGAGCGCGATCACCACCCGATTCTCCGCCGGCCGCCAGAGCACCTCGCCGATCTTCACAATCGCATCCTGAAGATGCGCGGATACGATTTCCAGATCCTCGCGATCGAGCGCGATGAGCTTCAGCATGTCCATGACGCGGCCTTTTCGGTCGGTCGTTAACGATTTCGAACTTCGCCCTGCAGGCTAGTTAGGCAAACAGACATTATGTCGCAAGGGGCTGCAGGACAGGATTGTGGCTGGCCGATGGCCCGCGTCAGGCTTCAGGCTTCAGGCGCTGATCCGCTCGACCTCAGCCCCGCAGGCGTTCAGCTTTTCCTCCAGCCGCTCGAAGCCGCGGTCCAGGTGATAGACCCGGTTGACGATGGTTTCGCCCTCGGCCGCGAGCGCCGCGATCACAAGCGAAACCGAGGCGCGCAGGTCGGTCGCCATGACGGGCGCGCCCCGCAGGCGTTCGACGCCCTCGATCGTAGCCTCCTGTCCGTCGAGCGAGATGCGCGCGCCGAGCCGCGCCAGTTCCTGCACATGCATGAAGCGGTTCTCGAAAATAGTCTCGGTGATGCGCGAGGTGCCTCTTGCCTTGGTCATCAGCGCCATCAATTGCGCCTGCAGGTCGGTCGGAAAACCGGGAAATGGCTCGGTCGTGACATCGACCGGTTCAAGGCCCGCCCCGTTACGGGCCACCCGCACGCCGGTATTGGTCGCAGTCACATTCGCCCCGACCTGCCCGAGGATGTCGAGCGCGGATTGCAGCAATTCCGGCCGCGCGCCTTCGAGCGTAACCTCGCCGCCGGTCATGGCGACCGCCATTGCATAGGTGCCGGTCTCGATGCGATCGGGAAGCACGCTGTGGCGCGCCGGGCCGAGCCGCGAAACCCCCTCGATCTCGATCCGAGACGTGCCCGCGCCGGAAATCTTCGCGCCCATCTTCACCAGACAATCCGCGACGTCCTTGACCTCCGGCTCCTGCGCCGCGTTTTCGATCACCGTCGCGCCGTTCGCGAGCGACGCCGCCATCAGCGCGACATGGGTGCCGCCGACGGTGACTTTCGGGAACACGATCTCGCCGCCGCGCAGGCCGCCCGCCGGCGCACGCGCGACCGCGTAGCCGGCCTCGATCTCGACCGTCGCTCCGAGCCGTTCGAGCGCCATCAGCAGCAGATCGACCGGTCGCGTGCCGATCGCACATCCGCCAGGCAGCGATACGGTCGCCTGGCCCATGCGCGCCAGCAGCGGCGCGATCACCCAGAAGCTCGCCCGCATTTTCGACACGAGTTCATAAGGCGCAGTGGTATCGACGATATTGGCGGCGGAAATCTTGACGGTCTGGCCGGCATGGTCGCTGTCGCCGGCGCGCTTGCCAGACAACATCACGTCGACGCCGTGATTGTTGAGGATGCGCTGCAGCTGCACCACGTCCGCCAGATGCGGGACGTTTTCCAGGATCAGCATGTCCTCGGTGAGGAGGCTCGCAATCATCAGCGGCAGGGCGGCGTTTTTGGCCCCGGAAATCTGGATAGTGCCTTGAAGCGGCTTCCCGCCGGTGATGCGAATGCGATCCATTGAACCCCCGCAAACAGAACGCGACCCCTTAGTCTAGCGCAATAAACTTGCGGTTGGGCGGAATCTGGCCCGCACCTTAGCGCTTGCGCCCGGAAACCTGGTCGCTCCGGTCTTCCGCCGCGCTGCCCGCCTCGCGGGCCCGGGCCCGCGCCTGCGCCTTGCGGCGCCTCAGGTTGTCCCGCAGCGCCTTTGCAAGGCGTTCCTTGCGCGGGTCTTTTTCAGCGGGTCCGGTGTTCTCCTCCATGAGGTCGAGAAAGCCGAAAACCCGATTGGTGGCAAGGGGCGCGGGGTTCCGGCCCGCGGTTCCCCGGATATCCGTCCGGGACGCCTTTGGTCAGGAGATATCGATGCGGACTGCCCTGAGACTGATTCTTGCCGGACTGCTGGTCGCGTTGGCCGTGGCCGACGCCCTGGCGCAGACACGAGGTCAGGGACGGTCTCGGACCCAGGCCCCGGCTGTCTCAGGCGGAAATACTTACGGGCTCCCGGATTGCAGCCAGCGTCCATTTGCCCGCGACTGCGACCGTCGGGGGACCTGGTAAGGACGGGGCTGGCCAGCGCGCAGCGCGCGCCATCGGGCGACCGACCGCCAGCGGAGCCGCCTGTCCGCATTTCCGCGCAAAAACCGCCGGTGATGCTTGCCGCCTCACCCGGTGGCGGCTATTAAGCCGCCGGAGTCGGCCCGGAACGATATGTGTCGCGGCAGGCTGCGAGAATAGTCGCAATCTCCTCGGCGCGCCGGGGGCCGTCAGCAACGCTGCCGTAGCTCAGTGGTAGAGCACTCCCTTGGTAAGGGAGAGGTCGACAGTTCAATCCTGTCCGGCAGCACCATCGAAACGTCAAAAATTTCAAAGAGATGCTGATAAATCGACGCCTTCGGGGTCGCCTTTGATACAC
This sequence comes from Hyphomicrobiales bacterium, assembly GCA_044506365.1. Classification (GTDB taxonomy): domain Bacteria; phylum Pseudomonadota; class Alphaproteobacteria; order Rhizobiales; family Xanthobacteraceae; genus Pseudorhodoplanes. The sequence goes on from JBIQKQ010000008.1 coordinate 27,087, forward strand.
GAGGCTGCTCCACGATGGTTCTAGAATGCCCTGCCCGGCCCCAAACGCAAAGGTTCGGACACCTGGTACTACCGCCGAACGATCCCCGCCGATGTTCAGCGCATCCTTGCGAAGCTCCCACGCGAAAGGCGGCCCCACGGTTGGTTCAAGACCCACATCAGCATGTCGCAATGGCGTCGACGCGCTAATGACAACGCCGATCGATTTCAATTCACCGCGAGGTGAGGTTAGGTGCCCGGGTGGAACGAGCGGCATGACGCGTTCATGGCGACATCAATTGAGTGCCATGACGTTCGCGAAGCGTATCCCATTGATGAGCAAGTGTAATTCTGTTCACAGATCGCGGCCTCGGATGTGCTAGCCTTAATGCTTGGGAAGGCCTGACTGCACGGAGGCTCCGATGAGGCGCCGGCAATTCCTTTCCATCCTCGGCAGCGCGGCGGCATGGCCGCTCACGGCGCACGCACAGCACTTTGGAAAAGTGCCGCTCATAGGTGCTCTTGTGTCGCTGTCTGCACCGCATCCCTTTGCTGACGCTTTCCGCTCGGGGATGCGCGACCTGGGCTACGTTGAAGGCCGCAACCTGGTGATCGAGTGGCGCTATGCCAATGCCCGTTTCAGCCGGGCAGTCGAGCTTGCTGCCGAACTCGTGCAGCTTCAGGTCGACGTGATCGCAGCCTATCACACACCGGCAGTCAAGGCGGCTATGGCCGCAACGAAGACGATACCGATCGTGATGGCACCTGCGGGAGCGCCGCTCGAATCCGGGCTTGTCGAGAGTCTAGCTCGGCCGGGTGTCAACGTGACGGGCCTGTCGAACATGGAGGCGGAGCTTGGCGGTAAGCGCCTCGATTTGTTGCGCGAGTTTGTTCCGGGATTGACCAACGTCGCTGTTCTCGCAGCGAAGAATGACCCCTTTACTACTCCTTTCGTGCAGGACCTCCAGAATGGTGCCCAAGCGCTGGGACTTCAGCTTTATCCGGCGATGATTGGTGGACCGGATGAGCTCGAACAAGCGTTCGCGGCTGTGATTGCGGCGAGAAGCCAGGCGGTGATAGTGCAGCCGAATTTCCTGCCTCAAACGAGCGCTATAGTTTCGCTCGCTGCGGCGTACCGCCTTCCTGTTCTGTCCAGCTACCGTGACACGACGCAAGCAGGAGGTTTGCTCTCCTACTCAGCCGATCACGCGGCACATTTCCGGCGCGCTGCGACTTTTGTCGACAAAATCTTGAAGGGAGCCACACCCGGCGAATTGCCGGTTGAGCAGCCTACAAAATTCGAGTTAGTCATTAATCTGAAGACTGCAAAAACTCTCAGTCTCGAAGTGCCGCCTACGCTGCTCGCCCGCGCCGACGAGGTGATAGAGTGAGATGGCGCGACTTCATCGCGCTGCTCGGCGCCACCGGTGCATGGTCGTTTGCGGCGCTCGCTCGCCAGACGATGAGGACATCTCGCGGCGGCATTCCGCACCGGTATTGGCAACTTCGGATATCCCCAAGGGGCCGAAAGCGGCGAACCGGCCCTTCCAGAACCGGCTCGCACCAGATAAGGCGCGCCGGCGCCGCCCTGGCGGCGCCCCGCGGAATTACACCACGCGCCTTTTCTTCTTCTTCGCTGCAGCCTTTCGCGCTGCGTAGCGCGCGTCACGGTTGGCCTTCTGCTCGGCCAGCAGGGCGGCCATCTTCTCGGCCTCTTCCTGCGCCTTGCGAGCCGCCTCTTCTTCTGCCAGACGCCGCGCCTCGGCTTCCGCAGCCGCACGAACAGCCGCCTCGGCGGCAAGACGCTCTTCTTCCCGCTTGCGGGCTGCCTCACGTTCCGCCTGGCGCACGCGCCGGGCCTCCTCGATCGCTAGACGCTCCTGACGGCGCTGCTCGAGGATCGGGTCATCGGCTTTTGCAAGGAATTTCTGCAACATCGCCTTCCGTGCTTCGGAGGCATTTTTTTGACGGTCCTGAAGGTCCGTGTCACGAAAGCTAGCCATTCCAACTCCAGTTTGATCCAGCGCGGGGCATATATGCTATTCGTGCCGCCTGCATCAACCTCGGAGCGTCGAAAAATGCCGAGAATGCCATCTGTTTTCGGCCTATGACGCAGGCGTGACCGATCGAGGACCGATTCAATGCATCCCGTCTCCATCCGGCCCGAAATTGTGGCACGTGCGCTGGCGCGCCGCGGCCGCATCGACTGGTTCGACCGGCTCAACCCGGCGCGGACTGCGCTCGCAGTCATCGACATGCAAACCGCATTCTGTGCGCCGGGCGCGCCGGCGGAGGTGCCGCTCGCGCGCGCGATTGTCCCTTCGATCAACGCGCTGACGCGCTCGCTCCGCGACCTCGGCTGCCCGGTCATCTGGGTGCTGCATGCCAATACGAGCCGGGGTGGCCGCAGCGACTGGGACCTGTTCTTCAATCACGTGGTCGGCGACGAAGTGCGCGAGCGCACGATTGCCGCGCTCGCGCCGGGCCAGCAGACGGTGTGGGCGGAGCTGGACGTTTCACCCCAGGACCATACCGTGATCAAGAACCGCTACAGCGCGCTGATCGCCGGCTCGTCCCAGCTCGAGCGGCTGCTGCGCAGCCTCGGCATCGACACCTTGCTGATCGCCGGCACCAAGACCAATGTCTGCTGCGAGTCGACCGCCCGCGACGCCATGATGCTCGACTTCAAGACCGTGATGCTGTCCGATTGCTGTGCGGCCCTGTCCGACGACGAGCACCGCGCGGCACTGGAGAATATTTTCCAGCAATTCGGCGATGTCTCGACCGCGGCCGAGGTGTTGCGCAAGCTGACCGCTTCCGGAAACACATGACCGATCTGCCGCAACTCATTGAGGTCGTCCGCCAGCATGGCGAAGTGGCCTATGCCTTTATTTTCGCCTATGCGGCCTCGCATGCGCTGCTGATGGCGCTGTTTGCGGGCTATGCCGCCCAGCTCGGCGTCCTCGATCTCAAGATGACGATGCTCTATTGCTTCGCTGGCAGCTTCGCCGGCGACGCGTTCCGGTTTTGGCTCGCGCGGCGTTACGGCGAACGGCTGCTCGGCCGCTGGCCGCGGGTTTCAGTGCATGCCGCGCTTGTGAAACGGCTGGTCGAGCGACACGCGCTCTGGCTACCGCTCATCCACCGGTTCCCGTACGGCATTCGAGGGCTCGGCGCCTTCGCCTACGGCGTGTCGAAAATGCCCCTCGGCCTGTTCCTGATTCTCAATCTGATCGGCGCCGCGCTGTGGGCGATATCGATGGTGCTGGCCGGCTACGCTTTCGGCAAGGTCTCCGACAAGGTGCTCGGCGACACCGTATCGGGGCTCAGCCTGGCGATGCTTGTGGTGTTCCTGGCGGTGTCCTGGCTGCTCAGCCGCAAACTCGAACAGGCGATCGAAGCCGACGCCAGACGCAATCCCTGATCGCTGCCCCTGATCGCTGCGACGGCGCAAGATGAGGGCCGCCCCGTTGTAAGAGGCGGCCCAATCAAGCTTGCGGCCGTGTGCGGCTTTAGCTCAGTCCGCCGAGCAGCCACACCACCAGAATGATCGGCAGCGGAATGCCGATCAGCCACAATAGAAGCCCGCGACCCATTTTCAGCCTCCACAGATTGGTTCGTCGGCTGTTGAACGCCCGATGCGGCGGCGGGTTCCGCGGGGTCGGCTCACCCACCGGGGGCCTCGATCGAAGGCAGTGCCCGGCCGTTTTGATGCAAATCAAGGCTGACCTGCAATGAATTGGGGACAGCCATGGCTCGACAAACACCGTTGAACGCTTCTAAAACCAATACTGGGTTGAACGGCTGCCCTCGCCGGTGCGACGAAACTCTGGGTGGCCGCCGCGGGATTCGCTATCGCCATGAATTACAAGGTTTTTTTCGAGAATGCGCTGAATCGTCTGCATGACGAGCGGCGGTACCGCGTGTTTGCGGAGCTGGAGCGGATCGCTGGCCGGTTCCCGCAGACCATCTGGCACACGCCGCAGGGCCCGCGGGAAATCATCGTCTGGTGCTCCAACGACTATCTCGGCATGGGCCAGCACCCGAAGGTGATCGGCGCGATGGTCGAGACCGCCACCAAAATGGGCACCGGCGCCGGCGGCACCCGCAACATTTCCGGCACCAACCATCCGCTGGTCGCGCTCGAGGCCGAACTCGCCGACCTGCACGGCAAGGAAGCCGCGCTGATCTTCACCTCGGGCTATGTCTCGAACCAGACCGGCATCTCCACGCTCGCCAAGCTGATCCCGAATGTGCTGATCCTGTCGGACGCCTATAACCACAATTCGATGATCGAGGGTGTGCGTCAGTCCGGCTGCGAGAAGAAAATCTTCCGCCACAACGATCTCGTCCATCTCGAACAGCTGCTGCAGGAGGCGGGCGACCGTCCCAAGCTGATCCTGTTCGAGAGCATCTATTCGATGGATGCCGACATCGCCCCGATCGGCGCGATCTGCGACCTCGCCGAGAAATACGGCGCGATGACCTATATCGATGAGGTGCATGCGGTCGGCATGTATGGCAAGCGGGGCGCGGGCGTCTGCGAACGCGACGGCGTGATGCATCGCCTCGACGTGATCGAGGGCACGCTCGGCAAGGCCTTCGGCTGCTTCGGCGGCTATATCGCGGCGAGCCACGCGGTGTGCGACGCGGTGCGGTCCTATGCGCCGGGCTTCATCTTCACCACGGCGCTGCCGCCAGCCGTCTGCGCGGCCGCGACCGCCTCGATCCGCCATCTGAAGACCTCGCAATGGGAGCGGGACAAGCATCAGGAACGGGTCGCGCGCGTGAAGGCGGTGCTCACCGCGTCCGGCCTGCCGGTGATGCCGAGCGAAACGCACATCGTGCCGATTGCGGTCGGCGACCCGGAGAAGTGCAAGGCGGCAAGCGACATGCTGCTCGGGGACCACGGCATCTATATCCAGCCGATCAACTATCCGACCGTTCCGAAGGGCACCGAGCGCCTGCGCGTGACGCCCTCGCCCTATCACGACGACAAGATGATCGACGCGCTGGCGGACGCGCTGGTCGATGTGTGGGAGCGACTCGGCATGAAGCTTAGCCGCTCGCTCGCGGCGGAGTAACCGGCCTCAATCCTCCTGCACCGGCCTTTTGCCTGGCGGTTTCGCGGCCGGCGGCGGCGGCGTCTGCCCGTAGATCCGCACGAACAGCGGCAGCGCCGCGGAGATCAGCATGAAACGCGCGACGTGATGCGCCCCGACGAAGATCGGGTCGAGATGCAGCGCCAGCGCCAGAATCATCATCGCGTCGAGCGCGCCCGGCGAATACGACACCACGATATCGGGCAGGTTCAGATCCATCGTGAAAGCCGCCGCGGCCGCGAATGCCGACACGATCAGGACCGCGACCGAGAACGAGCCCAGCGCCGCCCCGAAATGCTTGATCAGCAGACGCAAGTCGGTATTGGCGAAGCGGGAGCCGGTGATTGCGCCGAGACCGACCATCACCGCATTGACCATCCACCACGGCATCGATGCGTGAATCAGCCCCGAACCATGCAGAACCGCCGAAGCGAGCATCGCACCGAAGATCAGGCCGCCCGGAAAACGCACATAGTGCGCGACGATCGCCGCCGCGCTGGAGATCACCACCAGCAGCGCGATTTCCAGAGGCGAATCGCTCACCGCAAAACCGCGCGATTGGGGCGCGGCCGGGATCAGGCCGAACAGCGCGAGTCCGACGGGCAGAAGCGCTGTGAGAATCACCACGCGAATCGTCTGCACGATCGCGATCCCGCGCAGATCGGAATGATATTGTGTGGCATAGGCCATGACCTGCGACAGCGCGCCGGGCGCAGATCCGAACAGTCCTGAGAGCATGTCCCAGCCATGCACGGCCCGCAGATAAAGAGCGCTGCCGAACATCGCGCAGGTCATGCCGACGCAGAGCAGCACCACGCTGAGGGGCCAGGTGGCGATACCCTGCAGCGTCTCCGGCGTGACAGCACCGCCGAGCGAGATGCCGATCAGCACGAAAACCACGCGGCCGAGCGGCGCCGGCATGCCCATCGGCCGTCCGGCCAGGGCCGCGATGGCCACTGCGATCATGGCGCCGGAGAGCCAGCCGGCAGGAATTTGGGCAACGGTCAGGATCGCGCCACCGATGGTTCCGACCACCAGCGTTTCGCAAAGATTTCGCATGGTCGGCCGGGACGGAAGCGCCATGAACCCGTTATGTCCAATCCGATGAACCTATCAAGCCGGGCGCTGCAACCCATATATGCCCGCAGGTCAATGCCTGGTACGCAGCCCTGACGAAAGTGGCGCGCTGATTGCCCTTTCCTCGGCGCCGCGTGTATGGTCGCGGCCCTTTTGCCGGATTCCTGAATGGCCCGAGACCAGATTGACATGACGCCAGTCGAGCGCCGCGACGAACTCGTCGCGTGGCTCGAATCGGGCTGCAAGCCGAAAGCCGAATGGCGGATCGGCACCGAACACGAGAAATTCCCGTTCACGATCCAGCGCCATGACCCCGTCCCCTATGGCGGCCCGCGCGGCATCGGCGCGCTGCTCGAAGGCATGCAGCATCTGCTCGGCTGGGAGCCGATCATGGAGCGCGACAACATCATCGGGCTTCACGACGTGACCGGCGGCGGCGCGATTTCGCTCGAGCCCGGCGGGCAGTTCGAATTGTCGGGCGCGCCGCTGGAGAATGTGCATCAGACCTGCGCCGAACTGATGGCGCATCTTGCGCAGGTGCGCGAGGTCGCGCGCCCCCTCGGCATCGGCTTTCTCGGACTCGGGATGAATCCGAAATGGACCCGGAGCCAGATTCCGGTGATGCCCAAGGGCCGCTACCGGATCATGACTGAGTACATGCCGAAGGTCGGCAATCTCGGCCTCGACATGATGTACCGGACATGCACGGTTCAGACCAATCTCGACTTCGCGTCGGAAGCGGACATGGTCAAGAAGCTGCGGGTCTCGCTCGCGCTGCAGCCGGTCGCGACCGCCCTGTTCGCCAACTCACCCTTCACCGAAGGCAAGCCGAACGGCTTTTTGTCCTACCGCTCGGAAATCTGGCGCGACACCGATCCCGATCGCAGCGGGATGCTGCCCTGGGCATTTGAAGAGGGCATGGGTTTCGAACGCTGGGTCGATTATGCGCTCGACGTGCCGATGTATTTCATCAAGCGCGGCGACGACTATATCGACGTGTCGGGCCTGTCCTTCCGGGACCTCTTTGCCGGCAAGCTGAAGCAATTGCCGGGCGAGCGCGCGACAATTTCCGACTGGGCGAACCACATCTCGACGATCTTCCCGGAGGTGCGCCTGAAGCGCTATCTCGAGATGCGTGGCGCCGACGGCGGCCCTGGACGGCGGCTGGCTGCGCTGCCGGCCTTGTGGGTTGGCATTCTTTATGACGATTCCTCGCTCGATGCCGCCTGGGATCTGGTGAAGGGCTGGAGCGCCGACGAGCGGCAGAAGCTGCGCGACGACGTGCCGGCGCAGGGTTTCGCCGCGACCATCCGCAATCGCACCATGCTGTCGCTGGCGGAGGAGACGCTGAAGATCGCCCGCGATGGTTTGCAGCGCCGCCGCCGCATCAATGCAGGCGGCGAGGACGAAACCAAATATCTCGAACCATTGGACGATCTCGTCTCGCGCGGCACGACCCCGGCAGAGGAATTGCTGGCAAAGTATTACGGGCCATGGGCCGGCTCGGTCGAGCCGGTTTTCAGCGAGTATGCGTATTAGCAACCCACGAGGCGCCTCTTCTTGCCTCTCCCCGCTTGCGGAGAGAGGGTGGCGAGCAGCGCAAGCTGCGAGCCGGGTGAGGGGAATTCGCCGAACCTTTCTTGCATCTGCCCCTCCTCACCCGATTTGCTTCGCTGCGCTTGCAAATCGAACTCTCCCCGCAAGCGGGGAGAGGTAAGGCGATGGCGAAATCGACGCCTGCGACCGTCGCGCTTGAAAAAGCCGGCATCGCCTTCAAGCTGCACGAATACGATTACGATCCGAATGCCGAGCGCATCGGAATGCAGGCCGCCGAAGCACTCGGCGTCGCGCCGGAGCGTCTTCTGAAGACCCTGATGGCGAAAGCCGGCAATGCGGCCGTGTGCGCGCTCGTACCCTCCGATAAGGAAGTCAGCCTGAAGCGGCTCGCAGCCGCGGCCGGATCAAAGGACGCCGCGATGCTGCCGCCGGCCGAAGCTGAACGGACCACCGGCTACCATGTCGGCGGAATTTCGCCGTTCGGACAACGCAAGCGCGCTCCGGCCTTTATCGAACGGGCAGCGCTGTTGCATCGGACCGTGTTCGTGAATGGCGGGCGCCGCGGATTGCAAATCGAAATCGCTCCTGCCGATCTGGTACGCGCCATCGATGCCAAGGCGGCGGACCTGTGCTGAGGCGCGCGCGGCTGACCGCATACGATTATGCCCTGTATGCGATGGTCGTGTTGGCCTGGGGCTTCGCCTGGATCGGAATACATTTTCAGGTCGGCGTGGTCGCGCCGGATGTCTCGGTCCTGTGGCGCTTCCTGGTCGCCGGCCCCGTGCTGCTGGCGATCGCGGCGCTGCGCGGCGACCGCCTGCGCTTTGCCCTGCGCGATCATGCCATGTTCGCGCTGCTCGGCTTGCTGTTGTTCTCGCTGAACTTCCTGCTCTACTACCACGCCGCCGAAGTGCTGCCGTCGGGCCTGCTGTCGATCGCGTTCTCGCTCGCGTCGTTCTTCAACGTGTGGCTTGGCGCGCTGTTTCTCGGCACGCCGATCGACCGGCGTGTGGTCGCAGGCGGCATACTCGGGGCGGCCGGAATGGCCGCGCTGTTCTATCCGCAGTTTGCCGGGCACGCCTTTCCGCGCGGGGCGCTGATCGCGCTCGGACTGAGCCTCGCGGGCACGCTGGCATTCTGCTTCGGCAACATCGTTTCGGCGCTGCTGTCGGAGCGCAAAATCCCGGTCTTCCCGGCAACGGGTTACGGCATGTTGTACGGAACCGCCGGGCTGGCGCTGTACGCCTTCGTCAACGGGCATGCCTTCACGGTGGAATGGACCCTGCCTTATCTGGTCGGGCTGGCCTATCTCGCGCTGATCGGTTCGGTCCTGGGATTTGCCTGCTATCTCACGCTGCTCGGGCGCATCGGCGCAGATCGCGCCGCCTATGTCACGGTGCTTGGGCCCTTGGTTGCGCTCGCTGTGTCGACCGTGGTGGAGAATTTCCAGTGGACGATCGTGGCCGCATGCGGGCTCGCGGCCGTGCTTGTGGGCAATGTTCTGGTGCTGCGGCCGAGGGACCGATAGCCGCTCGGCGGTTACTCCGCCGCCTGCGCGGAGTCCGACAGATTATCGAGCGAAGACACGATGTGCTCGGCAAGCGCTTCCGCCAGCGCCGAGCTTTCATGCGGATTTCGCACCAGGCCGATGCGGCAATAGGGCAAATCCGGAAAGCCTTCTGCGGGGGTGAGGACGCGCATGCCCGGCCGCAAGGTCGACTCGGGTATGACCGAGATAGCAAGCCCTGACAGCACCGCTGCGATATAGGCCCCTGCATTCGAGCTGGTATAGATCACTCGATGTGGACGCCCCATCTTCTCCAGGCATTCGAGCGCAATCCGACGCCAGGCGCAGCTCTGCTTGCCGAGGGCCAGCGGCAGCGGATTTTCGGTATGCGTCGCGTGCCGCACTGATGTCACCCACAGCAGCCGCTCTTGCCGAAACGGCTCGGCGCTGCGCTGGTTCTCGGTCGCCGTGATGATCGCAAGGTCGAGATCGTTGGCGTCGATGCGGCGCAGCAGATCGATCGACGGCTCGCACAGCACGGTCAGTTCGACGCCGGGATAGGAGCGCGAGAAGCGCGCCATGATTTCGGGCAGATAGCGATCGGCGTAATCGTCCGGCACCCCGAGCCGTACACGGCCGGACAACTCCGGTCCTGAAAACGCAGCCAGCGCCTCGAGATTGAGCTTGACGATACGCCGCGCGTAATCGAGCAGGCGTTCGCCATCCTCGGTCAGCTTCGAGGCACGGCCATCGCGCGCGAAGATCGGCTTGTTGAGGCGTTCCTCCAGCCGCTTCATCTGCATCGAGACCGCGGACTGGGTCTTGTGAACGACGTCGGCGGCCTTGGTGAAGCTGCCTGTCTCCGCAATCGCAATGAACGTGCGGAGCTGGTCGATATCGATCAGTGCAGTCATTGGGAATCCTCAAGCGGGCCGCCGGACCCGCGCCCTTTCATCATTGATCGTGATGTTTGAGATTATAAACATTCGTTTCACTTATCAATGGGGCGATGACATATCAGCATCTGTTCAATGCAGCCGGTTCGGAAATCGGGTCGCGCAGGAAGGGATCCTGCGCGAGGTCTCCGCACCGGGATGGTTCCTGAGAGGAGCTGGTCATGACCGCAATTTGCAGTTCTCAGCCGATCCGGAGGCCGCGCCGGGAGCCGGCCCTGGTGCGTTCCGCCTTTGCCCTCGCGTTGAACGGAATGCGGAAATTCGCGCGTGTCCTGAAAAACCGGCGGCGGGCGAGGATCCTGGCCGGCATGGATGACCGCATGCTCGCCGATATCGGCCTGAATCGGAGTGACCTGCGCGATGCCTATGCGCAGCCGTTGTGGCGCGATCCCACCGATATGCTGGCCGATCGCGCGCTGGCAAAGCGATCGCGCCGCCGCAAGAGTGTTGGCGAGATGCCGATTGCAGCGCCGGGGCTGGTTCCTGACGACGGCTTTCGCGCTCCACCGACCGACCGGAAGGCCCGCCATATCATCTGATCGCGTTCGTCCGGCCCTGCCCAGCCGGCCGATCGATCCGCAGGGCGTGTGTCCCCTCGCACGGCGCGGATCAAGCGCCCGTCCGGTCCCTCCGGCGGGCGCTTTATCGTCGTGCGGGACCGAATGGCTGGTTCAGCGCTTTCTGGGTCAGACCGCGACGATCCTTCACGACGCCGATCGGCACGCCGAGCCGCGTGATGGTGGCGATCACGCGACCGTCGACCAGGCGGTCGCAGTTCATCTGGGTCGGCGCGATGAAGAAGTCTGCCTCCAGCCAGCCCGGCTGCGCCTTGAGACGGCCATCGGCGTAATTGTCGAAGGAGAATTTCTCACCGCACACGCCGACCGAATAGGTCCGCTGCGACGGCTCTTTTGCCAATCCGAGATAGTCGTGCAGCGCGCGCACCGCCTCCGGCATCATGTTGACCCAATAGTCCATCTCGTAGCGCCGCGCGGCGCCTTCGAGGCCACCGACCAGCGTGTTGTAGAACATGTATTCGTAGGGATGCAGGCGGACCAGCACACTCGCATTCCACGCGAAGGCGAGTGACAGCGCGACGGCGGTGCCGGCGGCAATCCATCGGCGCGGCGAAGCTGCGGTGAGGACAGCGTCGAACCCGATGCCGGCGAGCACCGACAGCAATGGCACCACGAACAGGAAATGCCGCATGCCGGTAAAGGCCGGCCCTTCCGCCATCGCTTCGCACAAGACCGGGAAAATCGCGGCGAAAGCGACGAACCCGGTTTCGAGATGACGTCTTTCGAGCTTCGATGACCCGTTGATAAAAAGCGCCAGGATCGACGCCGCGAGCGCGCACAGCGCGCCGGCATAGACCACGAGCGGAACCTTGATCAGCAGATAGAACGGGACGTACCACCACGGCACGTCGGCCATCGGAAAGATTTCGCCGGCGATGATGGTGCGGATTTCGTAGTGGAAATGCGCGAACGAGAAGATCGCACGCAGCGGGTTGAGCGGCGACAGCGCCGCCCACGGCCACGACACAATCATGATGAGATAGCCGATCAGTACGGCCGGGGCGAACCATAACGCGGATTTCGCCGCAAAGGCTGCGGTCTCCGTAAGACGGACCGGACGGGGAACGGACATCAGGACGATCAGCCCCGCATAGCCCAGCAGCAACAGGCCCATCGCCCGCAGCCCGGTCGCCGCACCGAGCATCAGGCCGAATCCGATAACGTCGATCCAGCGCGGCCTTGGCAGGTCGCGGCCGGCGCGCAGCAGGAAATAGATCGCGCCGACCATCGCGGCCGCGAACGGTACGTCCTTGGTGTGATTGAACATGCCGCCGAAATACGGTCCGCAGACCGCAAGGGCGACCAGCGCGATCAGGCCCGCGCCCGGGCCTGCAATCAGGCGCGCGGTTGCGAAGGCGCCTGCCATTCCGGCGATGCCGATCATCGCCGAGAGGAAGTGGCGGATCAGGAACGGATCGAACGGCAGCAGGTTCGTGAGGCCGACCGCGAAAATATCGAACAGGCCGCCATAGAGATAAAGATTGCTGTAATTGAACAACGCCGTGTCGCGAAAGCCACTGGCGTAGTAATTGACGATCAGTTCACCGTAGCGATGCTGGACCTCCTCGTCGTTGGAGATCCCGTAATCGCGAAAAATCAGCACAGCGGCGACAAACAGCGCGCCCAGGATCACGAGCGACACACGATCGGCACCGCTCAAACGCCAGCCGGCACTCGGCACATCCCCATCCATGATGGAACTTTGCAGAGCGGCGTGCGGTTGTCATGCTGCTGCGCACAAAAGACGCTTTTCAACAGGATCGAGGCTTGGACGTTCACGACTTCGCGTCCGCAGCAATCCGTCCTCGCATGGCCGTGGCCGAGCCCCTATCATGCCGCCGGCTGAATTTTTGGGATTTCGGGCAGGGAATGCACCGCCGGCTGGTGACGGCTGCAGTCTGTTTCATGGCGCTGATGGCCGGGGTGACAGGCGCCCGCGCGCAGGTCGGTTTCGATCGTCCCGGCGGCGACTACAGCAGCGCTCCGGTTCGCAGCGGCGATCCCGCGGCCTGTGCCGCGCGTTGCGACCGCGACAATCGCTGTCGGGCATGGAGCTTCTCCTATCCGCGGACAGTCGCGCGCGATGCCCTGTGCCGTCTGAAGAACAAGGTCACCGCGGCCAAGGAGGACAGCTGCTGCGTCTCGGGTATCCGCGGGGCCGCTCTTCTTGTGCCCAAGATGGAGTCACGGGAATTCTCCATTGATCGCACCGGGGGCGATTACCGGGCTTTCGATATCGCACCGGACACGACCGGGGCGTCCTGCGCCGAAGCGTGCCAGGCAGACCCGAGATGCCGCGCCTTCACCTATATCCGGCCGGGCTATGGCGGCGCGTCGGCGCGTTGTCATCTGAAGGACCGCATCACCCGTCCGCGCCGCAAACCCTGCTGCATATCCGGCGTCCTGCGTTAGAAGCGGAGCGGAAACCACGAGGTGACGACATGAAACGCTATGTGCTTGCAGCCGCTGCTGCCGCCGTTGCGTGCGGTGGCGCCGCCGCCCATCACGGCTGGGGCAGCTACGATGCGTCAAAGCCGATTACGGTCAACGGCGCGATCCTGACCTCGAAATACGAAAACCCGCACGCGACCATCACCGTCAAGGCGCCCGACCGGGTATGGACGGTCACGCTCGCACCGACCTTCCGGATGATCAATCGCGGCGCCACCAAGGAGATGGTCGCGGTCGGAAAGACCGTGTCGGCCTATGGTTACGCGTCGACCGTCGAAGAGAACGAAATGCGCGCCGAACGCATCACCGTGGATGGCAAGACCATCGAGATGCGCTGATGACGGAGGCCGCGCCGGCGATATTCGTCGCCATAGAGGGATCCGCTTTTGCCGCCGCCGTGCGGCAATCGCCCTATGCGTATATGGCGGCGAATGTCGCGCATATTCTCTCCCTGATGGTGTTCTTCGGCGCAGTCGCGGTGATGGACCTGCGGCTCGTCGGCTTTTTCCACGCGACCTCGCCGGGCAGCATGCTGCGCCGGGCGCGTCTCATTGCGATTCTGGGCTTCTGCGGCCTGGTCGCCTCGGGCACCGTGCTGTTCGTCGCGGAAGCGAGCCACATCGTCCTGAATCAGGTCTTTCAGATCAAGATGCTTCTGATCGCGCTGGCACTCGCCAATATCACCTGGTTCGAATATGCGGTGGCGCCGCGCGTCCGGGATCTGCGGCCGCACACACCGCTTCCGGCGCGTGCGCGTTTCATCGGGGTGACGTCGATCGCGATCTGGCTCGCGGTCGCGGCCTGCGGACGGCTGATCGCGTATTTCTGAAAGCCGATGTCTTCGGTCACCGGCGGGGCCGGCTAACCCGTCCCGCCAACCGTGATCCGGTCCATCCGCAGCGTCGGCTGGCCGACGCCGACCGGTACGCCCTGGCCGTTCTTGCCGCAGGTACCGATCCCGTGGTCCAGCGCGAGATCGTTGCCGATCATCGAGATGCGATGCAGATCGGTCGGGCCGTTGCCGATCAGCATGGCGCCTTTCACCGGTGCGCCGATCTTGCCGTTCTCGATCTTGTAGGCCTCCGTGCACTGGAACACGTATTTGCCGGAGGTGATGTCGACCTGGCCGCCGCCGAAATTCACGGCATAGATGCCGTTCTTCACCGAGGCGATGATCTCGCCCGGCTCGCGGTCGCCGGCCAGCATGTAGGTGTTGGTCATGCGCGGCATCGGCACATGCGCGTAGGATTCGCGGCGGCCGTTGCCGGTCGGCGTCATGTTCATCAGCCGGGCATTCTGCCGGTCTTGCATATAGCCGACCAGCTTGCCGTCCTCGATCAGCACGGTCTTGTTGGTCGGGGTGCCTTCGTCGTCGATCGAGAGCGAGCCGCGGCGCGATTGGATCGTGCCGTCGTCGAGCACCGTCACGCCCTTGGCGGCGACCTGCTGCCCCATCAGTCCGGCAAAGGCCGAGGTGCCCTTGCGGTTGAAGTCGCCTTCAAGGCCATGGCCGACCGCCTCGTGCAGCATCACGCCCGGCCAGCCGGCCGCCAGGACGACGTCCATTTCGCCGGCGGGGGCCGCCACCGATTCGAGGTTCACCAGCGCCTGCCGGACGGCATCATCGACTGCGCCGCGCCAGGCTTGCGTCTCGATGAAGCGCGCATAGCCCTCCCGGCCGCCATAGCCGTACCCGCCGGTCTCCTGCCGGTCCCCCTCGCCGGCGACCACCGACACATTCACGCGGACCATGGGGCGGATGTCTCGATAGGTCTCGCCGTCGGCTCGCAGGATTTCCACGACTTGCCATGAAGCCCCAAGGCTTGCGCTGACCTGACGCACCCGCGGGTCTCTGGCGCGCGCATAGGCGTCGATCTCCTGCAGGAGCTTCACCTTCGCTTCGAAGCCGGGCGCGTCGAGGGGATTTTCGTCACCATACAGGCGAACGTTGGTCCGGCCGGGCGCATCGGAATATCGGCCGCCATAGCCCCCCTTTACCGCCCGCACCGCATCGGCCGCGCGAATCAGCGCGGCCTCCGACAGGTCGGAGGCATGGGCATAGCCGACCGCCTCGCCCTTGACCGCGCGCAGGCCGAAACCTTGGGCGGTATCGTAAGTCGCCTGTTTCAGCCGGCCATTATCGAAACCGAGGGCTTCTGACTGGCGGTATTCGAGGAAAAGTTCGCCGTCGTCGGCGCCTTCGAGGCCGTTCGACAGAATTGAGCGGACGCGCGCGCGGTCGAGACCGGCGCGGTCGATGAGCGAGGACGCGGAGGATGTGTCGGTCATCCTCGCAAGATAGTGCGGAATCCGGGAAATCGCGAGGCGGCCCAATCTTTCCTGACAGGCCGCGACGACTCACGCCAGCATTCAGCGCGCAGGATGGTCGAGCGATAGCCCGTCGCCGGGGTCAAGCGCAGCGCGATCCGGGTCCTCTCGCAACGCGAAGCTGCCCCGGATTTCGTTCCGCTCCATCCGGGCTACGGCTCTACCCTTCCCTCTCCCGCATCCGTGCATGCTCGCGCCAGCGGCGCGATCTTCGGCTGCCGCGTGGCGGCAGGTCCTTCTCAGGCGGCCGCGCGCGGTTGGCCAGGTAGTCCTCGACCGCCGCGCGCGGGGCGCGGGAAAGGTCGACGCCGCCCATGCAGAGCTCCGCGATCGGGCGCGACGGCCCCTCCGGCGGCATCTCGTCCGGCCGCCGTTTCGGCCGGCGCCTGGGCAGGGCGGCGAGCCGCGCCATGTTGAGGAGTTCCAGCGCCTCGCCGAGCTTGACCGGGTCGACGCAGCCGCTCGCCTCCAGTTCGCGGGCGTGGCGCTCGGCGAGCGCGTGGAGGCGCGCCCCCAGCATGCGGCGCTTGAGCTTCGCGGTGGCGCGCGCCGCCGGAATCGTGTCGCTGGCGCGTGGCGCAAATGGCGGCCGCGTCCAGCCCCCGTCGCGCTTCCAGTTGGAGATGCTGCCGGTGCTGACGCCGGTCCGGCCTGCGATCTGCTGGTAGTTCAGTGTGCTCTGCTCAATGAGTCGGCGCACCGCCGCGACCGTGGCGTCGGTGTGCGGCTGCCGTGGCCCATACCGCCCGACCACGGCGGCCGGGTCGTCATGATCGGGCCGCACGCCGAGGCGGACGATGGGAGAACGAGGATGAAAGGGGTAAAGGCGCATTGAAGGAATATAAACCTAGTGTCGCCGCGTCGCAAGGGGCTACAGAGAGGGTTTGTCGCTGTAGGGGTAGGCCCGGCTTCCGACACGAGGATCAAAACGGACATTCGCGAGAGCGGGTCAGATCGGCGGCAGTTTCAGCCAGGCCGCGAGCGCGCTCAGCACCAGATTGACCGCCAGAGCGGACAGCAGCAGCCCCATGATCCGACGCAGCAGCTGGGTGACGCCGCTGCCGGTCAACCGCTCGATCCGGTCGCCGGCGAGAAAAATGACCAGCAATCCGGCGAGGGCAGTCGCAAGGGCGCCCACCGTGATGGCCTGTTCCGCAAGAGAATGACGATTGTTGTCCATCAAGAGGACAATCGTGAGCATGGCGCCGGGACCGGCGATGATCGGGGTTGCGAGCGGATAGACCGCGACCGCCATGACCGCATCGCGCCGCGCTGCGGCGCCGCGTTTGGCCGGCGCTTTGATCGCATGCGCGGCATCGCCGAGCACCATCGATACCGCAAACAGAAACAGCACGATCCCGCCGGCAATCTGGAAGGAGAGCAGCGAAATCCCCATGGCCGTGAGCAGAAACTGGCCGGCCAGCCCGAACACGGTCAGGATGACGAAGGCCATCAGCACGGATATCGCCGCGGCGCGGCGCCGCTCCGCGGCGTTGAAATCGGCGGTGGCGCCCATGAACATGGGCAGATGGCTGACCGGATCGACGACCGCCCAGAGCGTCAGCAATTGCGTCAGAAACAGCGTCTGATCGGGGAGCATCGGCCGCCTTCTCAACCGGAGGGGCTACGGCAGCTTGTCGAAGCCTTCGCCGAAGCCCTTCAGCGCCATCGGAAATCCGATCCCCTCTTCCGGCGTCTGGAAGATGATGAAGGTGGCGGTCTGGCCGCTCCGCAGCTGCTTCATGAGGTTGTCGTCCATCACCACCTCGGCGACGCAGCCATTCGGCAGGCAGCGCACGAACCCGGCCCGACCAATATCCGTGTTGTCGATCTTCAGCCCCAGTCCGGAGGGCAGGAGCACGCCAAGGGGAGCGATGACCCGCATCAACCGGCTCTTGTTGTCGGCGGTTTTCAGCACGATCACCGTCAGGCCGATATTGGCGCGGTCCTCGGCGGTGACGCTCTGGATCAGCGCGCATTGCTCGGCCTGTGCGCCTGGCGGCGTGTCGCAGCGAATCTGCCAGTCGGCATGGACCGACTTGACTGCGCCCTGCGCTTTCGCATGCCCGGTCTGCGACAAAGCGATAGCCAGAATTCCGGCAAGCCGAACCAGTTTGGCAAGCCTCGCGGGTCGTAACATCAGCATATGACCGTCCTGGCCTCGGGGGTCGTGTTGACGGCGACGGCAATTTGGGCCGAATCGCCGTTTGCGGCGACAGCGCACGGTGGCACCACGCGAACCGGGCGCTGTCAAGCAGGCACAGAACGGTGAAAAAGCGCCCTTTTCTGGCCGAATAGTGCTAATCTGCAACCGCCGGTGGGACGGGCGGAATGTCTCATTGCTTCAATGCGCAGCCGCATTGCGAGGCGGGCGGAATTATGGTTTGAGAGGCCGGGATTTTCCCGAAATCCTGGCGTGCATCGCCGTTTCCGCGGGCCTGTTGGCCTTGGCGATTCGCGCGCAATCAAGGCTGCCGCTATCCGTAAATGCGCGAAGTTGGCTGCCGCTACGGCCGATTTGTCGAAGGAGCGAAGACGACATGCGGGTGCAGAAATTCTTGGTCGCGGCAGCGAGCGCTGCGGCAGCCCTGGTCCCCATGACAGCGATGGCCGGGCTTGGACAGCCCTCGCCCTGGCAGATCGGTTTCCAGCAGGCTGCGTCGCCGATCATGGAGCAGATCGCCTGGTTTCACGACTTCCTGCTGGTGATCATCACGCTGATCACCGTGTTCGTGCTGGTGCTGCTCGTGGTCGTCATCGTCAAGTTCAACGCGCGCGCCAATCCGGTCCCGTCCAAGACCACGCACAACACGCTGATCGAAGTGATCTGGACCGTGGTTCCGGTGATGATCCTGGTGGCGATCGCTATCCCGTCGTTCCGCCTGCTGTTCGACCAGCTCACCATTCCGCCGGCCGAAGTGACCATCAAGGCAACCGGAAAGCAGTGGTTCTGGACCTACGACTATCCGGACAACGGCTTTTCCTTCGATTCGCTGATGCTGCAGGACGCTGACCGCAAGCCGGGCCAGCCGCGCCTGCTCGCGGTCGACAACGAGGTCGTGGTGCCCGTGAACAAGGTGATCCGGGTGCAGGTGATCGGCGGCGACGTGATCCATGCTTTCGCGGTGCCATCTTTTGGCATCAAGATCGACGCGGTGCCCGGCCGTCTCAACGAGACCTGGTTCCGCGCAACGCGCGAGGGCGTCTATTACGGCCAGTGCTCCGAACTGTGCGGCAAGGATCATGCATTCATGCCGATCACGGTCCGGGTGGTGAACGACCGCGAATACGCGGCCTGGCTCGATGAGGCGAAGAAGAAGTTCGCGAACA
>JBIQKQ010000163.1:0-7270 GCA_044506365.1 Hyphomicrobiales bacterium
GGCGTCGAATACGGGCTCAAGCGGCGGCAAGTCGAACCCGCCACACACCAGATGCGGGTGCAACAGCGCCAGTTGCACCGGCAGACAGCCTTCCGCGCAGCCAACATCGGTTACCGATTTATAGTCGTGCCACGGAAACCTCGCGGCGAGTTCGCGCGCGACCGCCGCCGTGCCCGCCGTCATCGCCGCAGCAAACTGCGTCAGCGCTTCCGCATCACGGTAGCGGCTGGCATATGGCCCTGACGGATCGGACTGCGTTTGCGGCCTTCCGGTGCGAAGCGAGTCCGTAAGCTGGTCCCAGCTCGCGTACAGCTTTTTGTTGATGAATTCGAGCTCATAGCCGAGATAGCTCGGCTTGTTCCGATCGAGAAAATGCGCCGTGGCCGGTGCATTGGAATAGCGTCCGTGGCGGTCGCGTTCGAGCAACCCCAGCGCGACCAGCGCATCGAAGAAATCGCGCGCCCCACGTTCGTCAATTCCAGTCTTGATTCGCAGGGCCGCGAGGTCGAGCGCGACACCCGAGAGCGCGGTGAACACCCCCAGTTCGACCGCGCTGAGCAAAGCCTTAGCCTCGCGATAGGCATATCCCAGCCGGATGACCGATCCGAAATCGGGTGCGCCCGTGGTCACGGCATGTCTCACTGCAGCTTTGATGGTCCTGCCTTCTTGATGCTCGCGACGATCGCGGCGATCTGTCGGCGTTGTGCTTCAATTGCAGCCGCAAAATCTCCAGGCGTTTTGGCTTGCGAGAGCGAGCCCAGCTTCGCAAGGCGATTACGGATATCCGCCTGCCCGGCCACGGCGACGACATCGGCGGCGATCTTGTCCCGCAACGCCATCGGCATGTCCCGCCACCCAAAAAATCCGGTCACAGCAGAGAACCGGAGCGCATCGTGTCCTTGCTCCGAAGCGGTCGGCACATCCGGCGCTGCGGGCGATCGCGTGCCGTTCACGAAAGCAAGCAACCTGATCTTGCCAGCCTGGACCAGGGGCAGCAGAGGAATCACACCGGCGGCGACGATATCGATGCGCGCTTCACTGAGGTCGGTTACGGCCTGGTTGAAATTACGGTAATGCGCCTGGGCCATTTCAAGGCCGCTTTCCTCGAGAAACGCGGAGATCGCGTAATACGGGACGCCGGGAGTCGCGGCAAACGTCATCTTTTCGCTTCGCTGCCGGGCAACATCGACAAGAGCCGCCAGCGAATTGACGCCCAACGAACTGGGCACCGCGATTGCAATGAAATTGTCCGACGTCGACGCGATCGGAACAAGATCGCTTGCGGGGTCATAAGGAAGCTTGTCGATCGTAATGGGGTTGACGCTCAGCAGCGACGCGAACGAGTAGAGCAGCGTGTGATCGTCCCGGCGGCTCACGAATTCGCGGGCGGCCACCAGTCCATCGGGACCTGGCAGGTTTTCCACGACGACCGGTTTCCCCCATCTCGCCGCCAGCTTCTCGGCGAAGAAACGGGCGATCACATCATTGGAAACGCCGGCTGGATTTGGAACGATGATCCGGACGGTCCGTTCCGGCCAGACCTCCGGTGCAGCCTGCGCCGAGGTTCCTAGCACCATAAGACCCAAAGCGGCCGCGCGTATCAGTGACATCGATGCCATCACGCTCTCCCGATCAGTTGGTTGTCTTGGGTTTCGGCTTCTTGCGGCCTGCGCCAGGCCGCGCCCGCGCCTCATTCGCGGCGACCACGCGCGTCAGCAGGGCGATCAGCGTATCGCGCTCCTGCGCGGTCAGCGTCGAGAGGATTTCCTTCTCGGCCGCACGCCCGATCGGGTGCAGTCTCTCGCGCAACGCCGTTCCGCTGCGCGACAGGCGCAGCAGGCGGGCCCGGCGGTCCTCGTCATTGACGCGCCGTTCGACCCAACCTTTTTCCTCGAGTTGATCGACGAGCTGGCTTGTGCTCGCACGGTCGATTCCGAGCCGCGCCGCGAGGCTATTCTGATCGATATCCGAATGGACATACAGGTAAGCCATCACCGCATATTGCAGCGGGGTCAGGTCCTCCCCAGCGAGTGCCGACGAAACGACCGTGGCACAGATCTGATGGAATCTCCGTGCGAGAGCGCTCGGCGTCGGCTGGACGGGTATCGGCGCACGTGACGCCAAAACACGGCTTGCGGGGCCGGGAGTATGTGTTGCGCGCTGAGGCATCGGGATCATCTCATCAGAATTCTTATCATTAGAATTCTAACAGATACGCTTGTCAAGCGACTTGATCGGACCGATGCGACTGCGTCGCCGGCGCCTTTATTTGGCGCGCGGAGCGGAATTCTCGGTCTTTTCCAGTTTCTCCAGCCGCGCCTGGGTGGCGGCGAGCGCCGCCTTCAGCGCGCCGATCTCGGTGCGCGCGGCGGCAAGCTCTTTCGCAGCCGCATCGAGCTTTTGGCGCGCATCGCGGGCGTTACGGTCGATCACGCCCTGAAGGAATTCGGTATTGGCCTGCAGGCAGCTGGTGCGGCGCTCCATCTGCTTTTCGGCGGTACAGACCTCCAGCCCGCGCACGTCCTGCGCATGGCCCGGCGCGGCTGCGCAGACCGCCAATGCCGCCGCCGCAAGCCGCGCGATAGCAAGGCGTCTATTTCCTGGAGTCCGGCGTCGCATCGGGTGTGCCCTTCGGCTTTGCTTCGTTGGCATCGTTGCAGGACCATTCCTTCGGCTGGCAGGCGATCCCGATATTCGAGCAGACCGTCAGGCTGCAGGTCCGGCAGCCATCGGTGAAGGATTTGCAGTGCGGCGCTTCGCGCACGATCTTCTGCCACCAGCTTTCGGCGGCGGCCGGCGTTTCGCCCTCGGGCTTCTGCAAATTGTCGAGCCGAGTGTCCGCGGGCGAAGCTGCCGGCGCGGATGGATTGGCCGCCCCTTGCTGCTGCGGGGACGCGCCGGCCGGGGCCTGATCAGCGGCGAACGCGCCGCTGCAGCCAAACACGACCATCAATGCGCAGGCGGCCCGAAGCATCTAGTCGATCTTCAGCTTGAGCTTCTGGATGAGTGTCGACCACTTGGTCTCGTCGCGATCCAGAAGCGCGGCATGGTCTTCCGGACTGCTCGACAGCGGCTCGGCGGCGTCGTTCGCGATCCGCGCCCGCACGTCCTCTTGCGCCAGCGCGGCGCGCAATTCCCTGTTGAGTCGCTCGATGATCGGACGCGGCGTGCCGGCCGGCGCCAGCAGCCCGTAATAGAGATCGGCTTCGAAGCCGGGCAGACCGGATTCGGCGACCGTCGGCACATCCGGGAAATGACTCGAGCGCCTGGCCGATGTCACCGCCAGCGGGCGCAGCGTACCCGCTTTCAGATTGCCGAAGGCCGGCGGGATGATGTTGCAGGCGACCGCGACATGCCCGCCGACCAGATCGGTGATGCTTTGCGCGGTGCCCTTGTAGGGAATGAGATTCATCTGCACGCCGGCCGACGCCATGAACAGCTCGGCGCACAGATGCGAGCCGGTGCCCTTCGGCGAGGAGCCCACATTGATCTTGCCGGGGGCGGACTTGGCCGCAGCGATCAGGTCGGCGATGGATTTGTAAGGCGAGGCCGGCTGGGTCATGAACGCCATCGGCATGACCGCGATCAGGCCGATGGCCGCGAAATCCTTGCGGATGTCGTAGCCGGGATTGGCATAGAGGCTCGGATTGATGCCCATGGTGCCGGTATGGCCGAGCAACAGCGTATAGCCGTCGGGCGCCGCCTTGGCCGCCGCGCGCGTACCGATCACGCCGCCGGCGCCGCCGCGATTGTCGACCACGATCTGCTGGCCGAGCGTGGTGGAGAGCTTGTCGGCGATGATCCGCGCCATCGCGTCATTGCCGCCGCCCGGCGGGAATGGAACGATCAGGGTGATCGGGCGGGTCGGATAATCCTGCGCGGAGGCGGGCGCGCTTGCGATACAGGCAAGTCCGGCGAGCGCCGCGACCGCCGCGAACAGCTTCGTGGTGACACGCGCAGCCTGACCCATGACGAAGCCCCCTCGGCGTTTCCGATCCGAAGGCCCCAATGTCAGACGCGAGCCTGCCAAAAACAAGGCCGCCGGTCCCCGTTCGGGAGCCGGCGGCTCGACCGTTCGTCAGTGCAGACAAAATCGCAAAATCAATGAATGCTGGCCGATGCCTGCATCCGCGCGATTTCGTCTTTCACCTGCAACTTGCGACGCTTCAACTCGGCGATTTTGGTATCATCGGTCGACGGATGCGCGAGGGCATCAGCGATTTCCTCCTCAAGCGCCCGATGACGGGCCTTGAGCTCCACAAGATGCTCTTGAATCGACATAGAGGATTTGGCCTCCTGGATGGGGTGGAGTCCTAACCTGAACAGTTTGACATGCAGATTGTGGCAAGTCGACAGCGGGATTTACTGCAGTGCAGCAAATCCGCGTTTTCCGATATTTTCCCGGGCCGCTTGAACGGGTTCCGGTAACGCGGCACAACACCGGACCGGACCGGCCGCGGCAGGCGCCAACGCGTTGACCCGGTGAGGTTTCTCAAAAGACAATGACGGGCGAAGACGAAAGCATATTGCGGGCGGAACTGGCGCGGCTGCAGCAGGAGCACCGCGATCTCGACGCCGCCATCGACGCGCTGAGCGATTCGCCGGGCCGCGACCAGATTCAGGTCCAGCGCCTGAAAAAGCGCAAGCTGATCCTGCGGGACCGCATCACCTTCATCGAGGACCAGCTCACGCCGGACATCATTGCGTAGAAGCACATTCCACATTTGCGTAGGAGCTCGTTGCGCATTGCGTAGGAGTTCCTTCCGCGCCCTCCTCACCTCCGTCATTCGGGCCGCCGCGACTCCAGGTCGCCGCTCCAAGCCTCCGGAATGACGGGACAATGCAGCCCCTGCGCTTGCCGCACCTTCGCCCCTGCGTATAGTCGGCCGCTTCTTTCGTTCAGGATTTGCTCAATGGCCTCCCGGCCGAAACCATCATCAAGAAAGAAGCCCGTCGCCATCATCATGGGCAGCCAGTCCGACTGGGCGACGATGCAGCATACAGCCGCCATGCTTGACCGCCTCAAGGTCGGCTATGCCGCGCTGATCGTGTCCGCGCATCGCACGCCGGACCGCCTCTATGCCTTCGCGAAATCCGCGCACAAGAAGCACCAGATCATCATTGCCGGCGCCGGCGGCGCCGCGCATCTGCCCGGGATGGCGGCGGCGATGACCAGGCTGCCGGTGTTCGGCGTGCCCATGAATGTGACCGCGCTCGAGGGCAAGGACTCGCTGCTGTCGATCGTGCAGATGCCGGCCGGCATTCCGGTCGGGACGCTGGCAATCGGCAAGCCCGGCGCGATCAATGCCGCGCTGCTGGCGGCCTCCGTCCTCGCGCTGCATGACAAGCCACTGGCCAAGCGGCTCGAAGCGCTGCGCCGGGAGCAGACCGCGAGCGTTGCCAAAAAGCCGAAGCCCGTTGACGAGAGCAAAGGGCCGAAAGCCGCCGGCAAACCGAAACGGTCGCGTTGAGGCCAACCGCCATGGTCAAGCGCGACAACACTCCGCTCCCTCCCGGCTCGATGATCGGCATTGTCGGCGGCGGTCAGCTCGCGCGCATGCTGGCGCAGGCCGCCTCGCGCATCGGGCTCAATTGCCACGTCTATGCGCCGGAAGCCGATTCCTGCGCGTTCGAAGTGGTGAAACGCGGCACGGTCGCGGCCTATTCCGACCAGGATGCGCTGGCGCGTTTTGCGGATGATTGCGACGTGATCACCTATGAATTCGAGAATGTGCCGTCGCAGACCGCGTCCTTTCTGTCGCAAAGGAAGCCGGTGCTGCCGGATCCGCGCGTGCTGGCGACCACTCAGGACCGCCTGATCGAGAAGGAGTTCGTCGACAATCTCGGTATCGCGACCGCGCCCTATGCCGCGGTGAGCGACGCGCCGCAGCTGTTCGAGGCGGTGCGCAAGGTCGGACTGCCGGCGATTCTGAAGACCCGCCGCTTCGGCTATGACGGCAAGGGCCAGTACAGGATCGATGCCGGCGGCGATCCCGGCGCGGCCTGGCGCGCGGTCAGTGGCGCGGCCTGCATTCTGGAAGGCTTCGTGCCGTTCGAGCGCGAGGTCTCGGTCGTGGTTGCGCGCGGCCGCGACGGCTCACTGCAGAGCTTCGACGTCACCGAGAACGAGCACCGCGACCATATCCTGAAAGTGTCGCGCGTACCGGCGGCGATTCCCGATCAGGTCGCGGGCGAGGCGGTGCGAATCGCCGAAAGCATCGCCACCGCCTTCGACTATGTCGGCGTGCTGGCGGTGGAAATGTTCGTGATGCGCTCGGGCGCGGCGCAGCGCGTGCTGGTGAACGAGATCGCCCCGCGCGTGCACAATTCGGGGCACTGGACCATCGACGGCTGCACCGTCTCGCAATTCGAGCAGCATATCCGCGCCATTGCCGGCTGGCCGCTGGCAACGCCGCTGCGGCTCGGCCGGGTTGAGATGGTGAACCTGATCGGCGCCGAGGCCGCCGACTATGCCCGCTGGCTCACGGTCCCCGGCGCCTCACTGCACCTGTATGGCAAGGGCGATCCGGTTCCCGGCCGCAAGATGGGCCATGTCACGCGGGTGCAGGCCGAGTCCTGAAGCGCGGCGCCACGTGCTCGCTGTGCTCGGCGGCCGACCTCCCCCGCAAGGGGGGAGGTAAACCGAGTTCGTCCCAACAGTCCTAAACCCCGCGATTGCGCAGCACCGTCTGGCAAGCCTTGCTGATGCGGGTCCGGTTCTGCTGCAGGCAGCCCAGCACCTGCAGGGCGTCGGGCTCGAACCGCTTGCAGAATTTGGCGGAATCCGGCGCGCAGGCGGCCTCCTCCTCGGGCGTGCCCTTCATCAGATTGGGCAGTGGGGGGAACGGTGTCGCCGGCTGCTGGGCTTTCGCCAGCCCGACCGGACCGAGCACCAGAAACGCCGTGAGAACCGCCGCCGCATAGCCTCGCATTTCATTGCTCTCCGTTTACTTTCCGCTTCAGCAAGCCATGGCCTCGGAAGCTCGGACAGGCAAGGCCAATTGCCTAAAAATGGGCCCCTGTGACATTGCGGCCGTGAATTGCGGGGGCTGGCGCGACCGAGTGGACTTTCGTTGCGCTTTCTGGTATTGGCGGCCGACTCGAAGGGCCGGATTTCGGCCCTTTTCGGCTCCCGAACATCAATTTGTGACTGCTCGCCGGCCACCCCGGTGCGGCGGCATCCGTGAAGAAGGAACATCCGTGCAGGTTCTTGTCCGCGACAACAATGTCGATCAGGCGCTCAAGGCGCTGAAGAAGAAGATGCAGCGCG
>JBIQKQ010000164.1:0-7230 GCA_044506365.1 Hyphomicrobiales bacterium
CCGGAAACATTGATGTGAGTCGACGGAACCATGGCGGAGGACGGCAAATGTGAAGTGGCTCACCGGCCCACAGGCCGTCGGACAAACAAAAAAGGGGCAGGTTACGGCTCGCGTAACCCGCCCCTGCAACTGTCAACGCGGTCTTTCAGAGCGCCTCAATGCGCCGGCAGAGCTTCCGGCTGCTTGGGCGTCTCCATCGCGGCGACCCGATTCTTGACGGCCTTCTGCACCTTTTCGAAGGCGCGCACCTCGATCTGGCGGACGCGCTCGCGCGACACGCCGAATTCGGAGGCGAGCTCTTCCAGCGTCACCGGATCGTCGGCAAGGCGGCGCGCCTCGAAAATGCGCCGCTCGCGGTCGTTCAGCACGGTGAGCGCATGGTCGAGCGCGGACCGGCGATTGTCGAGTTCCTCGCTCTCGGCCAGCAGCTCCTCCTGACCGGCAGAATCATCCGCCAGCCAGTCTTGCCACTCGCCGGAATCACCGTCGTCGCGGATCGGGGCGTTCAGCGAGGAATCGCCGCCGAGACGGCGGTTCATGTCGATCACGTCCTTCTCGGTGACGCCGAGGCGCTTGGCGATCTGCGCCACCTGATCGGGCTTGAGATCGCCTTCGCCGAGCGCGTTGATCTTGCTCTTCGCCTTGCGCAGGTTGAAGAACAGCTTCTTCTGGTTCGCGGTCGTGCCCATCTTCACGAGCGACCACGAGCGCAGGATGTATTCCTGGATGGCGGCCTTGATCCACCACATCGCATAGGTGGCGAGGCGGAAGCCCTTGTCGGGCTCGAACCGCTTGACCGCCTGCATCAGGCCGACATTGCCTTCCGACACGATTTCGGAAATCGGCAGGCCATAGCCGCGGTATCCCATCGCGATCTTGGCGACGAGCCGCAAATGGCTGGTGACGAGCTTGTGCGCCGCCTCGCGGTCGCCGTGCTCGCGCCAGGACTTGGCCAGCATGTATTCCTCCTGCGGTTCCAGCATCGGAAACCGCCGGATTTCTTCAAGATACCGGGACAGACCGCCTTCGGCGGTGATCATCGGCATAGCCGCAGAACGGGCCATGGTCTTGCGCCCTCCATTCTTCATGCCCCCGAGGATCGGCGGGCAAATGCTCCGCCGCCCTCATCAGCCCGGCGAAACATGGTGCAGTGCAACATACTGCGTTTGCAGCATAGGGGACAGGGGGTGCGAATGATAGTTACATTCCTGTCACCTCGCCGTGAGCGGAAGTGACGGGACGCCGCAGCCCAAGCCTCTTTGTGTTTGCACCCTGTTTCAGCGTCCGGCCGAGGCCGTTAAGTCTTCTCGCGCCCCGTCCGTTCCGGACAGTGCGTGACGCAAACGGACGAGCGGGACCGGCAGTTCCGACCGGAATTGCAGGATCTCGCCCGTAATGGGGTGCTGAATGACCAGTAAATAAGCATGGAGGGCCTGCCGCGCAAGGGCTCCAAGCCCGTCGCGGGCGGCGGGCGGCAGGAGGGCCGCCTTGGTGCGGAACCCGGTTCCGTAGGTAACATCCCCCAGTACCGGATGGCCGAGATGGGCCAGATGCACCCTGATCTGGTGTGTCCGGCCGGTTTCCAGGCGGCATTCAATCAGGCTTGCCACCGGCTTGCCGTCGCTGCCGGCGAAGCGCTCCTTCAGCTCCCAATGGGTGATCGCCTCGCGGCCGCCCTTGCGCACGGCCATCTTGTCACGGGCATGCGGATGCCGGTCGATCGGCGCGTCGATCGTGCCCCGCGGCCGGTCGGGGACGCCCCATACGAAGGCAAGATAGCCGCGCTCGAGGTCCCCGGTGCGGCCGTGATCGGCGAATTGCGCCGACAGCGACTTGTGCGCCTTGTCGGTCTTGGCGACCACCATCACGCCTGACGTATCCTTGTCGAGCCGGTGGACAATGCCGGGCCGCATCACCCCGCCAATGCCCGACAGCGAATCCCCGCAATGCGCGATCAGCGCATTGACCAGCGTGCCGGTCTGATGGCCGGCGGCCGGATGCACCACCAGCCCGGCCGGCTTGTCGATGACGATGAGCTGGTCATCCTCGAAAAGGATGGAGAGCGGGATATTCTCGCCCTCGGGCTCGGCCGGCTCCGGAGGCGGCACCGCGACGGTGAGCACGTCGCCGGCCTTCACCTTGTAGCCAGGATCAGTGACCACGCGCCCGCTTGCGGTGACCGCGCCATCCAGGATCAGCGCCTTTAGCCGGGTGCGCGACAGTTCGGAAAGCTGCGCCGCGAGCAGGCGGTCGAGCCGTGTGCCGGCATCTTCCGGTGCGACGGTGTGGCTTTCGGTGGAGGCGGGGGTCATGGGCGCTGTTATCGCTTTGCGCCGTAAGTGACGGAAAGACCGCCGCTTGTTCGGCATGCTCCTCCCCCATGCGGGCGAGGGTTGGGGAGGGGGGTATGTCGCGCGGGAGCAAGTTGCATGTGCGGCAAGAGTGGCTTACCCCCTCCCGACCGCTTCCGGCGGTCGACCTCCCCGCAAGGGGGAGGTGAGAAACGCAAGCGCAAAGCCCCTCCTTCAATGGCCAACCCCGAGCCCCTGAAAGATCCCGACGGCAAGCCGCTCGATCCCGCCGCGCAGGCGGTGGTCGACAAGGTGCGTCGCATGTCGATGCTGTCCGGTATCGCCACCGTGCTCGGCATTTCGGTGGTGATCGTGATGATCGGCTGGCGGCTCTATCGCGCGGGTGAAGGCGCGCCGCCCGCGCAATCGGACATCGTGGCGACGCTGCCGAAGGGCGCGAAGGTCATGTCGACCGCGACCGCGGGCGACCGCGTGATCGTGACGGTCGAAGTCGGCAATACGGTTGAGATCCGCAGTTTCGACGCGGGGACGCTGCAGCCGGTGGGGCGGCTGCGCTTCGTCGAGGAGCGCTGAAACCGCCGCTGCCGACGCGGTGGTTGCAATGAGACGAAGATCGGCCTATATGAGAGGTTCGAGCTTACGGCCGAACGAAGTGGCCTTGCCGCGCAAAAGACGCGCCTGACAACGACATTCAACCTAAAACTCGAGACAAACCGGCCGCGTTCACGCGCGGCTTACGACACGCATATATAAGGATTGGCTCCCATGCAGACGGGAACCGTGAAGTGGTTTAACGCAACGAAGGGCTTCGGATTCATCCAGCCGGACGACGGCAGCAAGGATGTGTTCGTTCACATCAGCGCCGTCGAGCGCGCCGGAATGCCGGGCCTGAATGAAGGTCAGAAGGTCTCCTTCGAGCTCCGTGCCGACCGCAAGACTGGCAAGTCCTCGGCCGACAACCTGCGCGCCGCGTAATCGCGAGCGCACAAAGGCGAACCTCGGCCACGGATGAACTGGCGAGGTTCGTTGAACACAAGGCGATGCGTCCTCGCGACAGCATCGCCGGAAACTCTGCCCTTCGTCGCTTTCCCCGCGAAGGGCAGGGCCTACACACCCCGACAATCATGGAGGGATCGCGTCATGGCTGAAAAGCAGACGGACGCCGACAAGATTGCCGCGATGAGGGAATACCGCGCTCAGCAAGACGCCGCGGTCGATCGCATGGCCGCACTTCGCGCCGCGCGGCTCGCCAGAGACGCCGGGGCAACGGACGCGGAGGTTGCTGCGCTGGCGCGCAAGAAGACCGTCGCGAAAAAGCCGGCCACAAAGCGCAAGAAGCGTTAGCATTTCGCCGCGCGAAGCGGCGCATTTTATCATCAGTGTTGTCGTCGTGGTAACCGGCGCGAGCTATTCGCGCGGGTTTTTTTCGCTCCACTGCGTTCATTTCCGCAAAAGCGGCTCCGCTTTCGTGAGGAGGAACGGACACGAACGGAAAACCGTGTACCGCTTGCGCGAAACGGTCCCGTCCGGTTCCCGTACCTCACGCAGATTTTCAGACATTTTTCTCGGCACCGGTCGGCGGCTCGCACGTTGAATCTGCACGCCCGAACCGGGCGGCGTTTTCCCCGAAACAGCGGAGAGATGTTTCTGCGCGCAAGCAGACGGAGATTTTCTATGTCCGATTTGCCCCTAGGCGATGTGAATCCGGTGCGGACGCCGCCTTGCCCGGTATGCGGCGGCGAGACCGCCCTCACCAACATGCACAAGGCTGTCGCGAAAGTGACCGACGTGTTTCGCTGCAAGCGTTGCGGCGTGGAATATCCGGTGGCGCGCAAGCGGGGCGGTCGCCGATCGGACGGTAGCTGATCGAAAGCATCGATGCCGCGAGGCAGGGCAGCGACACACCTTCGTTTTGAGCATCACACGACACGACAGCGTCCGACCTCGACAGCGTCCTGGCCTACAGTTGCGATCTTCGATCAGGCGCAAGCCCGATCCCGTCGTCGCTGTATGGAGAGGGGCTGCCACGTTAAGATGTCTTCCGTTTCTGCCAACAATCGGTCAACCATTGCAATCAAGCTGATATTCGCTTGAACCCTTTGCGCACGAGTGCCGACCCATGCACGGGGCCAGGACCCCGGCGGGCGAAGACCCGCCCGAACGCACGCGGCCCGAAACCGGGCCCGATCAGGAGCGCGTGGTCGTCATGCACAAGCCGTTTTCCGTTCCGCTGATTGCGCAAGGCGAGGGAGGCGAGGCCGTTGCGCAGGCTATCGTCTTCACCGGCCAGCGCCCCGAATTCCGCCGCCTCGTGATCCGCGGCGCGCTGCTGGAGCTCGTCACGCTCGGCTTCTACCGGTTCTGGCTCGCGACCGACATCCGCCGGCACCTGTGGTCGCAGACCGAAGTGCATGGCGACGCCGCCGAATATACCGGCACCGCGAAGGAATTGTTCATCGGCTTCCTGTTCGCGATGGCGATCCTCGTGCCGGTCTATGTGGCGTATTTCTTCGTCGGCCTCGAGGCCGAGCGGGTGCAGGCCTTCGCCTCGTTCCCGCTGATCGCCTTCCTGTTCGTATTCACGCAATTCGCGCTCTATCGGGCGCGCCGCTATCGCATGACGCGCACGGTGTGGCGCGGCGTGCGCTTCAACATGGGCGGCTCCGGCTGGTCCTATGCGTGGCGCTCGACGCTATGGGGTGTGTGGGCGACGATGACGCTCGGGCTTGCGCTGCCCTGGCGGGCCGCGGCGCTGGAGCGCTTCAAGATGCGCCACACCTCCTATGGCACGCTGCAGGGCTCGTTCGAAGGCACCGGCGGCGAATTCTTCAGGAAGGGCTGGTGGCTGTGGCTGCTGATGTGGCCGGCGGCGATGCTGATCTTCCCCGTGCCGTTCCTGTACGCGATGTACAAGGCGATCGAGTGGCGCTGGTGGGTCAACGGCATGCGCTTCGGCGCGGTGCGGTTCGAAAGCGATCTCGATATCGCCGACCTGATGGGCTTCTACTGGAAGGTGATCGGCTGGCTGTGCCTTGCCTTTCTTGTAATCGTGATATGGTTCGGCGCGGTGTTTGCGATCGGCCATGTCACCGTCGGCAGCGGTCTCGAAGGCGAAGCCAAGGTCGCGGCGGTGATGGGCAATCCGTTCGTCCTGATCGCCATGGGATTGGGCTATCTGATCGCGGCGCTGTCGTTCAACGTGATCGTCCGCGTCTATCTGGTGCGCGACCTGTGGGCGAAGATCGCCGAGACCAGCGTGGTGCATAACATCGCGGCCGCCGACAATGTCGCGGTGCTGGGCGAGGCTGCGAGCGCGATCGGCGAGGGCTTCGCGGATAGTCTGGATATCGGCGGGTTCTGACGCCACACACACGCGGAGAAAGGAAATCCCATTGGTCCCCGCGAAAGCGGCGACCCGGAATCAGCAAATCTGGATTCCCGCTTTCGCGGGAATGAACGGAGAATGGGACAGGCTCGCGGCATGACCGATACGCAGACGCATCACATGCAGTCGCGGGAGGCGCAGGTGCAGGACACACGCGCGCAAGACATCACCGCCGTCTATTACGACGGCACCTCCAACCGGAAGCGCAACGTAACCTTGCGCTTTGCCGATGCGCTCGAAATCGTCGAGGACGGCGTGGTGATCGCGACCTGGTCCTATGCCGATGTGCGACGCGCCGATGGCCGCAAGGCGCTCCGCCTGATGTGCGTCAGTGCGCTGCCGCTGGCGCGGATCGAAATATCCGATCTCGAGAGCGCCGCGCAGCTCGCTTCCCGCTTCCCGAAACTCGATTCCGGGCGGGGCGGCGCGCAGACGGGACGGATTGTCGGCTGGTCGCTCGCCGCGGCGGCCTCGATCGTGCTGGTTACGATCTACGGCATTCCGCTCATCGCCGATCGGCTGGCGCCGCTCGTGCCCTATGCCGTGGAGAAGCGGATCGGCGAAGCCGTGGACCGCCAGGCGCGCACGATTTTCGGTGGACAGAATTGCACCCGCCCCGAGGGGCAGGCGGCTTTCGACAAGATGATGACCCGGCTGAAGGACGCGGGCGGTTTCGACGCGCCGCTCGAGGCGCATGTGCTCTCGTCGAATATCGCCAATGCCTATGCGCTGCCGGGCGGCAAGGTGTACCTGCTGGACGGGCTTTTGCAGCGGGCGAAGAGCGTCGACGAGGTCGCCGGCGTGATGGCCCACGAGCTCGGCCATGCGCAGAACCGTGACGGCCTGCGCAAGATCATCCAGACCGGCGGGTCCTCGTTCCTGATCGGCCTCCTGTTCGGCGACGTCTCCGGCGGTGGCGCCGTGCTGCTGGCCGCACGCATGATGGTGGACGCCTCCTATTCGCGCGACGCCGAAAGCCGCGCCGACGATTTCACCATCAAGGCGATGCACGGGCTCGGCCGCTCGCCGCGGCCGATGGGCGAGTTCCTGGTGCGGATCACCGGCGGCGGCCGGATCTCGACCGTGATCGACAGCCACCCGCTCAGCGCCGACCGGCTCGACCGGATGAAGGAGCAGGACCGCGGCGAGACCGGCGCGCCGATCCTGACCGAGCAGGAATGGCAGGCGCTGAAGGCGATCTGCGCTGACGTGAAGAAGGACGCCGGCAAGGGCGGCGCGGGCGGCGGCCGGTTCATTGACCGCAAGACTTGACCGGAAGACGTAGGGCTTCTGCGGAATGCCCCGCGGACTGCCGGGACAGCGCATCGTTGCTTGCGCGCGCGCGGGATCGCGGCTATCTGAGGGGCACGACGCTCCCTTCGTCTAGCGGTTAGGACGCGGCCCTCTCAAGGCTGAAACAGGGGTTCGATTCCCCTAGGGAGCGCCAGCCGCTGTTCTACCATGTTGATTTCCTTTCATTTTTGCGTTCTTTCCCGAACTCGGAGACGTGGTTTGGGACATCGCTTCGTTTCG
>JBIQKQ010000165.1:0-7152 GCA_044506365.1 Hyphomicrobiales bacterium
GAGACGGATGACATGGTCACGATCGGATATCCTGCGCGCGGCGAAAAGCCGAACCGCCCGGCAGCAGCCGGCGCGCCAGAGTCTTCGCAACCGCGCCGGTCATGACCGCGAGCAGCGTCGCGCGGCTCAGATGCACCTTATCCGCCAGCGGGTCGGCGTGTTGCAGAATGCCGAGCAGCCTGCGCGCGAGGGCATCGATGGCGGCGACTTCGCAGGCGAGACGCGTGTCCCGGATTTCTTCGGAGAGCGCGTGCTGCGTGTCGAAATAGCGCGCGGTGCGTTGCGTCAGATCGTGCACACAAGCGAGCAGGGCGGGTGACGACCGGGATGCCGCCAGCGCTTCGATCGTGGCGCCGTGCGCGCGCAGCGCATCCTGCGGAAGATACACGCGACCGAGCTTCCGATAATCCTTCCCGCAATCCTGGAGGTGGTTGACGATCTGCAGCACGGCGCAGAGCACGTCGGACGAGGCCCAGGTCGAGCGGTCCTCGCCATGCACATCGAGGACGAAGCGCCCGACCGGCATGGCCGACCAGGTGCAATAGCCGATCAGCTCGTCCCAGTCGGCATAGCGCGGTTTTGTCACGTCTAGGCGAAACGCCTTCAGCAGGTCGAGCGCGTGGACCGGCGACAGCGTCCGGTCGGCGATCTGCTCGCGCAGCCGCACCGAAATCATGTCGTCCGAACTGGCGCCGGTCAGCGAAGCCTCCATCCGGTCCAGCCCCTGCAGCTTCTGGTCGGCCGGCAGCGTCGGATGGTCGGCAATGTCGTCGGCGGCGCGCGCGAAATCGTAGAACGCCATGATGACGGGCCGGTGCCGCGCGCTGATGAGCCGGGAGGCGACCGGGAAATTCTCATCCCGATGTCCCTTTCCGGACCGGTAATCTGCCGACTGAACCATCAGATTGTATCTTCAGGCCCTTCTTGCCTGGTAACGCCCCTTCCAGTGGCCGCCGCGTCCCAGCATGTGCTGGAGCGCGGAGCTGAAGGTAAATGCCATGTAACCGGTCGCAATGGCCGGCAGGGCGGGTGCCCAGAGCGGGGTTAGACCATAAAAGCGCAAGATTGGCCAAAACGAGACGGTCATCAGCGCCCAGGCGGCGAGCCCCAGCAGACGGGCCGCGCCCTCGCCGAACAGGGTCAGCAGGGGTGGCGCCCAATAGGTCAGGGCCATGCCGATCAGGGTCAGCCCCAGCAGGAGCGGCGAATAGCGCAGCTGGGCATAGGCTGAGCGAGACACCATGGTGTGAATGTCGCGCATGGCCGCCGAAACACGAATGCTGCGCACCCGGTCGGTGAGGCCAAGCCAGATCGGGCCCTGCTTTTTCATGACGGCGGCCAGCGAGCAGTCGTCGATCAGGGCGTCGCGAATCGCCGCTATTCCGCCGGCCCGCGCCAGCGCCGCGGCACGGACCAGCATGCAGCCGCCGGCCGCCGCCGCGGTCCGGTTTCGCGGGTCGTTCACCCAGGCGAACGGATAGAGCATCTGGAAGAAGTAGACGAATGCCGGGATGAACGCGCGCTCGGCGAAGCTCTCGCAGCGCAGCTTGACCATCAGCGAGGTCAGGACATAGCGGCCGGAGACAGCGCGTGCGGCAAGCGTCCGCAGCATGCCCGGCGCGTAGACGATGTCGGCGTCGGTCAGAAGGATATAGTCCGGCGCTTCACGGTCGGCCGCCGCGATGCCCTGCTGCAAGGCCCAGAGCTTTCCGGTCCAGCCGTCCGGCAGCGGTTCGCCCCGCAGGACGGTCAGCGGCACCGGCGAGGCGGTGCGCTCCGGCAGGCTTTGCGCAATGGAAGCCGTCGCATCCTCGCTGTTGTCGTCGACCAGGACGATCGATAAGCGGCCTGGATAATCCTGGATCAGCAGGGAGGTCAGGCTGTCGCCAATCGAATCCTGCTCGTTGCGCGCCGGAATGACGGCGGCGATATGCGGCCAGGCCGGCGGCGGAGGGCAGGGCTCGTCGCCCGCGACATGCGCGTGCCAATAGCCGCCGCGGAAAAACAGGCAATAGGCCCAAACCGCAAGCGACAGGGCGGCGATCAGGAGTATCATGCGGCGGTGATTAGCGCGTCACGGGCGCATTGTCATGATGGGAAAACCGCGCGGCAATCGGTCGCGCAGCTATTCCCGCGGTATCACCGGAAGAAGCAGGTGCGAGGGATGCGCTTCGTCGTGATGCACCTTGTGCAGCACCGTCCGGCTGGAACAGATGTGATAGGGGATGTACTCGACGTTGGTTGCGCCGCCGACACCGGTCGGCACGTCGAGGCTGGTGATGTCGAGACAGATGCGGTGACCGGCCTTGAACAGGTTCGCGGTCGCCATCAGTTCGATGGCATATTCGGTCACTTCCCCGGGGACGACCGGCTTTTTCGCCGCCCGGGTCAGCTTGTGCCAGGGCTTCCAGGGCTTTGACCGCTTCGGATCGAGTTCGCGCATCGAGGCCTTCAGCCAGCCCCGTGTGAGTTCACGCTCCGGCAGATCGCGCGGGATGTCACGCTCGCCCTCGCGCGCGGTCCGCACCGACACGTCCGGCCCGACGTCACTCAGGACGACGATCCAATTGGTGTCGTCCTGGTCGATTTCGGCGAACAGATTGAGCACGATCGGCCCCGCGATCAGCGTGTCCTGCGGCAGCGGCTCGCTCATGTAGCGCAGGCGCTGCACCTCGTTCGTTTGCGTGATCGGCATCTGCACGAAGGCGTCCGGTGCGAGCCGTCCGTCATTGCTCGAAGGCAGGAAAGGTTGCGGCCGCAGCCGGCCCCAGCTGGAGAGATAGAGCTTGGTCCATTGTGTCTCGGGCAGCGGCCAGTCCTGGCCGTAGCGCCATTCGTTTGCGCCCGTGACCCAGTATTTCACCGGCGGCTCGTCCATGATGCCGGTGTCGATGCCCTTCAGCCAGTGGTCGTACCAGCGCAGGATTTCCTGATGGAAGGACCGGAACGGGCGCTCCAGATGCGAAGGACCACCGAAGGTGAGTTTCTTCGGCACGTCGATGTTGCGGAACCAGTTCTGCGCGCCGTTGAGATGCGTCTTGTAGCCATAAGCATACCAGCCGGAGCCGGTATAGGCCGGGATGTTGATCTTGCTGAAGTCGGCTTCCGCCTTCTCGACGATCTCCTCCCTGTCGTAGGGATGGATCAGGAAGTCGAAGATCGCCGGCAGGTGCTGACCCTTCTGGGTCAGGATGTTGTAGACATGCGGATAGATCTTGAAGTCCGGGTTCTGCATCGCCTCGCGCCACAGCGCTTCGCGCTCGGGGGGCAATTCGCCGGGCTGCCCTTTGTTCTGATGCGCGACGAGGTTGATCGACAGCAAGTAGCGGAACAGGTGCAGCACGCCGCCGTGATATTCTTCGCGGAAGCTGCCGAGCGTGCCGTAGGCGCCGCGCGGATCGAACGGAAAGATCGCTTTCAGCGATGGCGGCTGCTGCTTGGCAACATTGAACTGCTCGGCGCCGAAACCGGATATGCCGATCATGCCGACATTGCCGTCGCACCACGGCTGCTGTGCGATCCACTCGATCAGGTCATAGCTGTCGTATTCGCGCGAGCCGCCGCCTTCCGACTTGCCGATGCCGCGCGGCGCGCCGATGACGTGGATATAGCCGCGCGATGTGAGAAAGCGGGTGTCGCCGGCCTCCAGCCAGCCGGTCCACAGCGCCGACCACGACGGCTGCGGTGTCAGCGCATTGGCGATGTCCGGGCCCTGCAGGTCCTTGTTGTAGATCGCGAAGGCGAGCAGGGCGGGCAGCTTCTGCTTTGTGTCCGGGCGATAGATATCGACGGACAGATGGATGCCGTCGCGCATCCGGACCTTGACGTCCCGCTCCTCGATGAACCCGTCGAATTCCGGCGCCCGGTCGTATTGCGTTGGCAATTCGTCGCCGGTCGCGGTCAGGAACGGGTTCGGCACCTTGCTCATGCGGCGAGCCTTGGAAGGGTGGTAAGATCGAGAACCAGATCGTCGGCCGGCGGCTCGCCCTTGCGATGGAAATCGACGGCGAGCTGCGCGCCGCTCGCCGGACAGTAATGCACCGTGCAGCACAGGTCGGCATGCAGGTCGATGCGATAGTGCGCCGGCAGCTTGTCGACGGTCACCGACTTTGCCCCCTTGCGCCAGGCGGTGCTGTTGGTCGCAAGAATATACCCGATGCGGCTCACCACATGGATGCCGCGCTCGTCCTCAACGACGAACAGGCCCTCGCTCAGCGACGAGATCGGCTTTGCGGCGCTGCGCTTCGCCGGATCGGTATCGAAATCCCCGACTCTCGCCTTGCGGATCGCTTCGCGCTCGCGCTCGGTCGCGCCTTCGTCAGCTTTGCCGTCGCCGCCGATGATCACGCCGTAAATCTCGCGGGCGTTTTCAACGCTGACCGCGCCGGCGGCGACGTCCCGCGCAACGGCCGTGGCCTTGCGATCCAGGGGATCGCCCCAGCCGCCGCCGCCCTGCCAGATCACCGAGAAGACGTCGCGGTTGGTCATCGGCATCAGGCCCGGCTTCGGACCGAAGCGCTCCCATTTGCCGCCCTCGTTTGGCAGGCCGGCATCGATCGCGCCCCAGCCCATCGACTGGACGACCGTCGACCCGGGCCAGCCGCCGGCAAGGCCCGCCGTGTTCGGCGATTCCGCGCCATGCGTCATCACCAGCGCCATCGCCTTTTCGATACCGCCGAGCGTCAGCGCGACTTCGGCGGACAGGCCGCCGCGATATTTGCCGGCGCCGCCGGTATCGGGGGTCAGCTTGCGATGCAGATAGAATAGCGGGACCGCCTGCTCGTTGCGCTCCACGTCAGCGATGCAGGACACCGGCGAGGTAATCGGTCCGCCGGCCTCGACGCCGTCCTTGGTGGCGAATGCGCCCGAGCCCGCGGCCAGCGGGTCCATCAGGTGAAGTCCGAATGGCTCGCCATACTGGTTGATGCCGCCGAGATTGAATGTCGCCATGCAACCGTCGCTGATGCATTGCGCGCGGTGGCGATATTTCGGCGACGTTGCGAGCAGCTTGTTGAGCGCGGCCATGACCGCGTTGCTGACCGACCAGATCGTTTCTACCGTCGCGGAACCGACCGGCGCCGGAAACTGCGCGGTGCAGATCAGCCCGTCCGGTGCGACGATTTCGACCGGATCGAGCAGCCCCTGATTCCACTGGATGTCGAAGCCGAGCGTGGTGAGGATGCCGCCGGCGCAGCCGCCGACCAGCCCGGAACGCGTGGCATTGATGAATCCCGGCGCCTGCTTGCTGGAGCCGGAGAAGTCGAGCGTCAGCTTGTCGCCGGTCTTCGTCGCCTTGCAGTCGATCTTGTAGAGTACGTTCTGGTGGCCATCATGCTCGATGAAATCGGCCGCATGCACCGTGCCGTCGGGCAATTCCTTCAGGCGCGCGCGCAGCCGCGACTCGGACGAGGCGATCATCCGGCGCATCACGTCGGTGATGGTCTTCGCGCCATAGCGCTCCACGAGCTCGGTGACTCGCCGGTTGGCGACATTCACCGTGGCGATGAAGGCGCGGATATCGAGGCCGAGCTGATCGGGCAGGCGCGAAGCCGTCACGATCATTTCCAGCACGTCCTCGCGCATCTCGCCCTGATCGACCAGTTTCACGCAGGGAATGCGGATGCCTTCCTGCCAGACTTCCTTCGCCTTCGGGCACCAGCTCGCGAAATCCATGCCGCCGACATCGGTCTCGTGCGCCTCGACGCCGGCCCAGGCGATGATCTCGTCGCCGGCATAGATCGGGCCGATCATCTGCACGTCGTTCTGGTGCAGGGCGCCGATATACGGGTCGTTGCCGATGAAGATGTCGCCCTTCTTCACCTTGAGCTGCGGCTTGCCGTTGATGTGGCGGATGACCTCGCCGCAGACCGGAGCCTGGAACGACACCTGGAAGCCCATCGACACCACGGCGCCGTCCGGCAGGAAGATGCCGGTGAAGAAGTCGGAGGCCTCGGTCACGGTCGGGGAACCGGACACGGCTTGCAGGGCGATCCGCATCTCCTCGGAGATGGCGACCAGCCGGTTACGGATCACCTCGAAGGTGACGGCATTGATCTCGCTCATGACGCGAGCCTCACATGAATGTTGCCAAATCGGTCGGAGCGGGCGCTGGCGCCGGGCGGCACCACAACGCTCTGTCCGGGAAATTCGATGATGGCCGGACCTTGCGCAGTCTCGCCATCCCGCGGAAACGACGTGCGATAGATCGCAGTATCGATTGCGCGCTTCGCGTCGTGGAACACCACCTTGCGCGTGCCGCGCGGCTCGAAGCTCTCGCCCTTGGTGGCGAGCGCGGGCGGGGGCAGGGCGCCGGTCCCGACGACACGGACTGAAATCAGTTCGTAGCCGGCGTTGGAAAAGGCCGCGCCGCGCCCAAACAGCTTCTCGTACTGGGTTTCGAAGGTCTCGGTGACCGTCCGGAACGTCTGAAGGGTGAAGCTGTCGCCCTCGAACGGGATGTCCAGATGGTTGGTCTGACCGCGGAACTTGATCGCGACGAAAGCCTCGATGCGGATCTCGCCTTTCGGCCCGGCAAGCGCGAGATTGGTTTTCACCTCGTGGACCGCAGCGCCCAGCGCGGCAGTGACATGCTCAAGCTGAGCCTTGCTCGGCGACGCGCCCGGCGACACGCGGGCATAGGCCGGGCGTTCGGCCGTAAAGCCGAGGTCCGAATTGCCGATGCCATAGGCCGATTCCGCCGTTGCCGCAGCCGGCACGATGAAGCCGTCGAGCCCGAGTTCCTCGCACAGGACCCAGGCATGCGAGGGACCGGCGCCGCCATTGGCGAGCAGGGCAAAGTCGCGCGGGTCGTAGCCGCGCTCGATGGTCATGCGGCGGAGCAAATCGGCCATCCGGCTGTCGAGAATCTGACGGATGCTCCACGCCGCTTCGGTGACGCTCATCTTGAGCGGCTTTGCGACATGCTCCTCGATCGCGCGCTTTGAAGCCTCCACGTTGAGCTTCATGCGCCCGCCGATGAAATTGTCCGGATCGAGGACCCCCAGCACGAGGTCGGCGTCGGTCGCGGTCGGATGCGTACCGCCGCGGCCATAGCAGGCCGGTCCCGGATTGGCGCCGGCGCTGCGCGGTCCGACGCGCAACTCGCCGAACTCGACATAGGCGATCGAGCCGCCGCCGGCGCCGATCGAGTCC
>JBIQKQ010000166.1:0-7099 GCA_044506365.1 Hyphomicrobiales bacterium
AGCATCGTCGCCATGTCGGGCGCGATCATGCCGGCGCCCTTGGCGATGCCGTTGATGGTCACGGTTGTCTTCCCGATGCGCGCCTGCGCGGTCGCGACCTTCGGGAAGGTATCGGTTGTCATGATCGCCTTGGCGGCGTCGAGGAAGCGTCCCGGCGCTGCATCCTGCACCAGCGTCTGCAGCACTCCGTCGAACTTGGTCGCGTCCAGCGGCTCGCCGATCACGCCGGTGGAAGCGAGAAACACCTCGTTGACTGCGCATCCGCTCGCCTGGGCCGCGAGCTTTGCCGTGAGCTGCGTCGCCGCGCGGCCCGACTTGCCGGTGAAGGCATTGGCGTTGCCGGAATTGACCACCAGCGCACGCGCCGTCCCGGCCTTCAATCGCGCACGGCACCATTCGACCGGCGCCGAAGGACACTTCGAGCGGGTGAGGACACCGGCAACCGCGGTGCCCTTGTCGAATGCGGCGAACAGAACGTCGGTGCGGTCCCGGTAGCGGATGCCGGCCTGGGCGGTCGCGATGCGAACGCCATCGACCGGCGGCATTTCAGGCACTTCGGCTGGGGCAAGCGGAGAGACGGCGGTGGACATTTTTAACGCCTCGAAGGCGTCATGCCCGCGCTTGTCGCGGTCATCCACGCCATGAGGCAACCGATAAAAGACGCGGATGGCCGGGACAAGCCCGGCCATCACGCCATCCCGCAATAGGGATTACTTCTTCGCCGGCGCCGCCGGATCGGGCTTGGCCGCGGGCGCCGCAGCATCGGGCTTCGCCGCGTCGGCCGGCTTTTCGCCGAGCTTCTCGATCTTGGCTTCGGCGCGCAGTTTCTGGATCAGCTCGGCCTGCGCCTTGCGCTGCACGAAATTTTCGATCTGGTCCTTCACCTGTTCGAAGGCGGGCGGCTGCTTGGCGCGCTTGTCGTCGACGCGGATCACGTGCCAGCCGAACTGCGACTTCACTGGATCGGAGATCTGTCCCTTATCGAGCTTGAACGCGACTTCTGCGAATTCCGGCACCATCTGGTCCTTGGTGAAGAAACCGAGGTCGCCGCCGGAATCCTTGGAGCCGGGATCCTTGGACTTCTCCTTGGCAACAGCGGCGAAGTCGCCGCCCTTTTTCAGATCGGCAGCGATCTTCTTCGCTTCGTCTTCGGACTCGACGAGGATATGCCGCGCGCTGACCTCCTGCTCGTCGCCGATGTCCTTGATGGCCTCGGCATAGACCTTCTTCATCGCCTCGTCGGTGACCGCCGCCTTGGCTTCGTTCTGCAGGAGCGCTTCCATCAGAAGCTTGGTGCGGGCGAGCGCGAGCTTGCGCTTGAAGTCATCGGTGTCGCCGAGCTTCTTGTCCTCCGCGGCCTTGGACACGAGGATCATGTCGGCGACATAGGTCGTCAGATAATCCTTCTTGGCCTCGGGGGCCATCGGCGGCAGCTGGGAGCCGATATCCTCTTCGGCGGCCTTCAGATCGCTTTCCTTGATCTCGGTGCCGTTGACCCTGGCCACCACCGGATCGGTCTGGGCGGCGGCAGGCAGCGGACCGGCCACTGCGAACAGGGCGGCGGCAGCGAGCGCCGGAAGCCGGAAGAGAGAGGCATGGGGTCGGGTCATCGTGGTTCCTTAAGGGCTTCGGGCCGTCGGCCAATGGCGGCGGACACTTACGCAAGCATTATGCCTTGGCAATGCCCGAACCCCCTTAATTTTCCGCAATCGAGCGGCCGGCCGCTCTGATTGACAAGGGTGTGACCCCCTCCTATTTCTGCAAAGATTTCCGGCCGTATTCCCCGAATTTGCCCGCGAACCGGCTATATTGGGGCGCGCGGCCGGATCGTTTCTGGGGGACTTGCGGGCCGGCGGGCCGGTGGTTCTCCGCGGTGTCAAAACTTCGTGTGGTTGAATCACTGGTGTCCCGGTTTCGACGCTTGTATCCCTTGGCTGCGACCGTTCGTAGAGGGGTCGGAACCGAAGGAACCGGCGAATCAAGGTCTGGTGCTTCGGATTTGATGATCGAGGGATGGCGTCACAGCCCAAACCGGCAGGAGCGTCAATTCCGCCGGACTTGGACCGAACCTCGGCACCCGGTCTTCCGACCTAAAGCGACCTGAAGAGAAGGATTTCGTATGTTCGGCGCAGTCGCCCGCAAGCTGTTCGGCTCCGCCAATGACCGGCGGATCAAGGGCTACCAGCCGCGTGTCCAGGCCATCAACGCGCTTGAACCGGAGCTTGCAAAGCTTTCCGACGACCAATTGCGCGCGCGCACCGCGGACTTCAAAAAGCAGCTGGCGGACGGCAAGACCCTCGACGACATCCTGGTCCCCGCCTTCGCGACCGTGCGCGAAGCGGGCAAGCGCGTCCTCGGCCAGCGCCATTTCGACGTGCAGCTGATCGGCGGCATGATCCTGCACGAGGGCGGCATCGCCGAAATGAAGACCGGCGAGGGCAAGACCCTGGTTGCGACGCTGCCGGTCTATCTCAACGCGCTCGCCGGCCGCGGCGTACATGTCGTCACCGTCAACGATTATCTCGCCAAGCGCGACGCCGAATGGATGGGCCAGATCTACGGCTTCCTTGGCCTCACCACCGGGATCATCGTACACGGTCTCGACGACGAGGAGCGAAAGAAGGCCTACGAGGCCGACATCACCTACGCCACAAATAACGAGCTCGGCTTCGATTACCTGCGCGATAACATGAAGTACCGGCTGGAGGACATGGTCCAGCGCGGCCATGCCTATGCGATCGTCGACGAGGTCGACTCGATCCTGGTCGACGAGGCGCGCACGCCGCTGATCATTTCCGGACCGCTCGACGACCGCTCCGAGTTCTACAACACGATCGACGCCTATATCCCGCGGCTCGACAAGTCCGATTACGAGGTCGACGAGAAGCAGCGCACGGTCAACCTGACCGAGGCGGGCATGGAGAAGATGGAGCAGTGGCTGCGGGAAGACGGGTTGCTCAAGGGCGATTCGCTCTATGACATCGAGAATGTCTCCACCGTCCACCACGTCAATCAGGGCCTGCGCGCGCACAAGCTGTTCCAGCGCGACAAGGACTATATTGTCCGCAATGGCGAGGTGGTGATCATCGATGAATTCACCGGTCGCATGATGCCGGGCCGGCGCTATTCGGAAGGGTTGCATCAGCCGCTGGAGGCCAAGGAGCACCAGCCGATCCAGCCGGAAAACCAGACCCTCGCCTCGATCACCTTCCAGAACTATTTCCGCATGTACGAGAAGCTCGGCGGCATGACCGGTACCGCGCTGACCGAGGCAGACGAGTTCCTGGATATCTACAACCTCAACGTGGTCGAGGTCCCGACCAACCGTCCGATGATCCGCGACGACCAGGACGACGAGGTCTACCGCACCAACGCCGAGAAATACGCCGCCATCATCGCTCTGCTCGAGGAATGCAAGAAAAAGGGCCAGCCGGTTCTGGTCGGCACCACCTCGATCGAGAAGTCAGAGACGCTGGCCGAATTGCTGCGCAAGCAGGGCTGGGAACAGCACGACTTCACCGATCCGAATGCGTTCGCAAAGCTCTATACGGGCGACGAGGGTGCCCAGAAGGCCAAGGTGTTCGCCATCCTGAACGCGCGCTACCACGAGCAGGAAGCCTATATCGTGTCGCAGGCCGGCGTGCCCGGCGCTATCACGATCGCCACCAATATGGCCGGCCGCGGTACCGACATTCAGCTCGGCGGCAACGCCGACATGCGCATCAAGCAGGAACTGGCCGGGATAGAGGGTGAGGAGCGCGAAAGGCGCGAGCGCGAGATCCGCGAGCAGGTGGCGCAGCTGAAAGAGCGGGCGCTGGCGGCGGGCGGGCTGTTCGTTCTCGGTACCGAGCGGCACGAGAGCCGCCGCATCGACAACCAGTTGCGCGGCCGCTCCGGCCGTCAGGGCGACCCCGGCCGTTCGAAATTCTTCCTGTCGCTGGAAGACGACCTGATGCGCATCTTCGGGTCGGACAAGCTCGATGGCATGCTGACCAAGCTCGGCCTGAAAGAGGGCGAGGCCATCATCCATCCCTGGATCAACAAGGCGCTGGAAAAGGCCCAGCAAAAGGTCGAGGCGCGCAATTTCGACCTGCGCAAGAACATCCTGAAATACGACGACGTCGCCAATGACCAGCGCAAGGTCATCTTCGACCAGCGCATCGACCTGATGAAGGACGAGAATGTCTCGGAGACCGTGACCGACATGCGCCACGCGCTGGTCGACGAGCTGGTGGCGCGGCACATTCCGGAAAACGCCTATCCGGAGCAGTGGGACACGGCGAATCTGCAAGAGGCGGTGAAGCACATCCTCAACCTCGATCTGCCCATCCAGGACTGGGCGAAGGAAGAGGGAATCGCCGGCGAGGAGGTGCGCGATCGGATCAACAAGCGCGCCGACGAGCACATGGCCGCGAAGTTCGCGCAATACGGCCCCGAAGTGATGCGCTATGTCGAGAAAT
The DNA here is from genome assembly GCA_044506365.1 of Hyphomicrobiales bacterium. GTDB lineage: Bacteria > Pseudomonadota > Alphaproteobacteria > Rhizobiales > Xanthobacteraceae > Pseudorhodoplanes. The sequence continues at coordinate 4,461 of JBIQKQ010000166.1, forward strand.
CGGTGCTCCTGCAGACGCTCGACCATCTGTGGCGCGAACACCTCGTGATGCTGGAGCATTTGCGCCAGGTCATCGGGCTTCGCGGATACGGCCAGCGCGATCCGCTGAACGAGTACAAGTCGGAAGCGTTCCAGCTGTTCGAGAGCATGATCGCCAACATGCGCGAAGGCGTGACCGCGCAGCTCATGCGCGTCGAGGTGATGCAGGCGCCGCCGGAGGAGGAGCAACAGCAGCTTCCGTATATGGAAGCGCACAAGATTGATCCCTTCACCGGCGAAGACGAGATGGCGTTTGCCGATGCAACCTTGTCTCCGGCGATGGCCGGCAATGGCGCGCAGCGGGCGATCGAGCGCGATCCGAAGAATCCGGCGACCTGGGGCAAGGTCGGGCGCAATGAATCGTGCCCCTGCGGTTCGGGCAAGAAATACAAGCATTGCCACGGCCGGTTTGCCTAACCTGCGGTCGCGGCCGATCTGAAAGTCTGATAATGATAGAGGCCGGGCGTGAGCCCGGCCTTTTTGATTGGGAATATCCGCTGTCAGCGCAGCCGAAACCAATCGTCTCGGCTGCGCGTTGGCAAATCATAGGCTGAGCCAGTGAGTGCCAAAATGCAGGTCCCCCTCGAGATCGCTTTTCACAACATCGATCATTCCGACTGGGCTGAAAAAGAAATTCGAAATCATGTCGCCCGCCTCCAAGACATCTACAACCGGCTGACGTCGTGCCGCGTTCGCGTCGACCAGCGCGCAACCAACGAGCAGCAAACCATCCCGCCGGTAGTGCGGATCGAGATCGGCTTGCCCGGGCGCAAGGATATCGTGGTCGCCCATGAGCCGGACCGCCTGCAGCGCAGGTTTCAACGGCCCGACCTCCACAACGCGATCAACGAAGCCTTCCGGATTGCCGAACGGCAGCTCAGCGAATTCAAGGAGCGGCAGGCGGACCGCACCGCTGTGATCTCGCACGAGGCCGCCAACGAATTCCGGGGCCAGGTGGCGGAGGTTCTGCCCGAGCGCGACCACGGCTTCCTGATGACCAAGGAAGGCGGACTGCTTTATTTCCATCGCAATGCGCTGCTGGTCGGCGATTTCGACCGGCTCAAGCGCGGCGATGCCGTGAGCTATGTCGAGGAGGTCGGCGACACGGGGCCGATCGCGACCAAGGTCCGGGTGAAGGCTGGGCCGAACGGCAGCGCGCAATAAAGGGCTAGCGGAACGCGCTCCAGCGGCTGTCGAAGCTGCTTGAAGGGGGTGCGGGCTGGGCACCGTTCATCAATCCGTTCGATTGCCATCCCGATTGCGCGGGCGGAGCCGCCGGGGCCTGCGCCGTTTTGACGCCGGACGGCTCGGCGCGCGGCGAGGCCGATTGTTCCGGCGCCGCTGCCGGCGCCGGATTGCTTGAACCGCGCAGGCCAACCAGTTTCTGGACCCGCGACTTCACGCTTTCACGCTCGCGCTTGGGGGCCGGCCGCGGCGTTTCAACCGCTGCGACCTGCGCAGGCGCAGGCTGCGGCTTGGTCGAACCGGTGCGCAGGAAATTTCCGATCTTGTCCGCAAAGCTCGGTTCGCTGGCGGCATGCTCACCCGACTGGGGCTGCGGCGCCGCGCGGGGCGTCGGCACGCTCGCCGTACGCACAGGCTCGGCTGCCGCCGGCGCAGTCGCGAAATCGTTGTTGCTCCAGGTAGGCGCGTTATAGGCGACGATGTTGCCGGTCGACGTCCGGTCCACCACCAGCTTCACGTTGCCGCGCTCGTCGACAACCTCGCGCGGCTGCAGTTTCGCGACGAAGGTTGGATGCATGCCGCCGTCGCGGCCCGATTTGATGGGCGCGGTCGGCGTGCCGCGCGACGCAAGCTGCGCGATCTGCAAATCGTCGTTGCGCTTCTTGTTGTAGACGGCGGAAGCGATCTCCTGCGGCACCTCGTATACCGGGCAGGCTGCGCGCGGGCTGAAATTGAGCGGCGGCCCGCCGGCGGGCGCCTGTGCATTGAACACGTACCGCTTCTCGCAGACATCGACCTTGGGCTCGAGCCGCGTCACTTCGAAATGGTCGTAGCCTTCCTTGAGCATGCGCCAGAAGGGCATGTTCGGATTGTTCCGATGCTTGGCCATGTTGGCGGGCGTCATGCGGAACGGATAGGCCTGCACCTGGAACGACTTCTGCCCGCCGAAGAAGGATTCGCGGCCGAGCGCGAAAATTTCCAGGATCTGCTCGTCGGTCATGGCGTAGCAGCCGCGCGAGGAGCAGTCGCCATGCACCATGAGATGCGCGCCGGTGCGGCCATGCGCGCGGTCGAAAGCGTTCGGATAGCCGAGATTGAAGGCGAGATAGAACTGCGAGTTCGGGTTCATCTGCGCCGGCGTGATGTTGTAGAAGCCTTCCGGCGCCTGCCGGTCGCCTTCCCGGACCTTCGGGCCGAGGTCGCCGGACCACTTGCAGATCGGATAGGTTTTCAACAGCGCATAGCGCCCGGTGCGATCCTGCTTCCAGACTTCGAGCTCAGACTCGGTCTTGAACACGCGCACGAGAATCGGCGAGCCGACATCCATGTTCTTGTCGGCAATTTCGGCAAGCAGCTTTGGCGGGATCGGCGCGGTTGCCTTGCCGGCCGCATAGGGCAATGTGCCGTCGGACTTGC
>JBIQKQ010000167.1:0-7097 GCA_044506365.1 Hyphomicrobiales bacterium
TCGCCCTGCCCGTAAATCTGGGCAAAGCGCGGGCCGAACCGGTCGAGCGCACGCAGCGCATCCTCGACATACATCGGCGCACCACCCCAGACGATGGTGCGGATATGCGCCGGATCGCAATCGCCGGCATGATCAACCAGCCGCTTGATCATCGTCGGGGCCGCAAACATCGACGTGCGCGGCCAGGCCTCGATCAGCGCGAAGATTTCATCCGCGTCGAAACTGCCCGATTCCGGCACCACATTGATGCCGGCGCGCATGACGCACGGGATCATGTAGAGTCCCGATCCGTGGCTCATCGGCGCGGCATGCAGCAGCGGGTCGCCGGGCGTGGTCCGGTCCACTTCCGCCACATAGGCTTCCGCCATCGCCGTCAGGTTGCGGTGCGTCAGCATCGCACCCTTCGGCCGTCCGGTGGTGCCGGACGTGTAGAACAGCCAGGCAAGGTCGTCATGCGCGCGGGGGGTCAGAGCGACCGGGTCGGCCGCCAGCAGCGTATCGAAGGAGCGACCGCCGAAGACGGCGATCTGTTCGAGCGAAGGAGGCGCATGCGCCTCGATGACCGTCGCGAGATCGGCCGACGCGAAACAGGCGCGGGCACCCGAATGCGCGAGGATGTAATTCAGCTCCGCGCCGTGCAGTTTGGCGTTGGCGGGCACGCCGACCAGCCCCGCATGCCAGATGGCATACAGCGCCGTGACATAATCCGGCGTGTTGCGGGCGACGATGGCGACGCGGTCGCCCTCGATAAGACCGAACCGCGTTCGCAGCGCCCCGGCAATCCGCGCGACCCGTTCCGCCAGCGCGGCATAGTCGTGCAACCGCTCGGTGCCGAAGCCGATGGCCGGCCGGTGCGGGTAGCTGTGCGCCGCGCTTTCGAGATGCTGCGCGAGGTTCATCGAATCTCCGGTCGTCTCCGCCAAGCGGGGACCCAGACCATATCAAAACGATGGCGGCGGAGCCCGTGTTTGCGGCTGCCGCTATGTATTGAGCCAGCCGAAATGGATCGGGAACCCCTCGCCCTGCAGCAGCGCCAGCGTTTCGTAAAGCGGCAGCCCGACCACGTTGGTATAGGAGCCGACGATCTTCACCACGAACGCCCCGGCGAGCCCCTGGATCGCATAGCCGCCGGCCTTGCCGCGCCATTCGCCGGAGGCGAGATAAGCCTCAATATCCTCTTTGGTGAGCCGCTTGAACCGCACCCGCGTCTCCACCATGCGCTGGCGGAAGCTTTCATTCGGCGTGACCATGCAGACCGAGGTATGGACGCGGTGGTTGCGCCCGGACAGGAGCCGCAGGCATTGCCCCGCCTCGTCGAGCAGTTCCGCCTTCGGCAGGATGCGGCGGCCCACCGCAACCACCGTATCGGCGGCAATGATATAGGAGCCGCGCAATTCCTCATTGAGCCGCACCGCCTCAAGCGCGGCCTCGGCCTTGCCGCGCGCAAGCCGCGTGGCGCAGGCGCGCGGCAGTTCGCCCTTGTAGGGGATTTCGTCGATATCCGCGGGCTGCAGCGCATCGGGCTCGATGCCGGCCTGGTTGATGAGTGTGAGCCTGCGCGGCGAACCGGAGGCGAGGACGAGTTTGGGCCGGCCGATCATGGTGGTGCGGGGTTACGGGAAAGTCCCGGATGGCGCACGGACGCGCGCCCGAATTGGGCGGCAAGACCTATCGGAATCGAACAGGAATCACAACCGCACCGTCAGCCACGGCGCGCGAAGCGCCGGGCCCACGCACTCTACTCACCCCTCCCCGTCCCCCTTCGCTGCAGCTCGGTCGGACGGCCCTCGCTGGTCAGGCGAGGGTGAAGAGAACGGTGCCGGACCGCCGAACCGGGACCGTATCTTCTCCATCAGCTGGTCGCGCACCGTCCGGTAGGCATCGAGCTTCTGCTCGCGCGTCTCGCCGATGTCGCTCGGGTCGACGGTCGGCCAGTATTCCACTTCGGCGGCGAGGGTGCGCGTCAGGTCGAGCGCCTTGTGATGAGCCTCCGGCGACAGCGTGACGATCAGGTCGAAATTCAGCCCTTCCCAGTCTTCGAGCTGCTCGAAGGTCTGCGGCCGGTGCTTCGAAATATCGAGGCCAATCTCGTCCATGACCGCGACCGCAAACGGGTCCGTCTCGCCGGGCTTCACACCGGCGGACCCGGTATACATGCTCTTGCCGAACAGATGCCGGAACAGCGCCATCGCCATTGGCGAGCGGATTGAATTCAGGCCACAGGCGAACAGGACCGAGTGCGGCCGTGTACCGGGCTGCGGCATCGCGCGCTCAGCCTTTCCAGTGCAACACGCAGATCAGCGTGAACAGGCGCCGCGCCGTGGCGAAGTCCATGTCCACCTTGCCGTTCAAGCGTTCCTGCAGAAGTTTCGATCCCTCGTCATGCAGGCCGCGGCGGCCCATGTCGATCGCCTCGATCCTGTCCGGCGTCGCTGTGCGGATCGCGGCGTAGTAGCTGTCGCAGATCATGAAGTAGTCGCGGACGATCTTGCGCAGCGGCGTGAGCGAGAGCAGGTGCGCCACCACCGGCGTGCCGTCCGGCTTGCGAATATCGAAGACCAGGCGGTTATCCGCCATGCTCAGATGCAGGGTATAGGCTGCGGCCTCGTGATCGACCGGCTGAAATGTGTTCTCCTCGATCAGGTCGTAGATCGCGACCGCCCGCTCGTGCTCGATGTCCGGGCCGGAGCGGCCGATCGATTCCTCATCGAGCGTCACCGCGACGAGCTTCGATGCGGCCGCGCGCTCGGTCATCGTCGCTCTCGTATCCCGGACGCCGCGCGGCACCGACCTTTTTTCTTCCGTCTCCCCTGAAAGGGGAGGGAAAAGATCGCGTCATGACGCAGAGCGCTCATCCTCATCTTCGGTTCAATCTTATGGCAACCGAGCGCGCATGCGCGTCGAGGCCTTCCGCCTCTCCGAGCGCGATGGCCGCCGGGCCGAGCGCCGCAAGCTGATCGGGTCCGCATTTGAGGATCGAGGTGCGCTTGACGAAATCGAGCACGCCCAGACCGGACGAGAACCGCGCCGAACGCGCGGTCGGCAGCACATGGTTCGAACCGCCGACATAGTCGCCGATCGCTTCCGGCGTGTATCCGCCGACAAAGATCGCGCCGGCATTGCGGATTTTCGTAATCAGCGATTCCGGATCGGCGGCGATCAGTTCGAGATGCTCGGGGGCCAGCGCATCGACCAGCGGGATCGCCTCGTCGAGATCGCGGGTGATTATTGTTGCACCGAAATCGCGCCAGGACGCCCCGGCGATATTCGCGCGCGGCAATGTCTTGAGCTGCGAGGCGACCGCCGCCTCGACTTCGTCGGCCAGTCGTGCATCGTCGGTGATCAGGATCGACTGCGCCGACTCGTCGTGTTCGGCCTGCGCCAGCAGATCGGCGGCGATCCAGTCCGGATTGCCGGTGCTGTCCGCCAGCACCAGCACCTCGGACGGCCCTGCGATCATGTCGATGCCGACCTTGCCGAAGACCTGCCGCTTCGCCGCGGCAACATAGGCATTGCCGGGACCGACGATCTTCGACACCGGCTTGATCGTCTGGGTGCCATAGGCGAGCGCCGCCACCGCCTGAGCCCCGCCCACGCGATAGATTTCGTCGACGCCGCCGAGCCTTGCAGCGGCCAGCACCAGCGGATTGATGACGCCGTCCGGCGCCGGCACGACCATGACAATGCGTGGCACACCGGCGACCTTGGCGGGCACGGCGTTCATCAGGACGGAAGACGGATAGGCCGCGGTGCCGCCCGGCACATACAGACCGACCGCCTCGATCGCGGTCCAGCGATGCCCCAGTTCGACCCCGAGCGAATCGGTGAAGCGGTCGTCCTTGGGCTTCTGGCGCAGGTGAAAGGCCTCGATCCGGTCGCGCGCAAGCTTCAGGGCGTCCAGCGCCTTCGGATCGCATGCCTTTTCCGCGTCGGCGATCTCCTGCCCCGAAACCCGAAGACCGATCCGGTCGAGTTCGACCCGGTCGAATTTTTTCGACAGGGCGACCAGAGCGTCGTCGCCACGCGCCACCACCTCGGCAACGATGCCGCGAACCGCCGCCTCCACATCCGCGGAAACCTCCCGCTTGGTGGCGAGAAGTCCGGCAAAGCGGGCGGCAAAATCGGGGTCACGGCTGTCTAATCGGATCGGCATCGCGCCGTGATGGCGCGCGGCGAAGGACACGTCAACTGACGGAATTTCTCACTGGCTACCGGCCGCTGCCCGTATCCGCCCCGCCTGCCCTCCCTCATGAGCCAACGGGTCCGCGCAAGGCGCGCGCCGATGACAGGAAGGTGGGGAACAGGTCGGAGGCGGGCATTCGCGGATTGGAGGCAGACCCCGCCGGCTCGCACGTTGCGCACGCCCCTTCCCACCGCTACGCGGCGGGAAGGAAAAGCAAGCCAATGACTTGAGAGCTACGCCACCTGCTGATCGCGGATCGCAACCGCCGCTTCCAGATCCACCGACACCAGCTGGGAGACGCCGCGCTCGGCCATGGTCACGCCGTACAGCCGGTTCATGCGCGCCATGGTGATGGGATTGTGCGTGATGATGACGAAGCGCGTCTCGGTGGAACGCGTCATCTCGTCGAGCAGGTCGCAGAACCGCTCCACGTTATGATCATCGAGCGGCGCGTCCACTTCGTCCAGCACGCAGATCGGCGCCGGATTGGTCAGGAACACCGCGAAGATCAGCGCCATCGCGGTCAGCGCCTGCTCGCCGCCGGACAGAAGCGACAGCGACTGCAGCTTCTTGCCCGGAGGCTTGGCCATGATTTCAAGGCCGGCTTCGAGCGGATCGTCGCTTTCGATCAGCCGCAATTCGGCTTCGCCGCCACCGAACAGCTGCGCGAACAGATGCTTGAAGTGGCCGTTCACCACTTCGAACGAGGCAAGCAGCCGCTCGCGCGCCTCACGGTTCAGGTTCTGGATGCCCTGCCGCAGCCGCTTGATCGCCTCGACCAGATCGTCGCGTTCGGTAACCAGCGAGGTGTGCTGGGTCTCGACCTCGCCCAGTTCCTGTTCTGCGCGCAGGTTGACCGCGCCGAGCCGCTCGCGCTCGCGCCGGAGCTTTTCGAGATCGGCCTCGACTTCGGACACATCCGGCAGAACCGCGCCTTCGGCGATTTCGGCCATCGCCGCGACCGCCTGCGGCTCGACTTCCAGCATTTCGCGGATTTCGTGCTCGATGTCGGCAACCCGGCGCTTGGCGCCTTCACTGCGCTCCTCCGAGCGGCCGAGCTGCTCGCGCGCGCTGCTGAGCGCTTCGAGCGCCGAGCGCGCCGCGCTGTTCGCCGCAGACGCCGCCCTCTCGGCCTCGGCAAGCCTGTCCGACGCCTCGCGCTTGGCGGCTTCGGCCTCCTGCACTTCAGTGGTCAGCGCGATCCGCTTTTCCTCAAAGACCTCCGGTGCGTCGACCAGGCTGTCGCGCTCGGTCGTCGCTTCCGCGAGCCGCGCCTCGAGTGCCGCGATCTGCTTTGCGGTCCGCTCCTGCGTATCGATCCAGGATTGCTGTTCGCCGGCGATCGCCTCGAGGCGCTTCTTGGCGATCTCGGCCTCGCGGGTCAGCGCCTGGGCTTCCGCACGCACTTCGGCAACATGGACGCGGCGGGCGGAAATCTCGCTGCGGATCGTTTCCAGCCGCCCTTCCAGTTCGGCCGTCGGCTGCAGTTCGGACAAGGCGTGCTGCGCCTCCTCCTGCGCCGCCGCGGCTTCGTCGCGATTCGCGCCGAGCCGCGTCTGCGCCTCGGTCAGCGCCGCGCGCCGCGTGGTGATATGGGTCAGCTGCCGTTCGGCGGCCGCGTGACGCTCCCGCGCCTCATTGGCGGCACGCTGCAATTCGCGCCAGCGATTGCGAGCTTCGGTTTCGGCTGCATTCGCCGCCTCGGCTTCTGCTTCCGCCTTGGCCACGATCTCACGCTTGGCTTGCGCATGCGCGCGCGCGGATTCCAGCTCCGCCTCGATTTCGGCGAGCCGGTTGCGCTCGGCGAGGCGGCGTGCGGCGCCGGTCGGCGCATTGGCCGCGACCGCAAAGCCGTCCCAGCGCCACAGGTCGCCCTCGCGCGAGACCAGGCGCTGTCCGGGCTTGAGCAGCGGCACGACGCGTTCGGCATCGGCCCGCTCGATCAGCCCGATCTGCCGCAAGCGGCGATCGAGTTCGGCCGGCGCGTTGACGTGATTGGTGAGCGGCTCGACGCCTTCCGGCAGAACCGGGTCGGACGGATCGACGACCGCGCCGGCCCAGCGCATCGGGGCGCGGGGATCGGCCGGCGCTTCGAGATCGTCGCCAAGCGCCGCGCCAAGCGCGGTCTCATAGCCCTTCTCAACGTTCAGATTGTCGATCACCGAGGGCCACAGGCTTCCGGAATCGACATGCAGCACCTTGCGCAGGGTGCGCGCCTCGGTCTCCAGCCGCCCGGCCCGCCGCTCGGCTTCCGCCAGCGGCTTGCGCTCCACATCGAGCGCCTGGCGCGCGGCGGAATGCGCCGCCTCGGCCCGCAACGCCGCGGCCTCGCCCTCCGCGACCGCCTCCTGCGCCGCCTCGACCGCGTACAGCAACGCCTCGAGATCCGGACCGCCCTCGCTCTCGGCATCGATCTTGGCAAACTCCGCCACGACGTCGGCGATGTCGCGTTCCAGCCGGGTCAGCCGCTCGGTCTGCTCGCGCTCGGCGCGCTCCAGCGTCTTGCGCCGCGCGGTGAGATCGGCGAGCGCCCCGGTGGCCTCGCTGAAATTCTTCTCGGATTCGGCAAGCTGCGAATCGGCCTCGGCGACCCGCTCGTTTGCGTTCACGCGCTTGCTCTCGCCCGCTTCCAGATCGCGCCGCAGCGTGGCGGCCTCTTCGGTCAGGCGCGCCAGCGCGCCTTCCGAATCGGCCGCAAGCTGGCGCTCGCGCGCGATATCGTCGGTGAATTGCACGAGACGCTGCGCGAGTTCGGCGAGCCGCTCCCTGGCGCGCGCCTCCTCGCGATCGAGCGTCTCGCGCGCGGAGACGAGGCGCTGCAAGGCGGCGCCGGAGCGGGCCTCGGCCTCGCGCAAGGGCGGCAGCGCGGCGGCCGCCTCCTCTTGCAGCCTGGCCGTCTCGGTCTGGGCGAGGG
>JBIQKQ010000168.1:0-7092 GCA_044506365.1 Hyphomicrobiales bacterium
CGCCGACCAGATCGCGCCCTCGTAGAGGGCCAACAGCGGGATCGCGAGCGAAAGCTGGCTGATCACGTCGGGCGGCGTCAGCACCGCCGCCAGCACGAAGGCGCCGACGATGAAATAGCGCCGCTTGGTGCGCAACTGCTCGGACGTGACGATCCCGACGCGCGCGAGCAGCGTCAGAATCACCGGGAGCTGGAACGCGGCGCCGAAGGCGAAGACCAGCGTCATCATCAGCGAGAGATATTCGCCGACCTTCGGCAGTAGCGCGATCTCCGCCTGCCCTTCGCCGACCTGCTGCATGCCGAGCGAGAAGCGCACCAAAAGCGGCATCACCACGAAATAGACGACCAGCGAGCCCAGCACGAAGAAGATCGGGGTGGCGATCAGATACGGCACGAAGGCGCGGCGCTCGTTGCGGTAGAGCCCCGGCGCGACGAACATGTAAATTTGCGCGGCGATCACCGGAAAGGCGAGGAAGGCAGCGCCGAACATCGCGAGCTTGAGCTGGGTCAGGAAATATTCCAGCAGCGCGGTGTAGATGAATTTCGAATTTTCGATGCCGGCCACCCAGACGAACGGCCAGACCAGGATGTTGTAGATCTGCTTGGCGAACGCGAAGCACAGGATGAAGGCGAGGCCGAAGGCGATCAGCGCCTTGATGAGGCGTGAGCGCAGTTCGATCAGATGATCCAGCAAAGGCGCCTTGCTGGCCTCGATCTCGTCCTCTTCCTCGGGCCTGCGGTTGCTCATGCCGCACCGCCCCCACTCTGCTTGACCGGGTCGGGAAGGACATCGGCCGGCGCATCGGCGCCGGCGGGCTCGGGCACCGCCGGCTCGGAACTCACCGCGGGTGATGCTTCGAGAGCCGGAGCAGCGGGCTCAGTCGCGGCGGACTGCGCTGTCGTGAGACTATCAGCCGGCTTGTCCGAGGCTGTGGGTTCGCTTCCGAACGCCGCCTCGACCTCTTTCTGAGCCGTCTCGAGCGGATTGTTGAAGGCGGAGGTCGCCTGGGCGCTGGCTTCCTCGAATTGCTTTTTCAGGTCGGCGACCTCGGCCTCGCGCATCGCCTCGCGGAACTGGTCCTGGAACTCGGCCGCCATGCGGCGGACCTTGCCCATCCAGTGCCCAACCGAGCGCAGCACGCCGGGAAGCTCCTTCGGCCCAATGGCGATCAGGGCAACCACGCCGATGACGAGAAGCTCGCTCCAGCCGATGTCGAACATGGACCTATTGACTCCAAGGGGCGCCCAGCCTCCCGGATGGCGCCCCTCTCACCGCGCGTCCGCGGCGCAGCCTGTTCAGGCAGTGCCCTCGAACTTCTTGTTGGTCTCGGCCTGCTGTTTCAGGTCGGTGCCGGCATTGATGGTCTTCATCGGCTCGCCGGGCTTGCTCTCGGTCTTCGCGGTGTCGTCTTCCGACATGCCCTTCTTGAACGCCTTGATGCCCTGCGCCATGTCGCCCATCAGTTCGGAAATCTTGCCGCGCCCGAACAGGAGCAGCACCACGACAACGACGACGATCCAGTGCCAGATACTCAATGAACCCATAGCGCGAAACCTCCGCATCCTCCGGAAAGCGCGTTTCCCTCACGAGGTCGGGCGCGCCGGGATATATTTGACCGGAAACTAGGCTTCGGGCGCGGCAAAAACAAGGACTTCGGCCGGATCGCATTCGAGCCGCAGGCTGTCGTTAATCTGCGGGATGGCGTCGCGCAGCAGCCGGCCCCTCAGCGGGGCATCAAGCCCTTCAACCGCCACTTCAACCAGATCAACATGCCCGAGGAATTGCCGGTGCAGAATGCGCGCCTGGGCGCCGTGATGCGTGCCCGGTCCGGCGCGCAGCCGCAGCGCCTGCGGGCGGATCGCGACAATGGCGGCGGAACCTTCGGCAAGTCCGGGAGCGGCGAAGCGCCCGACCGCGGTTTCGGCAAATCCGCCGCGAACGATACCGGCCACCTCATTCAACTCGCAGAAGAAACGCGCGACGAACAGGCTTTGCGGCCGCGTATAGACTTCCGCGGGCGTTCCGGTCTGGACCAGCGACCCCTTGTGCATCAGGGCGACGCGGTCGCCCATCCGCAACGCTTCTTCCGGATCGTGGGTGACGACGATGCAGGTGACGCGCGCTTCGCGCAGCACGTTCAACGTCTCCTCGCGCACTTCCTCGCGCAGGCGCCGGTCGAGGCCGGAAAACGGCTCGTCCATCAGAAGCACGCTCGGACGCGGCGCCACCGCGCGCGCCAGCGCGACACGCTGCTGCTCGCCGCCCGACAGCATGTGCGGATAGGCCTGCGCATAGGCGGTCAGCCCGACCCGGTCGAGCGCACGCATCGCCTCGCGCTCGGCCTCGGCCCTGGGCAGGGATTTCAGCCCGAACATGACGTTGGCGAGGTTGGTCAGATGGGGGAACAGGGCGAAATCCTGGAACATCAGGCCGACGCCGCGCCGTTCCGGCGGCAGAAAGGCCGCTCCTTCCGACACCGCCCGATCGTTGATCAGGATGCGTCCCTGCGCCGGCGCCTCGACGCCGGCTGCAAGCCGCAGCAGCGTGGTCTTGCCGCAGCCGGAGCGTCCGAGCAGGCACAGCGTCTCACCCGGTTCGACGGCGAGCGAGACATCGCTGACGGCCGTGACATCGCCATAGCGATGCGTCACGCGGTCGAATGACAGTTTCGCCGCAATCGAGGCGGGTGTGCGGCCCGCTTCGACGCGAGCCAGTCCGGCGCCGGTACGCAGGGCCATCTCAATCACCAACTGCCCCGATTGTATAATCGGGCCCGTTCGTCCGGGAAAAGCAGTGACTCAGCGTCAGCCGCTGCGAATTCCCGGCTTCGCGGGAATGAACGGGCAAAGAATACGCCTCGGAATACGCCTCGATCCGGACGAACAAATCTACTCCTCGGGCCGGTCTCCGGAGTGTTCCGCGGCGAACTCCGCCTGCGGCTCGGCCGGCTGCTCCTGTGTCTCCTCGTGTGTCTCCTCGGATTCAGCGCGCGGCGCAAGACCGAGATCGAGATCGCCCGGCTCCAGCGGATCCTCATCCTCGCGCAGCGCCGGATCGTCATTGGGCACCGGCACCGAGAAGTTCGGCGGCAATTGGCCGTCCAGCATGCCCGACCCCTTCAACTCGTCGAGGCCCGGCAGGTCACTCAACTGCTCGAGGCCGAAATGCGAGATGAAGGCCTCCGTCGTGCCATAGGTGATCGGCCGGCCCGGCACCTTGCGGCGGCCGCGCGGCCGGATCCATCCGGTCTCGAGCAGCACGTCGATCGTGCCCTTGGACATGGTGACGCCGCGGATGTCCTCCACCTCGGCTCGCGTGACCGGCTGGTGATAGGCGATGACCGCGAGCGTCTCGATCGCCGCCCGCGACAGCTTGCGCGGCTGGATCGCTTCGCGGGTGAGCAGCCAGGCCAGATCGTTCGCCGTCCGGAACGTCCACTTGCCGCTGACCTTGACGAGATTGACCCCGCGCGGCGCGTATTCGTCCCGCAGCATCGCCAGCGTCGGCGCAAGCTCAACGCCCTCCGGCAGCCGCTGCGCCAGGGTCTTTTCGTCGAGCGGCTCCTTGGAGGCGAACAGCAGTGCTTCCAGAATCCGCAACTCCTCCGGCCGTGCCTGCGGCGTGCGGATCGCGTCCGGAGCCTCGTCCTCGTCCATCAGTTTGCGGGCCAAGCCTTGCATCCTTCTGTCACTCCCCTCTCCGACCGGCGAAAGCGCCGGTCGAACAGCCTCGCCAATCGGTTCAAGCGCGCGTCTTAATGCGCCGTATGCGCCGTCGCACTCGATTTATCGGGGCCCTTGCCTTTGCTCTTGCGGATGTAGAGCGGGGCGAAGGCCGCGTGCTGCTGCAGCTCGATCACGCCTTCACGCACAAGTTCCAGCGTCGAGGCGAAGCTCGATGCGGTCACGGTCGCAACCATCGAGGGCTCCACCAGATAGGCGATCAGGAACTGGTCGAGCCGGCTCCAGTCGTCCGTCGCGCCGATCAGGCGTTCGATTTCCTGGCGTGCCTCGGCCAGCGTCCAGACCTTCCGCTTCTTGAAGCGGACCTGGCTCAGCGCGCGCTTCTGGCGCTGCACCGAATAGGCCGAGAGCAGATCATAGAGGCTCGCGGTCCATTGCGGATGCTTGATGTTCTTGATCGGCTCGGGAGCACCGCGACTGAAGGTGTCGCGATCGAGCTGTGGCAATTCCATCAGCTTCTGCGCCACCGCACGGAACGCCTCAAGCCGCTTCAGGCGGAAGGCAAGCGCGGTCGCCATGTCCTCGGCGCTTTGCCCTTCTTCCTGCTTCTCGTCCGGCAGCAGCAGGCGCGATTTGAGATAGGCAAGCCATGCCGCCATCACCAGATAGTCGGCGGCGAGTTCGAGCCGCAACTGGCGCGCCTGCTCGATGAAGGTGAGATACTGGTCGGCCAGCGCGAGGATGGAAATCTTCGACAGGTCGACCTTCTGCTGGCGCGACAGCGTGAGCAGCAGATCGAGCGGCCCTTCGAATCCCTCGACATCGACCACCAGCGCCGGCTCGTCGGCCGCGCGCTCGGCAAGTTCGGAATTGAACGGAATGATCTCGGCGGTCATCAGACGGTCGCTCCCGCCGCGGGCTGCTTGATGAGGTCTGCAAAATGCGCGCGCGCCGCAGCGAGATCGATATCGTTCCGCCTCTGCCGCAGCGCAAGCGCGCGATCGGCCCGTGCAGCGGACGCACCGGCAAGCAGGGGCGCGGCCGCCGCAACCTCTCGCATTTCGTCGAGCTTGCCGTTGCAGTGGAGCACGAGGTCGCAACCGGCCGCGAGCGCAGCGCCGCAGCGCTCGGCCAATGCGCCCGACAGGGCTCCCATCGAAATATCGTCGCTCATCAGCAGCCCTTCGAAACCGATCGATCCGCGAATCACGTCGCGGATCATTATCGCCGATGTGGTCGCCGGTTGGACGGCGTCGACGGCGCTGAACACAACATGTGCGGTCATGCCGAGCGGAAGTCTTGACAGCGGCCGGAAGGCCGCAAAGTCGGTCGCCTCAAGGGTCGCCCGGTCGGTTTCCACCACCGGCAGCTTCAGATGGCTGTCGGCGGTGGCGCGGCCGTGACCCGGCAGGTGCTTGACGACCGGCAGAACGCCGGCGGCCATTACGCCCTCGGCCTGGGCCCCTGCGAGCGCGGCGACCTGGTCCGGAGTGTCGCCGAAGGCCCGATCGCCGATCACCCGGTCGGAACCGGCGACCGGCACGTCGGCAACCGGCACGCAATCGACGTCGATTCCGACTGCAACAAGGTCCTCGGCCATCAGCCGCCCGCCAAGTCGCGCCGCCTCGAGGCCGCGCGCCGGATCGGCCACGTAAAGCGCGGCAAAGGCGGCGCCAGCCGGATAGGCCGGCCAATGCGGCGGACCGAGCCGCTGTACCCGGCCGCCTTCCTGATCCACGAGGACCGGTGCATTCCAGCCGAGGATCTCACGGAACTGCGCGGTCATGGCCGCGACTTGCGTGGGGCTCTCGATATTGCGCTTGAACAGGATCAGTCCCCAGGGCCGCGCCTCCCGCAAGAAGCTCGCCTCGTCGGCGCCGATCGCTGTGCCGGACATGCCGGTAATGAATGCGCGCACCCCCATCGGCGCGGCTTAGCCCTTGCGGAAGTCGGGGGTCAAGCGACCGTGGCTCAGTTCCTCTGGACGACGCACTGTCCGCCGGCCGATTTCAGGCTTGAGCAGAACTCGTTCGCCTCGCTCTGGCTGGAGAACGGAACCTGGGCCCGGTAATAGGTGCCGCGCGGGCCAAGATCCGCCCGCCGGATCACCGGTTGGCGGTTGCCCAGAACCGATGGGAATTGCTGCTGTAGCGACCGGAACGAAGCCTGGGCATCCGCCTCGCTGCGCTGGGACGTCACCTGGACCCCATAAGGCCCCGGCACCGCGCGAGACGCGCCCGAATTCGGCGGGAGCGGCGTTGGGAACGGCGAGCCCGAGGGGACGGCATCGTTCGGCGTGACGGCGGCATGCGCCTGGCGGCCATTTTGACGCTGCGAGGGAGGGACCGAGCCGGTCGGTGCCAATGATAGCGAAGCATGGCGATCCACAGCGGCGGTGTCGTCGGATTGCGCAGCGGGCGCAGCGCTGCGGCTGCTGCGTGGCGCCGGCGCCATCTCGCTACCCTGTTGCGGCCTGATCGGAACGGTGCGCACCCGCTTGGGCTCGGATGCGGCCGGCGCAACATTCGCGCTCGCCGGCGGGAAAGCCTGCGGATTGGGGCCGGCCAGAAACGGCGCGATGACCCGAGGCTGGCCGGGCGCGGCCTGCTGCACCGGCTCTTCCTGCCGCGGCACGATCTTTTCGGTCTTGATACCGATCCGGTCCTGAATGGGTTTGCTGTTCGGATCGGTCGCGGGGACGATCTTGGTCGGCTGCGTATCGGCCTTGATCACGGGCGGAGGAACAGTGGTCCCCGATCCGACGAAGATCGCGCGATAACCGAACGCCCCGGCGGTTCCAACCACCGCCAGCGCGAGCACCGCTAGCACCGTGACGATGTTGCTCCGGCGCATGGCCGGAAACTGCCGGCCGCCATAAGGCGCCGCTATGTGTGGTGGCGGGGCGCCGAAATAGGGGTCTGCATGAGCCTGTCCGCCGCTCGGATGATTGTAGGGCGGATGGCCATGGCCTGCCGCGAATTGCGGATAGCGGTCGCCGGCGGGCGCATAAGACGACCCGTCATAGTGCGGCGTTGCAAAATGCGGTTCGGGGGCGTGCGTATCGCTATAGCCGCCCGGTGCGGTCTCGTCGTAGCGGTGGCCCGCGTAGCGCGGGTCGGCATAGCCGGCGTCCTGATAGCGCGGATCATCGCGCAGTTCGCCAAAATGCGACGCGGCATATTGCTGGTCCGGATAGCGGGGGTCCTGCTGCTCAGGATAGTGCAGGTCCGGATAGTGCCCGTCCGCATACTGGCCATCGGCATATTGGCCGTCAGCATACTGGCCATCGGGGTATTGCGGCTCGGTATGATGCGGATCGCCGTATGACGACGAAGAGGACGATGCCCCGTGATCGCGCTCGCGCGGAACCGCGCCGACGCGGAATGGATCATAGCGGCTGTCGCCATAG
>JBIQKQ010000169.1:0-7052 GCA_044506365.1 Hyphomicrobiales bacterium
TCGACTTCATGGCCGCGTTCGAACAGGCGCGCGACAACGACCTGACCTACGAGGAGATGATCGACGTCTGTTCGGAAGAACTCGCGGCGCTGGAACACTGGCGCGATCAGGTGGAGCGGAGCCTTGCGTGATCGCGGGACGCTGCGGTTTCAATGAGCGTCACGTGGCGGCACGACTAGACGCCATGCGGACGATGCTCGTGATCGGCATGGGCATCGGCGCGGTGCTCACCGGCATCGGCGTGTCGCTTGTGGCGCGCAGCGCTCACGCGCCAGTAGACGAAGGCGCCCACCCCCGCCAGGCCGAAAATCAGCGCCGCGCTGATCCGGCCGCTATAGCCCCACATCGCAAGCATGATCGCGGCAACGGCGAGCCAGTATTTGACGGCATCTGACAGCATCGGCTTTGGGTCCATCACGCTCATGGCGCCTGTGGCGACACCATGGATGTCGCGCGCGACCCCCCGCCGATCAATCCGTAGAACTACGGCACCGGGACCCGCCGTCCGGCCGCGCGTGATAGATTTGGTGCATCGGGGTTTTGAGTCGCGCACGGCCCCTCCCCCGGCCAGGATCATCGGCATGCATCCGCTCCGGCTTGTCTCCGCCGACTGGCAGAAAGCGCTGCCGCTGCTGGGCGCCATCGGCGCTGTGGCCTGGGTGATCCTGTTCCGCCACGCGCCGACGAGCGAACAGGCGCTCTTCGCCGCGCTGCTCATCATCTACATGGCGCATCAGATCGAGGAGCATCTGTGGCCGGGGGGCTTTCGCCAGTTCGCCAATGCGCGGGTGTTCAGAAGCGGAAACGAGAACTGGCCGGTCACGCAAGGCGGCGTCGCCCTGGTCAATATCGGCTATGTGTGGCTGCCGGTGCTGCTCGCCGCGCTGTTTCCCGGGCCGCTCCGCTGGGTCGGCCTCGCCTTCGTCGGGGTGACGCTGGTCAACGCGATTACCCATGTCGCCGCCGCGATCCGCTTTCGGGCGTACAATCCGGGGCTTGTCACCGCGGTGGTGCTGTTCCTGCCTTTCACCATCTGGATGCTGGCGCGCGAAGCCGCGACCGGCCTCTTGACCGGCTGGCAGATCGCGGCGCTGCTCGTGGCGGGCGCGCTGCTGCACATTCCGGTCGCCGCGCTGTTCGTCGTGCCCTATCGGCGCGGCGCGGCGCGGGCCTGACGCCGACGGCCGGCCATGCCCCAGCCGGCCTGTCGGACGCCCTGCGGCCGCAATTCAGTGCGGGCGCTCGCGGTGGCGCCGCGCATTCTCCGCCATGTCGTGTTCGGCCATGTCGTCGGAATTTTCGCGCTTCATGCGCAGCGCTTTCTGGGACAGATCGTGCTGGGATTCTTCCGCGCCCATCAGCGACCGCGCCGCCGAACCGATCGCCTCGGTCGCGCCATTGGCGATCACATCCCGCGCGGCCGCCGCCGCGCTCACCGCGGCCTCTTTCATCAGCGCGCCGCTATCGGCCATCGCCTTGCCGGCCCGCTGGCCGGCCTCGGTCCGCGAGGCGACGAGCACGGCGGCGGCAGCCCCTGCGGCCGCGACCAGCGCCTCCGCCATGATCATCCGGCTGGTCTGCGAGCCCAGCACGTTCTGCATCAGGTTTGCCGGGATGAAATCGGTCAGCCCGCTCATGATCCCGGTGCTGCGCGATGAGGCCCGCCGCGCCGGCTTGCCCGTGGTGCGTTTGCTCGATGACTTGGTCCCGGCGCGCGCGCGCGTCCTTGTTTGCTTGGCCTTCTTGGCTTTTGCCATGTGGATCGTCCCTTGATCTGGAGGAGTTAAAGACCGCATGACAACCGGCAGCGCTGCGAGATGTTCCCAAGGCTCATGGACGCCCCGCTTTGCTATAGTCGCCGCACGAAGGCGCAACAACGGGCCGGTCATGGCTGAAACCGCCTCCAGGGCGAAGAATTTTCGGGCCCAGCTGAAGGCACTCTATGAAGGCCGGTCCGTGCGGGCGCACCGTTTTCGCTACGGTCTTCTCATCTTCGACATCGTCACCCTTGGCTTCATCGTCGCGACCTCCTTCGTCCCGCGCGAGTCCTGGGTGGAGGTCCTGGATGTCGGATTCGGCCTTCTCATACTGACCGACTTCCTCGCCCGCCTGTTCATCAGCGATCGTCCGCTGCGCGATTTTCTACACCCGGTCACCTGGGCTGACCTCGCCAGCATCATCTCGTTCCTCGCGCCGCTGGTCGGCGAGCCGCTCGGCTTCCTGCGAATCCTGCGCACCCTGCGCTTGCTGCGCAGCTACCAGCTGCTGTCGCGGCTGCGGATCGACTTCCCTTATTTTCGCAGGAATGAGGAGGTCATCCTGGCCGTCGCGAACTTCCTGGTGCTTCTTTTCGTGACCACCGGGTTCGTCTATGAAACCCAGCACGCCACCAATCCCGGCATCCAGAACTATGCAGATGCTCTCTATTTTACCGTCACCGCCCTGACCACGACCGGCTTCGGTGACATCACCCTGCAGGGCACCGCCGGCCGGCTGATTTCGGTGGCGATCATGATCTTCGGGGTGACCCTGTTCTTTAATCTCGCGCGGGCGGTGCTACGTCCGAACAAGGTGCGGTTCGAATGCCCCGATTGCGGGCTGATGCTGCACGATCCCGACGCCGTACACTGCAAGGCCTGCGGGCGGATGCTGAAAATTCCGAACGAAGACAGCGATTGACTTGCGAGGCCACCTCCGCGGGCCAGACTCATTCACAGCCATGCGACAAGCCGACGTAGTAACCCGATCCATGCCGCAAGCCACAGGCCCCTACTCCCTCGCCTTATTCGATCTCGACGGCACGCTGGTCGACAGCTTTCCATGGTTCCTGCGGACCGTGAACGAGGTCGCGCGCGAGTTCGATTTCCGGCCGATCGCGCCAGGCGACGTTCCGGCGCTGCGGCGTGCCGGAGCGCGCGATATCCTCAATCGCCTCGATGTTCCGGTCTGGAAGCTGCCGCGCATCGCCTCGCATATGCGCCGGATGAAGCGCGCGTATCTGAACGAAATTCCGTTATTCCCCGGCGCCGCCGAAATGCTGCAATCGCTGCGCGAGGGAGGTATCCGGCTTGCGCTGGTCAGTTCTGACAGCGAAGCCAATGCGCGGCTTCAGCTAAAGGACAGCGCCGCCTGCTTTTCCGATTTCGCCTGCGGCGCATCGCTGTTTGGCAAGACCGCGAAATTCAAGCGCATGATGAAGCGCGCCGGAATACTGCCGAGCAGGACCATTGCGATCGGCGACGAGATGCGGGACCTCGACGCGGCGGCCGCGTCCGGCATCGCCTTCGGCGGCGTGGCCTGGGGCTATGCCGATCCCGAGGCGCTGCGCGCCCGCAATCCACAGATGTGGTTCGACTCCTTCGCCGACATTCCACGCCTCCTCGTCGGCGGGGAGAGCGCATCGTGCGGCAACATCGCTTCCTTCGGCCAATCAGCGTGCACATGATCACCATGCTAAACTTGGCCGGGGCCGCGGAAGCGACCCGATAGAATAGAGATTGGTCCAACATTTTCCGGGTGCAGCCATGTCCGCCGACGTTACCGACAATGCCGCCGAACAACGCTTCGAACTGAGAGCAGGCGATCACGTGGCGGTCGCCTGCTACAGGCTCGCACCCGGCATTATCACCTTTACCCATACCGAAGTCCCGGCAGCGTTATCCGGTCAGGGCATCGGCTCGAAGCTGGCGCGTGGCGCGCTTGATCAGGTAAGGGCCCGGGGGCTGAAGATTGTTCCGCAATGCCCGTTCATTGCGGCTTTCGTCGCAAAGAATGCCGAATTCGCAGACCTCGTGGCTTGAACCGTGCCCGCGCCCGAAAGATCGTCGCCGGTTCTGATCACCGGCTGCTCCAGTGGCCTCGGCCGCGCGAGCGCGCTCAAGTTTCGCGAGGCCGGCTATCTTACGGTCGCAACGGCACGCGATCCGTCGACCCTCGCACAGCTTACCGAGTTGGGCTGCGACACCGTGCAACTCGACGTGACGGACGAGGCGTCCCGAATGGCCGCGATCGCCGAGGTCGAACGGCGGCACGGCCCGATCGGCATTCTGATCAACAATGCCGGATACGGGCAATACGGGCCGCTTGAGGAAATTTCGCCGGAGCTCCTGCAGCGCGCCTTCGCAACCAACGTGTTCGGCCTGTTGCGCATGTCGCAACTGGTCATGCCCGGCATGCGTCGTGCGCGACGCGGCCGGATCGTCAACATCTCGTCATTGGCCGGGCGGGTGACCGCTCAGGGCGGCGGCGTCTATCACATGACAAAATATGCCGTTGAAGCGATCGCCGATGCGATGCGGCCGGAAGTCAAACCGTTCGGCGTCGATCTTGTCAGCGTCCTGCCGGGGCCGTTCGTGTCGCCCTACCGGGACAAGGTGATTGCAAGCATTCCGGATACCGGCGCGAGCTCGCCCTACCGTATCTACAAGCGCAATATCGGCGCTTATATGCTCCACTTTCTGGATCCGAAGACCTTTGGCACAATGCCGGTGGACAAGGTCGCGCGTGTCGTATTCAGGGCAGCGACAACACCGCGGCCCCGCACCCGCTACAATGTCGGCTTCTGGGCGAATTTCGGCCCGGTCGGCCGCTATCTGGCCGGAGACCGCATCGTCGACTGGTGGATGTCGCGTGAGATTCCGCACGATCGAGACCGCAACTAGCCGCCGGCTATTGGGCGCGCTGCCCCAGGGCCTCGGCTTCTTTGAGCCAGCGATTGCGCGTATCGATCGAGGAATCCGAAACCATGCCCAGCAAGGTATGGCGCACCGGTCGTATACCGATAAAGTTGAGAATGTTGTTCTTGAGCAGCTTGATGGCGTGCGGCCCATACCAGAACCGATAGGTCGAGACCGGCATCATCATCGTCATGATGATGCGCGCCGACTTGTTTTGGAATATCCGCCAGTTCATGGCGTTCTCGGTGCCTTGGCGCCGGATTAGATCGGGCTGGAGGATGCGTTCGATAAATCCTTTCTGCAGCGCAGGCATATCACCGCACCAGAGCGGGAATACCAGCACCCAGTGGTCACTCGCCGCAAGCGCGTCATAAGCCGTCTCCAGATCGGGCTCGAGCGGCTGAATCTCGCGATAGCCCTCACGCAGTATCGGATCGAACTTCATCTCGGCCAGTTTGAACATATGCACCTTGTGACCCGCGCTTTCAGCTCCGCGCTGATAGGCCGCCGCAAGTGCCTCGCAGAATGTGATCCTCTGCGGATGACCGACAATTATCGTGACGATTGCCATGGCGATTGCCCTGTTTCGGGACCTCAGCCCCGCATCATATGAGCCGCATCGGGCAACCGTGTTGCGATGGCGCAAACCGGCTGCAAGCAAAAATCACAAATCCGGTGTGCGCAGATCAACTGCCGTCGCGCTGCAGCCACCAGCCGTCCGCAATCGGACGCTGCAACAGCACCTTCGTGCGTCCGGCCGCGGCCTTGTCGAGATCGCCATCGACGATTTCGGCGTAGCGCGACGCCTCTCCGCGCACGAAGCTCTTGCCGAAACTGCTGACCGACGGCCCGCTTCGATAAAACAGAAACTGCACCGAACGGTGGCCGCGACTGAAGCTGATAATGGAAGCCTCCCGCATGAGGTCGCGGTAATCGGCGACGCGGGCAGCCGGTACATGGGCGCGCTCGGGATCGTGCGGATCGCTCCATGTTAGGCCGAGCCGGTTGAGTGCCGGATCGCGCCGCAGCATATCGGTGATCTGGTCAAGCGTCGCGCGATGCCTTTGCCAATGAGCAATCATCGCGGCGTCCGACGGTATTGCCGCTTGGGGAGGAAATACCGAAGCGGTCAGCGCCAGGGGCAGCCCGGTCGCCACGGCGACGACGATTCCGGCAAGGCCCGCCAGTACAATTGCAGCCGTTCGAAGCTTCATGGTGGGTTCCGAAAGCTTACAGGCTCCTAGGGCGACTTTGCGGCACGCGCAGGGCCACGCGCCGAAGCACGAAAGCGTGAATGCACGCGCTCGCCGCCTGCACTAGCATGCCTCGACAGGTCGCGGCCAGACGTGAGCGGCTTGTCGCTCGCCGCCACATCGGCCCGGCCGCAATACGTTTGCGGAACAGGGAGACTTGCCATGGCGCAATTCCACGTTCTCACTCCTGCGGACGATCGGCTGACGGCACTACCTGTTGTGCGTCGCATCAGCCTTTCCGATCTCAGCGAGTCGCTCCGGCAAGGATGGGAAGACTTCAAGGTCTGGCCGACGCATGCGGTATTCCTGTGCATTATCTATCCGATTGTGGGACTCGTGCTCGGCGGGATTGCGCTCGGCTATGCCGTCCTGCCGCTGCTGTTTCCGCTGGCGGCCGGATTTGCGTTGCTTGGCCCGGTCGCCGCGCTGATGATGTATGAGTTGAGCCGCCGCCGCGAACGCGGCGAGCCGACATCGATCCAGGCCGCTCTTGGCGTTATCCGCGCGCCCGGTTTCCCTGCGATCGTTGCCATCGGTCTGCTCTTGATGGGCCTGTTCCTTCTGTGGCTCGGGGTGGCCCGCCAGCTCTATCAATCGCTGTTCGGAGTCTATGCCGCACCGGAGTCGATCGGACCATTCTTGCGCCAGGTCTTCACCACCGAAGCCGGCTGGCAACTGATCGTTTACGGGAACGTCATCGGCTTCGTCTTTGCACTGGTGGCGTTCTGCCTGTCGGTCATTTCGTTTCCGATGCTGCTGGATCGCGACGTCGGCGCCGCGACGGCGCTCCTGACCTCGGTCCGAGCGGTCATGGTCAACCCGCTGGTGATGGCGGCGTGGGGTTTGATCGTCGCCGCGTTGCTGTTCCTGGGTTCGCTGCCGGCCTTTATCGGTCTCGCCGTAGTGATGCCCGTGCTCGGCCATGCGACGTGGCATCTGTACCGCAAGCTGGTCATTTAGCCGGAGCTTCCCCCCCCCCCGCGGACAGCTTTTTGCGCCCTGCAAGGCTGCCGCGGGCATCAGCGTGCTGCCGCTGTGGACAATTCGAGGTAAATTGGCCAACCATCCTTCATCCGATCCGAATGCCGGATCGCCCAGATTGGCTAAATGGACCTCGTTCAAC
>JBIQKQ010000170.1:0-7025 GCA_044506365.1 Hyphomicrobiales bacterium
AACCATACGCCCAAACGCGGTCCGCCCCAGAACCCAAAACTGACACCCGGGCTGTAAGCATAAGGACCGTAAGCATACGGCCGGTAATAGCCGTAGCGCGGACCCCAGTGGTGATAACGCGGACCATAGTAATGGCGATGCCGGTGATAGCGCCGTGCACTGATGTCCGTGTGTCCGGCTTTCGCAGTGCTGGTCACGCCGTAGGGCGTTTGCGTCCGCTCCGCCGCCTGTACGGGCATGGCGAATAGAGCCGCAAGACCAGCCGCGGCGAAAGATGCAACCATAGCCTTCATGCGCAAGATCCTTATCCGTTTTCTGCGTCGCCTCTCGGCTGCTAACGCGCGCATGCCTCCGTCCGTTTCGCGTGTTGTCATCCCCTCACGAAAGCCATGCGCCAAACGCAAAAGGGCCCGCCTCGCGGCGGGCCCTTCGAAGCGCGGTCTGCGACCGGCTTAGTAGTAGTATCGATACGGCCGATAGTAGCGGTACGGCCGATAATAACGATACGGCCGGTAGTAGTAGCGGTACGGCCGGTAATAACGGTACGGCCGGTAATAGCGGTAGTAGCGGCGCGCGCTGATCTCGTCGTGAATCACGGCAGGCGAAGCATTACGGGCGCCATCCGCAGCCGCGCTGGCCGGCGCCGGTGTCAGGGCAACCAGAGCGCCGAACAGAGCGAGAAAGCCGAGATATTTCAGCATTGGGTCTCTCCAAACAGGTGAACCTGCCTCTCCACCAGATTAGACGCCCTGAGGCATGCGTTTCAATTGTCCCCGATCGACACGATAGCCGAATGACGAAGTTAAGTTAACCCCGCACCCAGCGGCATCGCATCTGCGGTGTGACAACGGTGCCGCTCGGCCGATGTTCGGTCGCATACCAGTCGACACATTGTCGCACCGCGCCCGGACCTGGCCACGAATAATCGCCGGGCCTTGGATAGTCGTAGGCCGCTGGCCGATCCGGCGTGACGCGGATACGCGGGCGCTGTCTCGCCTGTGCCGAGAATTCCGTTGCTGCTGCATAGCGTGTTTCGCCACCCGAAACGAGTGCAGCACCGATGACCGCGTCGAGACCGGCGAGCAGACCGATTGTGGCAACGGCAATGAACGGAAGCGCCTTCATGGCGGAACGCTCTCCCATCCGCAACGCAACGTCAACCGTTTGTCTGTCGGGCGATGGTCGGCTTATGGTGCCCAGATGGAGCGCAATGAGGAAAAGCAGCGCGCCGCGCTTGCCGATCTTGCGCGGTTGCGCCGCCAGCGCGATGCGCTGGGCGGTCTGTTTGGCCGCGCCGGTGCCCATTTCGGGGCCGCCGATACGCCGGCGGGCGATGCCATCGAATTGTGGGGCCGGCGAATCGGACGCGGGCTGAGCGCCATCGCCTTTCTTGCCCTGGCCGCCTATCTTTACCTTACCTATGTCCGCTGAACCTCCTGCCAATCCCCTCGCCGATCCGCTGGCCTGGCGCGCGGTCAAGGCGCTGTCGCTCGAAGACATGGAAGCCATTGCGGCCGACGCGTTCCAGCGGTTGCCGGACGGATTCCGCGCGCTCTGTGAGGGCGTGATCATCCGCATCGACGATTTTCCCTCAGCCGACGTGGTTGCGGATATGAGGTTGCAAAGCGAGTTCGACATTCTCGGGCTGTTCCAGGGCGTCGGACTGCCGTTCCGCTCGGAAAGCGCGCCCACCCACATGCCGAACATGATCTGGCTCTACCGCCGCCCGATCCTCGACTACTGGGCCGAGCACGACGAGACGCTGGGCGCCATCATCACCCACGTGCTGGTGCATGAGATCGGCCATCATTTCGGACTGTCCGATGAGGACATGGACGCGATAGAAGCGAGCGTCACCGATGACATTCGCAATCCCGGGGAGTGACACCATGCGCAAGAAGCCGTGCCTGCAATTGTCCGACGTTCAGAAAATGGCCGCCGCGTGCCGCGCCGAAGCCGAAAAGAACAAGTGGAACGTCACCACGGCGATCGTCGACGACGCCGGTGTGCTGCTCTATCTCGAGCGCATGGACGGGGCGACGCCGACCACGGCGGAGGTCGCCACCATGAAAGCGCGGACCTCCGCGATCACGCGGCGACCCTCGAAATTCTGGGAAGACCGGATCAAGGACCGGCCGGGTTTCATGAATTTCCCCGGCGTGCTGCAGATTCAGGGCGGCCTGCCGATCATGCATGAAGGCGAATGCGTCGGCGCCATCGGCGTGTCCGGCGTGCAGTCGCACGAGGACGAGCAGATCGCCAAGGCGGGGATCGACGCGCTGGCGTGACCCGCCGGCAACCCGAAGCCAAGGCCTGCTCACCCTGCGGTTGCACTTGACCCGGCGCCTTTCCGACTTAAAGAAGGGCAAAAGGGCCCCCTATTTTGTCCGCGCCCCTGCAGGGCGGCAGCAAGGAATCCGGATTGCGATGGAAAAATTCACTGTCCTCGAAGGCGTCGCCGCGCCGCTGAAGGTGGTCAATGTCGACACCGACATGATCATCCCCAAGCAATATCTGAAAACCATCAAGCGCACCGGGCTCGGCCAGGGCCTGTTTTCCGAAAAGCGCTACAATGACGACGGCAGCGAGAATCCGGATTTCGTGCTCAACAAGCCGGCTTACCGCAATGCCAAGATCCTGGTCGCCGGCGACAATTTCGGCTGCGGCTCCTCGCGCGAACATGCGCCCTGGGCGCTGCTCGATTTCGGCATCCGCTGCGTGATCTCGACCTCGTTCGGCGACATTTTCTACAACAACAGCTTCAAGAACGGCATTCTGCCGATCCGGGTCACGCCGGAGCAGCTGGAGAAGCTGTTCGACGATGCCGAACGCGGCGCCAATGCGACGCTGACCATCGACCTGGAAAAACAGGAAATCCGCGGGCCCGACGGCGGCGTGATCAAGTTCGAGATCGACGCGCATCGCAAGCATTGCCTGCTGAACGGCCTCGACGACATCGGGCTCACGATGGTGAAGAAGGACAAGATCGATTCCTTCGAGAGCAAGGTCGGCGAAGAACGGCCGTGGATGTAGCTGTCATTCCGGGCCGACGCTAAGCGCCGAACGCGGAATCCAGAGCGGCATGTGCTGGATTTGAAAGCCTGGATTCCTGACCCGCGCCTTCGGCGCGTTTCGGATTGACAGCGTTTTCTATCGCGTCGGTAGCCCGGATTAGCGAAGCGAAATCCGGGTCTGACCTTCCCCCGCATGCCGCTTCGCTCATGCGGGTTAGAATTTTCCTACATGTCGCAGCGCGCGTTAGTTACCGCGCCCGCGTCAGCGCGAGCCACACGCCGCCACCGATCAGGAATGCGCCGCTCAGCTTCGAGACCAGCCGCACCCGCGCCTGCGTGAGCATCACGCGCGCCCGCCCGGTGAGGATCGCATAGGCGCCGTCGGTCACGGCTGCGGTCAGCATCGCGGTCGCCCCGAGCAGGATCACCTGCGCGACGTAATTGCCGGCCGGGTCGACGAATTGCGGGATGAATGCGCCGAAGAAGATCAGCACCTTCGGATTCGACAGCATCACCAGAAAGCCTTGCAGGAAGAAGCCGCCACGCGGCTTCGGCGTCCGTCCCGGTTCGTCGAGCTGGCCCGAAGCGCGAAACATCCGCACGCCAATCCAGATCAGATAGGCCGCGCCGAGAAAGCGGATCCAGTCGAACCATACGCCCATGGTCTCGATCACAGAGGCAAGCCCGATCACCAGCACGCCGACGAATACGGCGAGGCCCAGCTGCGTGCCGGCGACATTGGCGAGACCGGCCCGCGTGCCATGGGTCAGTGAATTGGCGACGATCAGCGTGACGGTCGGCCCGGGGACCAGCGTGAAGATCACGCAGGCAAGCAGATAGGCGGCGAACAGTTCGAGTGACATGGTGTCCCTTTCTCCCTCCCCTGAAAGGGGCGGGAGGCGAGCCGCACACGGGGCGAGCCGGAGGGGTCATATCACAAAGCCCCCACCCCGATCTCGTTCGCTTCGCGCACAATCAAGCTTGCGCAGACTGCGTAAACTTGTCTGCGTCGATCGACCCTCCCCCCGCTTCGCGAGGGGAGACGGAAAAGCGACATCTTCCGCCTAGCCCTTCGCCGCGATGGCATCGGCGATCGCGACCGTGCGCCGCGCGATGTCGGCATGCATGCGCTCCACCATCCGCCCGTCCAGCATGATGGCGCCCTTGTCCGCATTCTCCGGCAGATCGAACGCGGCAATGAACTTGCGTGCCTGCGCGATCTCCGCCTCGCTTGGCGAGAAGGCGCGGTTGCACGGCTCGATCTGGTTGGGATGGATCAGCGTCTTGCCATCCATGCCGAGATCGCGGCCCTGCTCGCATTCGGCAACAAAGCCCTCTGCGTTGCCGATATCGTTATAGACACCGTCGAGCACCGCAAGCCCATAGGCCCGCGCCGCCAGCACGCAGGTGGTCAGCCATGGCAGCATCGGCGCGCGGCCGGGAACGAGTCGCGCCGAGGTCTCCTTGGCGAGATCGTTGGTGCCAAGCACGAAGCCGGCGAGCCGGGTCTCGGAATCCTTCGCTGCCGCTGCAATATCGACGATGTTGAGGATCGCCGCCGGCGTCTCGATCATCGCCCAGATGCGGGTCCTGCGGTCCGCCTTCATGTCCAGCAGGCGCTGGCCCAGAATCTCGAGCTGCGCGGGTGAACTGATCTTGGGCACGAGGATCGCGTCGGGCGTCGCCTGCGCCGCCGCCGTCAGATCGTCGGAATGCCATGGCGTGTCGATGCCGTTGACGCGGATGAAAACCTCGCGCGTCCCGAAGCCGCCCTGCCGGACCGCGGCCGCGACCTGTTCGCGTGCCGCCGGCTTGGCGTCGGGCGCAACCGCATCCTCCAGATCGATGATCACGCCGTCGGCCGGCAATGTGCGCGCCTTCTCGATGGCGCGCGCATTGGAGCCCGGCATATAGAGTACGGAGCGGCGCGGCCGGGTTCCCATCACCTGTCCTTCTGTCATTACCTGCACGATCGGGCGCTCCAGTATACGCATGAGAGCGAGGCCGCAATTGCTCTAATTGTCGGCCGCAACGGACGGGATGCATCGCCTGCACAGGGCATGACAGGGAGGCAGCGTGAGCACGGACACCTGGCTTGCCGGCGTGGATGGCTGCCGCAGCGGATGGCTGGCGGCGTTCGTGCGGCCGGTGGGCGACGCGGGGCACGTCCACGTCATGGCGCGCTTTGCCGACATTTCGCGCGCATCCGAGCGACCAGCGGTGATCGCGGTCGACATGCCGATCGGCCTGCCCGACCGCACCGGCCGTGGCGGACGCGCCGCCGAGAACGCGGTTCGTCCGCTCTTGGGCGCGCGGCAGTCAGCGGTCTTTTCGGTGCCCTCGCGTGCGGCATTGGAACAGACGGACTATCGCGCCGCCTGCGAAGTTGCGCTGTCGACGTCCGATCCGGCGCGCAAGATCTCGAAGCAGCTGTTCATGATCGCGCCGAAGATCCGCGAGGTCGATGTCTGGCTGCGCAGCGATCCGGCCGCCATGCCGCGCGTCTTCGAAGTGCATCCGGAGGTTGCGTTCTGGCGGCTGAATGGCGAGCAGGCGCTGATCGAACCGAAGAAGATCAGGGGCAGACTCCATGAAGGCGGTCTCGCGCTCCGCCGCGATCTCCTGATCGCAGCCGGAATGCCGCGCAGACTGGTCGATAGCGCGCCACCGGCCGGCGCCGCCGCTGACGATCTTCTCGACGCGCTCGCCTGCGCCGCAATCGCGCGCCGGATTCATGCGGGAGTTGCGAAGCCGTTTCCGGACCCGCCGCCGCTCGATTCTTATGGGTTGCCGATGGCGATCTGGGCGTGAATAACAGGGCAACCGGTCTCCGGCCGGCCGACACATCCCGCAATGACGACAGCGAGAACCAGGCTCATGCCTTTCCCCGACCGCCTCGTCGAAGGCTACACTGCATTCCTCGGCGGGCGCCTGCGCGAGGAGCAGAGCCGCTATCGCCAACTCGCAGAAAGCGGGCAATCGCCTGAAATCATGGTGATCGGCTGCTGCGATTCGCGCGTGTCGCCGGAGGTGATCTTCGACGCCGGGCCGGGTGAACTGTTCGTGGTGCGCAATGTCGCGAATCTGGTGCCGCCCTATACACCGGACGGCGCGCAGCGCGCGGTCTCGGCCGCGCTCGAATTCGCCGTGCAGGCACTGAGGGTCAAGCATATCGTGGTGCTCGGCCACGCCCAATGCGGCGGCATCCGCGCCTATGCGGACAAATCCGCGCCGCTGTCGCCCGGCGACTTCATCGGCAGCTGGATGGCGCTGATCGCACCGGCCGCGAAGGCAGCAGGGCCGCGCGGAGATTTGCCGATGTCCGAGTATCTGACGCGGCTGGAGCAGTCGGCGATGCTGACGACGCTCGACAACCTGATGACCTTCCCCTGCGTGCGCATCCTGGTCGAGCGTGGCAAGCTGCACCTGCACGCCGCCTATTTCGGCGTCGCCACCGGGACCTTGTCGGTGCTCGACGCCCCGAGCGGAGAGTTCCGGCGGGTGGCGGAAAAGCAGTATGCGGAGGCGATGGCGGAGCCGCGGTTTTAGTTCGTGACCTCTCCCCGCTCCGCGGGGAGAGGGAAGAAGCAGCTACGCCGCCTTCTTCTTCGCTTCGATCAGCTTGCGGTTAATCAGGCTTTCGGCGATCTGGATCGCGTTGAGCGCGGCACCCTTGCGCAGGTTGTCGGACACGCACCACAGGGCGAGGCCGTGCTCGACGGTCGGATCCTCGCGCACCCGGCTGACATAGGTCGCGTCATCGCCCGCCGCTTCGTACGGCGTCGCGTAGCCGCCGTTCTCGCGCTTGTCGACGACCAGCACGCCCGGCGCGTTGCGCAGCACCTCGTGCGCCTGTTCGACCGTGATCTCGTTCTCGAATTCGATATTGACCGCCTCGGAATGGCCGACGAACACCGGCACCCGCACGCAGGTCGCGGCGAGCTTGATGTGGGGATCGAGGATCTTCTTGGTCTCGGCCACCATCTTCCACTCTTCCTTGGTGGAGCCGTC
>JBIQKQ010000171.1:0-6936 GCA_044506365.1 Hyphomicrobiales bacterium
AAGCGCGCCAGCGATCGATAAAGTTCGCGCACATTGGGCCCATAGGACGCCAGCAACCCGTCGCGCGCGAACGGCGCCCATCCCGATATCGAAGGCAGCCTGGCCTCTACCGCGAACTGGGCCACGCGGCTGTTGACCTCGAACATCGCCGAATCGGGGAACACCATGAGCGCGTCGCAACGCGCATCGGCAATCGCGCTCAGCACTTTTTCCAGCGTGCCGAGTTCGCTCACCGGCAGCGCGGTCGCTACATACGGGAAATACACGACTTCGACATCGAGCTTGGCTGCCGCCGTCTCAGAGGCTTTGCGTTCCTTTGGATCGCCGGGATGTTGCGGCCGCGCGAGGATCGCCAGCCGGCGCGTCTGCGGCAGCCATTCCTTCAGCAGTTCGATCCGCTTTCCGACGAGATCAAGCGCCAGATAGCTCATGCCGGTCATGGTCCCGCCAGGGCGGGCAAAGCTCTCGACCAGCTTGCCATCGACCGGATCGCCGCTGAAGCCGAACACCACGGGCGTCGGCGATTTCATGGCGCGCATGGCGTAGGCCATAAGCTCCTGCGTAACGACCACATCGGGCTCGACTTTCAGAAGCTCACGCGCAACCGCCTCCATGTCCTTCCACCCGGTCGCCCAGAACAGGTGGATTGTGAGATTCTTGCCTTCGAGCCACCCGCTTTCACGCAGGCCCTGGCGCAGGGATTCCAGATAGGGCGATGGCTCACCCGCACGGCCGAGGGCGAGAAACGCTACGCGCCGCGGCTGGGCCGTACTCCGTTGCGCCGACAAGGGTAAGGGCATCGATGCGGCGGCGCCGCCAAGAAGAGCAAGAAATGTCCGGCGTTCCATGCAGTCCTCCCGGCTCAATGCGATGCTGCCAAGGCGGTGCTAGATCTCCATCATATCATTCAAATCGGCGGACCGCATGCGACGTGGCCCGCCCCAATGTGCTGTTCCCGACGCATTCGTCGCCGGCGCTTGGATGGTTTAGGCTGACTTTTCGTCCATCCGGAGAATGCCATGTCACAAAAGATGCTGCCGACCTCTCTGGTCGGGTCTTATGCCCAGCCGGACTGGCTGATCGACCGCAAGAATCTGGCGGGGCGCTTTCCGCCGCGGGTGCGCGCGCGCGAATTGTGGCGGGTGGCGCCCGAATGGCTCGACCAGGCGCAGGACGATGCAACGCGGCTGGCGATCCGCGACCAGGAGCGCGCCGGTCTCGACATCATCACCGACGGCGAGATGCGGCGTGAAAGCTATTCCAACCGCTTCGCGACCGCGCTCGAAGGGGTCGACATCGACAATCCCGGTACGGCTCTCGACCGCTCCGGTCATCCCAATCCGGTGCCGCGCGTTGTCGGCAAGGTGCGTCGCAAGCATCCGGTCGAGGTTCGCGACGTGCAGTTCCTGCGCGCCAATACGGATCGCACGATCAAGATGACCGTGCCCGGGCCTTTTACCATGTCGCAGCAGGCTCAGAACGACTTCTATGACGATGAGGAGGAACTGGCGCTCGATTACGCAGCGGCGGTCAACGAGGAGATCAAGGACCTGTTCGCGGCCGGCGCCGACATCGTGCAGATCGACGAGCCCTATATGCAGGCGCGACCGGACAAGGCGCGCAAGTTCGGGCTGAAGGCCTTCAACCGCGCACTCGACGGCGTCACCGGCACCACGGCCGTGCATATCTGCTTCGGCTATGCCGCGATCATTCATGTGCGGCCGGAGGGCTATTCCTTCCTGCCGGAATTGGCGAATTCGCCGGTCCGGCAGGTTTCGATCGAGACAGCGCAATCCGGACTCGATTGCGCGGTGCTGGAGAAACTCCCCGGCAAGGACATCATCCTCGGCGTGCTCGATCTGTCGGACATGACGGTGGAGACGCCGGAGCGGGTTGCCGAACGCATCCGCCGCGCGCTGAAACATGTGCCTGCCGAACGCATCGTGGTCGCGCCGGATTGCGGGCTGAAATATCTGCCGCGCGACGTCGCCTTGGCGAAGATGCGGGCGATGGTGGAGGGCGCGGCAATCGTGCGTCGCGAGCTCGGTGGCTGATCCCGATCGTCAACGTCCCCCCTCAACCGCTCAGATTCCGCCGGGCTCCAGGGTGAACAATTCCTGCGGGCGCTCGACCCCGCGCAAGGCGTAGCGGCCGACCGACACGAGGCGGCCGCGCATGCCGTCGACCGCGGCGAAGGCTTGCGAAACGAGGATCGGCTGCTCGACCGACCGGCACATGGCGGCGATGCGGCTGGCTTCGTTCACGGCCGGTCCAACCACGGTGAAGTCCAGCCGATCGGTAGAGCCGATATTGCCATAGAGAACTTCGCCGACATGCAGCCCGATATACATGTCGGTGACCGGCAAGAGGTCGTGTGCACGCCGCGCATTGAGCGCGGCCACCTCGCGGCTCACCGCCGCAGCGGCGCTGAGAGCGGCGCCGCAGGCATGCGCGCGGTCCTTGGCCGTGAAAATCGAGAGAATTCCGTCGCCGATCAGTTTCAGCACGTCGCCGCCTTGGGCATAGATCGCCGAGATCACGACATCGGCGTAATCGTTCAGCAGCGGGATCACCTGTTCGGGCGCCGAATCGGACACCCGCGTGAAGCCGCGCAGGTCGCTGAACCAGATCGCCGCGTCGATCCGCTCGGCGACGCCGCGCATGATACGGCCCGAAAGCACGCGCCGCGCGGCATCCCGTCCGAGATAGGTCTCCATCAGTGTACCGGTCATGCGCGTGAGCGCCGCAGCCTTGACCGCGAGCGCCAGCGTCGGAACGAGGCGGGCCAGCGCGTCGACATGGGCCTCGTCGAAGCCACCTAGGCGCCGGGTCATCCACGTTGAATAGACCGCATCCATTTCGCCGATCACGCCTTCGGGGGCGAAGCGGTTGACGATGGCGAGGCCGCCGGTCATGCCGGACGCGAGATAATCCTGCATGGCCGGAAACATCGCGGCGTGGTCCTTCGTCAGCCGCAGCAGGCTGATCCCGTTCTGCAGCATATGGAAGAACGGGCTGGCCCGCCAGCTGGCGGCCGCTCTTTCCTCTTCTTCCCCGAGAGCCAACCCCTCCGGCAAGACCGTGCGCCCATATTCGACAATGTCGGGCTGGGACGCATCGTGCCCCCATCGGACCAGCCGCCCTTCGTAAACCGGGTGCAGGGTATCGATGATCACGAGCGAGCGGCTGATCGGAATGCCGATGGCATTCGCCCGTTCGCAGAAGCCGCTGACCAGCGCATCTTCCGATGTGCCGTTCAGTCCGGCTTCCGTGAGACTGGCATGCAGTGTCAGGATATCAGCGTCGGTCATGCGGTCGATAGTGTCGGCCGCAGTCGCGCGGTCAAGTCAATCCCGGCCCGCCTCGACGAACTTGTCGGCGAGCAGCTGCGGGTTGGTGAAGATCGCCTCGTGACTGCCGGGCATCTGCACCAGCCGGAAGAGGCCGAGGCGCGAAGACATGCGCGGATGCCAGCCCCATTCCGGTCCGGGCGGCAGCGCGATGTCCTCGGTGCAATTGAGATAGCTCTTGGGGATCTGCAGCGAATGGAAGGTCTTCAGCGGCACCTTGTCGGTGTGGCTGCGAGCCGGCGTCGGCGACAGCATCGCGTATGCGCTGCGCGCGAGCGCATCGTCGGCGTCGCCGATGAAGGCGTCGCGCCAGATCGGATAGGGCAGCATGATGCCGCCATCGGGTTGGGTGAGCTGCGCGAACAATTCCCGGTAATGCGGTGGGATGTTGTCTTCGAGGCTTTGGCCGTCGAGCAGCACGAAGGCGTTCCAGAACACTAGCCGCCGAATCCGGTCCGGCACCTGCTCGGCCACCGCCTGAATCACGGTGCCGCCGAAGGAATGCCCGACCAGGACGAAATCGCGCACGGCCGACGCCTTGATGAAATCCACGACCGAGCGCACGCAATCCGCATGCGTCACGTCTTTTCTGTCATTGGGGGCATGCCCCGCGACTGTCGGTGCGTAGACCGTGTGCCCGTTCTGCTCCAGCCGGTCGATCACCGGCTGCCAGGCGCGGTTGTCGTGCCAGGAGCCGTGCACAAGGACGAAAGTGTAGGCCATGGTTCCCCCCTGGGGTCATCAGCACGCTCGGAGGGGCAGATTAGGCCATGGCGACCAGGCCGGCACAAGCGCGCGCGCTATGCCCGCAGCGCCTCGAGCGCAGCCGCATGCACGCGCGCGTCGCCGGCTGCGACGACCGGTCCGCCCGTTCCCACCGGGCCGCCGTCCCAGGAGGTCACGATCGCACCGGCGCCGTTCAGGATGGGTATCAGCGGAAGAATGTCATGCGGGTTGAGCCCGGTCTCGATCACCAGATCGACATGCCCGGCCGCCAGCATGCAATAGGCGTAGCAATCGCCACCGTAGCGCGAGAGCTTCACCACGTTTTCGACCTTGCGAAAGGCGGCGCGGTCGGTCTCGTTCATCAGCAGCGGGCTGGTGGTGAACAGGACTGCGTCGGACAACTGCGCGCAGGGCCGCGTGCGCAACTGCCGTTTGCCCGCAGGTCCGCGGTATTCAGCGGCGAGGCCGTCGCCGGAGAAGAGTTCACGCATGAACGGCTGATGCATCAACCCGAAGATCGGCTCGCCGAGCCGCGTCAGCGCGATCAGCGTGCCCCAAACGGGCATCCCGGAGATAAAGGACTTGGTGCCGTCGATCGGATCAAGAACCCAGACATATTCCGCGTCGGCCCGCTCCGGGGCGAATTCCTCGCCAATAATGCCGTGCTCCGGAAACGTCCGTCTGATGAGGGTGCGCATGGCCTGTTCGGCGGCGCGATCGGCGGCGGTCACCGGATCGAAATGTCCGGCCGGCCCCTTATCGTCGATGCCGAGCGAGGTGCGAAAGAACGGCAGGATGGTTTCGCCGGACACCGCGGCAAGCTGATCGATGAATGTTGCGAAATCGATTGCCGTCATGTGCCCCGCCGCGCCCGCTATTCGCTCTCACCTATCGAATCCTTGCATCGGCGGCAACCAAGCTCACTCGCGGCCGCAGATCCGCTGAGCGTCGGTCGTTTCCAGCGCTCGTGAACGCCTGCGGTGACCGAACGGGACTATGAGAGGCGGGCCGCCTCGCTTGCCGCGATGGCCTGCGCGTGCCAACACAGCCCTTGCTTGAAACCGCGCGGGGGGCCGGGACCCACATGACAACGGACGCGGCAGGCCGTTCTTCGATCGCGACGCGCGAGACGGTCGTGCTGGTGAGCGCGCTCGCCGGCATTTACATGGTCAGCCAGTTCCTGAGGAACTCGGTCGGCGTCATCGCCCCGAACCTCGCGACCGAACTGGGCCTGTCGGCGTCAGAAGTCGGCCTGTTATCCAGCCTGTTCTTCTTCTCGTTCGCGGCCGCGCAGATTCCGCTCGGTGTCGCGCTCGATCGGTATGGTCCGCGCCGCTGCATGCTGGTCTGCGCGGGTATCGCAATCTCCGGGACATTGATGTTCGCGGCGGCGGCGTCGCCTTTCTGGCTGATGATGGGGCGGGTGCTGATGGGGCTCGGTTCCTCCTGCTATCTGATGGCGCCGCTGGCGCTCTATGCGAAACGCTACCCGCCGGACCGGTTTGCAACGCTTGTCGGGATCCAGATCGGGCTCGGCACCCTCGGCACCCTGCTGGCGACCGCGCCGCTCGCCTTTTCGGCGGAGCTGTTCGGCTGGCGCATGAGCTTTGTGTTTATCGCGATCCTTGTGATCGCCGCGGCGGCGCTGGTCGCGGCCGTGGTGCATGAAGACAAAAACGTCCCGCCGCGTGCGAAAGAGACCTTGCGCCAAAGTCTCAAGGGCACTCTGGCGGCAGTGCGCGTGCCTTCGTTCTGGCCGGTTTTTGCAATCCAGCTCGTCAGCTATTCCAGCTTCGTGGTCGTGGTCGGCCTGTGGGGCGGCCCGTACCTGACCCACATCTACGGATTTGGCCTGACCGAACGCGGCAACATGCTGTTCGTCGCCGTCCTGGCGCAGATCGTGGGTTCGATGCTGTGGGGCCCGACGGACCGGCTGTTCAACAGCTACAAGATACCGGGCATGGCCGGGCTCCTTATGACGGCGGCCGTCCTGGGGCTCGCCGCCATCGTCGGTGTTTTCACGCCGGTCGCCCTGTTTCTCTGGTTCGTCGCGATCGGGCTATTCCCCGCGGTGCTGTCCGTGGTGATCGCGCATGGCAAGTCGCTGTTCCCGCCGGAACTCGTCGGGCGCGGCATGACATTGATGAATATCGGCACCATGGGAGGTGTATTTGTCTGCCAGACCCTCACTGGATTCATCATCGACCTGTTTCCACATGCGAGCGACGGGTATGCATTAAATGCATACCGTGCGGTTTTCGGCTTTCAGTCCGGGCTTATCCTTTTGGGATGTCTAGCTTATTTCTTTTCAAGCGATCCACGCAGGACTCCCCGGTCTTGGGGATAGGTCAGTGACACTGACATTTCGACTTGCTTTTGGTGCGACGCAATGCAATATTGCTGCAGCGCGGCAATGTGCTTCGCACATTCCCGCCGCCCTCCTTGGGCGTTTCCTCCCTAGACTTGGGCCGCTAGCTTGCTAGCGGCCCCTTTTTCTTTTCTGGGAGGCGTCGGGGATAGGTTCGCCGACTTCGAGGATCGACGAGCGGTTTACTCCGCCGCGGCGCGATAGGGCCGCAGTTCCTCCAGCGGGATCGCCGCGAGCCGGTCGGCCAGCGTTTCGATGTCCATTGCGAGCCGCCGGAAGCGGGCAATACGCTCATGGGTGCGCTCG
Organism: Hyphomicrobiales bacterium; assembly: GCA_044506365.1. GTDB lineage: Bacteria > Pseudomonadota > Alphaproteobacteria > Rhizobiales > Xanthobacteraceae > Pseudorhodoplanes. Next base: position 6,751 of record JBIQKQ010000171.1, read on the forward strand.
TCCATATAGAGCGCACGGTTCAACTCGATCTGCAGCGCGTGCAGCCCTGCGGACGGGTTCCCGTAATGCTCGGTGATGAAGCCGCCGGCGTAAGGTTTGTTGCGGCTGACCGAATAGCCAAGCGAGCGAAGCACCTGCTCGGTGGTTTCCGCGACCACCGCGACGCAGCTTGTGCCGTAGCGGTCG
>JBIQKQ010000172.1:0-6696 GCA_044506365.1 Hyphomicrobiales bacterium
GGACGCGCGACACGGCTTCGGTGAAAACGTCGGTGCCCTTCTGGTGCCGGACACGGCCGAAACAGCCGATGGCGTATTTTCCGGGCAGGCCGCTGATCTGGAATTCCGCGTCACGGCTCGTCGGCGGGTGATAGCGCGCGGTATCGACGCCGTGCAGGATCACATCGCACGGGACCGTGAGATAGGCCGCTGCGGCATCGCTGGCGGCGACCACGGCGTCCATGCGCGACACCAGGAAGCGGGTGATCCAGGTATGGTGGCGCTGCGCGGCCGAGGTGAAAACCAGCCGGAGCGGCCAGCCGAGCCATTTGAGCAGGAGACCCAGCATCATCTCGTTGTTGCGGCGCGCGTGCCAGACGACCCTCCGCCGCCTGCGGAACGGCAACGCCAGAACCTCGGACAGCCGCATGGTCTCGATGCCGTCCGGCGCGTCGGGACCAAACCAGCGCGCGGTCGCAAGCCGGGCGACCCGCGGCGCGATCATGCGGTTGGTCGCGGTTACGCCGGTATAGTTCCAGTGCAGATTCGGGATAATGACGTCGAGATCGGTCAAGGCATATCCTGTAGGGCGGATGAGCCGCAGGCGTCATCCGCGGCTTCCATATGGCGGATTACGCGCGGCCTGTCATCGGCCCACGCCTAGCCTGGTGTCGCCGCCAAATCCGCCCTACGGAAGCCGTCTTATTACTCATTTTTCATGGCCGTCGCCTATGGTCCGGCCATTCTTTCGGGAGACGCCCGTTCATGCCCGTCCTGGTTACCGGTGGCGCAGGCTATATCGGCAGCCACATGATTTACGAACTGCTCGACGCCGGCGAGGACGCCGTCGTGCTCGACAACCTGTCGACCGGCTTCCGCTGGGCGATTCCGGACAGCGTCCCGCTCTATGAGGGCGATACCGGTGACGAGGGCCTGGCGCGCACGATCATCGCCCGGCATGGCGTGGATGCCATCATCCATTTCGCGGCCTCGATCGTGGTGCCGGATTCGGTCGCCGATCCGCTCGGCTATTATCGCAACAACACGGCCAATTCCCGCACCCTGATCGAGGCCGCTGTCAAAAGCGGCGTGAAGCATTTCATCTTCTCGTCCACGGCGGCGGTTTACGGAAATCCCAAAACGGCGCCGGTGTCGGAGGATGCCGCGCCCGATCCGATGTCGCCCTATGGCTCCTCGAAGCTGATGACCGAGATCATCCTGCGCGATGCCGGTTTCGCGCATCCGCTGAAACACGCGATTCTGCGCTATTTCAATGTCGCGGGCGCGGACCCGAAGATGCGCACCGGGCAATCGACGCCCGCCGCTACGCACCTGATCAAGGTCGCGGTGCAGACCGCGCTCGGCCTGCGCAGGAAGATGGACGTGTTCGGGACCGATTATCCGACGTCCGACGGGACCTGCATCCGCGACTATATCCATGTCAGCGACCTCGTGCGCGCCCATTCCGACGCACTGCGCCATCTGCGCGCGGGAGGCGAGAGCGCGACCTTCAATTGCGGCTATGGCCGCGGTTTCTCGGTGCTGGAGGTCATCGAAACGGTGAAGCAGGTCTCCGGCGTCGATTTCCGCGTCGACCTCGCCGAGCGCCGGCCGGGGGACCCGGCCCGAATCGTCGCGGCCTCCGACCGCGCGCGGGAGATCCTGCGCTGGGTTCCCCGCTACGACAACCTTCCGACCATCGTCGCCAACGCGCTGGAATGGGAACAGAAGCTGCGGGCCCGCAATTCGTAGGCGCAGGCAGCTTGGCCCAACAGGCTTGAAATCTCCGCCCCGAGCGGGCAGGTAGCCCGCGGGCCGGGCGCCACGTCCGGCCGCCGCATTGCGTGGACATGATGGCGCCCAACGTCCTGGCCGACTCCGAAAGCTCCTACAAGCTGATCCGCCGGCTCGTAACCGAGTACGGAGTCAAGCACTGGAAATCCTATGCGGTGGCGTTCGTTCTGATGGCGATCACCGCCGCCGGAACCGCCCTGATCGCCTATCTGATGGGCACCATCGTGAACAAGGCTTATGTCGATCGCAGCTTCGCCGCGATCGTTGTGATCGGCCTCGTCACCATCGTGATTTTCTGCACCCGCGGAGCGGCAACCTACTTTCAGGCGGTGATCCTGTCGCGGATCGGCAATTCGATCATCGCCGAAAACCAGCGCAAGCTGTTTGATCGGCTGATGCGCCAGAATCTCGGCTTCTTCGCCGAACGCCATTCCTCGGAATTCCTGCACCGTCTCGCGACCGGCGCTAGTTCCGCAACGCAGGTGCTCAATCTCCTGATCACCGCGGTCGGCCGCGATCTGCTGTCGCTGATCGGCCTCGCCACCGTCATGGTGATCCAGGATCCGGTGATGTCGATCTCGGCCGCGATCGTCGCGCCGCCGGCGCTCTGGATGATCCGCAAGCTGGTGCGACGCGTGAAGGCGGTGGCCAAGGCGCAGTTCACCGGCGGCACCCGGTTGTTCGAAACGCTGCAGGAAACCATCTCCGGTATCCGCATCGTCAAGGCTTTCACGCTCGAAGACCGCCTGCGCAAGCGCTACTACGACAATGTCGCGGCGGTCGAATACGAAGCCAACAAGATGGCGCGGGTGTCGAACCGTTCGAGCCCGATGATGGAGGCGCTCGCCGGGATCGCAATCGCCGGCGGCGTCATCTATGGCGGCTATCGCACCATCGAGATGAACGCCACGCCGGGCGAATTCTTCTCCTTCATCACGGCGTTCCTGCTGGCCTATGAGCCGGCCAAGCGGCTGGCACGGCTCAATATCGAACTGAATGCCGGACTGATCGGCGTGCGCCAGCTGTTCGACATCATCGATGCGCCCTCAACCGAGGCGGCGGACGACAACAAGCCGAAGCTCGTCATGGACAGGGGCCAGGTCGAATTCCGCGACGTGTGGTTCGCCTATCGCGACAAGGAGCCGGTGCTGCGCGGCCTTTCGTTCACCGCCGAAGCCGGTCAGATGACCGCCCTGGTTGGCCCATCGGGGGGCGGCAAGTCGACGATCCTGAACACCATCCTGCGTCTCTATGAACCGCAATCAGGGACGATCGCGATCGACGGGCAGGCCATCGCGAATGTGTCGCGCCACTCGCTGCGGCAGCAGATCGCCTATGTCGGCCAGGATGTGTTCCTGTTCCACGGCACGATCCGCGACAACATCGCGTTCGGCAAGGACGGCGCCACCGAGGACGACATCGTCGCCGCGGCGAAAGCGGCCAACGCGCATGATTTCATCATGTCATTCCCGCGCGGCTACGACACGCATACCGGCGAGCAGGGGCTGCAGCTCTCGGGCGGACAGCGCCAGCGCATTGCGGTCGCGCGCGCGCTCATTCGCGACGCCAGGCTGATCCTGCTGGATGAAGCGACCGCCGCGCTCGATTCCGAATCCGAGCGACTGGTGCAGGACGCCATCACGCATCTGACGCAGGGACGCACCACCATCGTGATCGCGCATCGTCTCCATACCGTCGCGCATGCCGATTGCATCTTCGTCATCGAGGATGGCGTGGTGTCGGAATCCGGACGGCACGACGAACTGCTGCGCAAGGGCGGCCGCTACGCCTCGTTCTATCGGTTGCAATTGCAAGCGCAGGAATTTCCGGCCGAGATCGCGGCCGCCGAGTAAGGGCAGCCGCGCCGGCGTCAATCCGCCACGTCCTTCGGGACGCGTTGCTTCGCAGCGCTCCTCAGCATGAAGCCGATAAAAAAAGTGCGGACGCCGGGATCCCCCAATCCCGGCGTCCGCAGCCCCCGCTCACCCTGTCGAGCTCAGTAGCACGGCACCGAACGCGGCCCCCGCCGCGTCCTGATCCAGCATTCCTCCGGCGGCGCAAGCGCCGCCCCGATCAGGGCTCCGGCCGTCGCGCCGATGGCGCCCCCGACCGCGGCCCCCGTGCCGCCTGAAGAAGCGCCGCCGATGATCGCGCCGGTTGCGCCACCAACGACCGCGCTGGTCCCGACATATTGCTGGCGCACCGTCTAACAGCCCGCCAGCATGGTCGTCACTGCACAAAGAAGCAGTATTTTGTTCACTGCTCCCTCCTCGCTTTGACGCACCCCAGCCTTTCGATGCCCCCCAGCCTTTGACGGTCCGCAACTGCATGCTATTCGGTGGCCGCACCTGTGGCCAATCGCTATTGCGACTGCACGCCGCATTCCCTGCCGAACACCGGCTCAATGTGACAAAAAAGCATCAACGGATATGAGCGACCGTTACGTCATACCTCCGCCGCCGCAAGCTGCGCTTGCGGTCAAAGGCTCGTCCGAGAAATTTCCGGTGCGCCGAATCTGGTGCGTCGGCCGCAACTACATCGAGCATATCCGCGAGATGGGACAGGACGAGCGCGCGCCCCCGTTCTTCTTCGCCAAACCTTCCGATGCCATCGTCCCGGACGGCAGCGTGGTGCCCTACCCGCCGCTGACCAAGGACCTGCATCATGAAGTCGAGCTTGTCGTCGCGCTCAAATCCGGCGGGCTGAATATCAAGCCGGACAAGGCCAACGACTGCATCTGGGGCTATGGCGTCGGCATCGATCTGACGCGCCGCGACCTGCAACTCGCCTCGCGCGAGGTGAAGCGGCCGTGGGAGATCGGCAAGGCGTTCGATGCCTCGGCGCCGTGCGGTCCGCTGGTGCCGGCCTCGCAGATCGGCCATCCGGCGAAGGGCCGCATCACGCTGAAAGTGAACGGCCAGATGAAACAGGATGGCGACCTGGACCAGATGATCTGGAACGTTCCGGAGACGATCTGGAAACTGTCCGAAATGGTCGAACTTGCGCCTGGCGACATCATCATGACCGGAACGCCGGCCGGCGTCGGTCAGGTCAATATCGGCGACAAGATCGAATGCGAGGTCGAAGGCGTCGGCTCGCTGACGGTGACGATCGGCCAACCGAAGTGAATGTCATTTCGGGGGGCGCCCGCGCAAGCGGGCACCTCCCGAAGACGGTCAGGCCGCCTGCGGCTTGATCAGGCCTTCCGCCTTCATCGCTTCGATCACCTTCGGCCGGGCGCGGACACGCGTGCGCAGCTCGTTCAGGTTCGGCCATTGCGCGATGTCGATGTCCTGGAAGCGCGCCCAGTTCGACACCACGAACAGATAAATGTCGGCGACCGAGTAGCTGTCGCCCACGAGCCATTGCCGCCCGGCAAGACTCTCGTCAACGTGCTTGAACGCATCCAGCACGTTCTTCTTTGCGATCGCGCGATAGTCGCCCGGAGTGTTGTCCTTGAACAGCGGGGTGAACTGCTTGTGGATCTCGGTCGCAATGAAGTTCAACCATTCCAGCGCACGATAATAGTCCATCGCGCCGGACTTCGGCATGAGTCCAGCGGCGGGGTTCTGATCGGCCACATATTGGAGCAAGGGCGCCGCTTCGGTGAGCGTCTCGCCGTTGTCGAGCTTGAGCACCGGCACGACTCCCTTGGGATTGACGTCCCAGAAGTTCTCCCCGGCCTTGGTGACCTTGGCTTTGTTATCGACGCGCTCGAGATCGAACGGGATGCCGGCCTCGTGCAGCGCGATATTCACGGCGAGCGAGCAAGCTCCGGGTGAATAATAAAGTTTCATTGGTCTCTCCTCGCCGCGTTGCGTTTGGTACCGGCTCGATTTGGCCGAGACCGACGCATTAAGTCAAACCTCCGGATGAGCGGGCTTGCCGCGACCGGAGGAGATTGGCGCAAATCATTGATCCACAAGATAAAATATATCACGTGGGGGATTCCCAAACCGGAACCAAATCAGATATGCGGCGTTGAGCCGCCGGGTTGGGACATAGAGCATGCTGCTTTTTCGACGAGGGTTTTTGGGTATGTCATCGAACACGCTCGCAAGCCGCAAAGCCATCCGCATCGCCGAGCCCGAACCCTTCGGCGAAGTCACGCTGGCCCCCTCATTCATGACCGGACAGAGCGAGACCCAGTTGGCGCGCGCCATGACGGATGCTCTCGTGAAGCAGCAGCCGTTGAGCGCTTCGCAGGCTCTTCGTCAATTAAGGGCGCTGTTTCCGGAAACGCCGCTCACGGCGCGGGTCGCGGCGCTCAATGCGCTGATGCGGCGGTGACCCTTCCATCTGCCTTGCGATATGTGGGGTCCGATGGGCCCGGATCTTGCTGCGCTCATTTGGTAGGGCCGACCACTACATTCCCAGATAGGCCTGCCTCACGCGGTCATCGGCCAGCAGGGCCTCGCCGGTGCCGGTCAGCGTGACACGGCCGTTCTCAAGCACATAGGCCCTGCTCGCGAGCCTGAGCGACACCGCGACATTCTGCTCGACCAGAACGCAGGTGAGACCGTCTCGGTTAAGATCGCGAATGGTCGCGAGCACGTCCTGCACCAGAGCGGGGGCCAGACCGAGCGAGGGCTCGTCGAACATCACGAGTTCGGGTTCGCCCATCAGGCAGCGGCCGATCGCCAGCATCTGCTGCTCGCCGCCCGACAGCGTTCCGGCCGCCTGTCCTGACCGCTCGCGCAAACGCGGAAAAATGGTCAGCACACGCTCGCGGTTTTTCTCGCGGGTTGCGCGGGCGCGCGGCAGCATCGCCCCCATGTCCAGATTTTCCGCCACCGACAGGTTGGGGAAAATCTGGCGGCCCTCGGCGACCTGCCCGATGCCGAGATTGCACACCTTATGGCTCGGAAGGCCTGCTATGTCGGTGCCGCGGAAGCGGATGGCACCGCGCGCGGGCCGTACCAT
>JBIQKQ010000009.1:0-41363 GCA_044506365.1 Hyphomicrobiales bacterium
TGGACACTTTGTGAACGCCTGACGCGTGCAAGCTTCGCATCGCCGCGGTGCCAGACCCAAGTTGAAATTGCCGCTGATGACATCAGATCGGATATATCAATCCCGACGATAAAAAGTGCCCTGGCGTGTTCGATCCGGCGCGAACGTAACGCCGCGACGCTCTCCCTGTTCCTTGGCTTTTAGCGAGGCTGCACGGCGCTATCGATCGCGCACATCCCGCCTTCTTAAGCTACAGCGCCATGCTACGCCCGCGCTAACTCACGTATAGGCTGCCGCACCTCAGGCCGCCGCGGGGACCTATTATGATTTCAGGCCCTGGCCGGCTCACAGAATTAAGCGCATGGTCCCAAGCAAAGGTGAAGACCGTCACCGACCGCGCATCGGCGTCCAGAAACAGCCTGCTCTAAGAGGCACGTGTCGACCCGAAAGACTCCCGGGTGAGAGAGATGAAGGGCGGCATTTCCATTCCAACCGCGGATCGTCCCTCGTAGATTGTCCTGGGAAAATTTCAGTGAGGCCGGCCGGAACGAACGGGGTCCCGGCGAGATACAAACGAGTTCTTCTCGAACCTGCCTTCTCCTCTCTGGGATCGAGTGCCGCTCATCCGGCTTTACAAGCAAACCCGAATGATATTCAGTATTACGGCCTAAAAACCTGCACAGAGGCACACCATGAAGCACTCGGCGATTCGCGTTCAGGAACTCAACCCCGGTCGACTGACCTATCTGTTTCGCAAGCAGTTCGAATTGTCGAACGTGCAGAAAGGCGAGACAATCGCTATCGTCTCCGATCTCGGAACGCGTCGCGAGTTCATCGAGTCGGCCTTCGCCGCCGCCGATGAGTTCGGCGCCGATATCTACGAAATGTGCGTGAATTCGATTCCCGGCTGGACCAAGGTCGGCGTGCCGACCATCGGACAGTGCAAGGGCACACTGGCCGCGGTGAAGGCCGCGGATCTCATCATTATTTTCCACGTCCCGCTTTTCACGAAATGGCTGAAAGAGGTCATGGACGGCGGCACGCGTGTTCTGATGATTATCGACGCGCCAGACGACCTCGAGCAGCTGATGTCGCCGAAGGGTCTGAAAGAGGCAATGAAACACGCCGAGAGCGTCTACAAACGCACTAAGACTGTACGCGTGACGAGCGAGAGCGGAACCGATTTCACCTATAATTGCGGCGAATACCCCGTTATGACGCAATGGGGCTTTGCCGACGAGAAGGGACATTTCGACCACTGGGGGGCCGGCCACATTCATACCTTCCCCAATGAAGGCAGCGCGGCAGGAAAAGTCGTATTCGCGCCCGGTGACATCATCATCCTTCCCTATTGCCGCTATGTCGTTGACCCGGTGACCCTTGAAATTCGCGATGGTCATGTCGTCAAGATTGAAGGCGGGCTGGACGCAAAGCTGATGCGGGACTGGCTTGAAGACGGCAAGAGCAGCGAAGGCGATCGCGATCCTTATGCGGTGTCCCATCTCGGCTGGGGTATGAATCCGCAAGCTCGCTGGTATGGCCTGGGCCTCAACGGGGACTCACCGGAGCGCAGCCGAGCCGCAGCGCGCGTATTTCCTGGCAACTTCCTGTTTTCGACGGGCCCCAACACGCAAGGCGGCGGCAAGCGCAATACGCGCGGCCATTACGATGTGCCAATGCGCGACTGCACTGTCACGCTCGATAATCAGGTGATCATCGACAGGGGCAAACTTGTTGATCCGAAGATGGTGGTCGCCCGCGAGGTGCGCGGCTGATGTTGCGGTCGGGGTATCGCCTGCGCGATCGCCCATAACATGGCTCAGGTCAAGAAGCCGAAGCTGCGGCAGGCGATCCTGACTGCATCCTTTTCGCTATTCTCCAAGAACGGATACCACAACACCACCATCTCCAACATCGCCAAACAGGCGAAATTATCGACAGCAAACGTCTACAGCTATTTCCCATCCAAGCTCCATATCCTTTACGCCCTTTACGAGCCCTGGCTCTCGTCCCGGCTCGACGAGATGGAGCTGGCGCTTGAACATCTCAAATCTCCGCGTTCACGCGTACGTTATATCCTGCGTAGCTTGTGGCGCGACCTCCCGGCTCAAGACAACGCATTTGCGAATAATTTCATACAGGCAATCGCCACAACCGACCCTGACATGGGCTATCGGCCGGAACTGCTCTATGCGACAAAGCAACGCGTCGCCGGTATGCTGCTCGATGCGCTGCCTGAAGATCGCAACAGTCGCGTGACCGCCGCGCGCATCGCGAACGTGTTGATGATGGCGTTCGACGGCTATGTCATCGGCCGCCATCTGCAACGGCCCGGCGACTGCGATGACCGCACCCTGGATCTGTTCGTCGAACTGCTCGCCGGACCGCCCCCGGCAAATTCAAAAAGCAAAAGGTCGCGGAGGGATAAATGAACAGCATTCGCTATTGACTCCGGCCGGTACCGCCTTTGGAATATTTGGAAGATAAAATAAGCTGCAGACACTGGACCAGAGGTTTACGTGACGCCCGACCAATATCCTGCCCAGGAGCCGTTTACAGCGATCGGGGCCAAATATCACGATGAGGTGCTGCGACGCGGTCGACACATCGAAGCGATCGAGATTGCCTATGGCGCCGACCCATACCAGAAGATTGCAGTTGTGCCCTCCAACAACCCCAACGGCGACGTTGTGCTCGCGCTGCACGGCGGCGGGTGGACCAACGGCTATAAGGAATGGATGCTGTTCATGGCGCCAGCCCTCGGCGCACACGGTGTAACATTTGTCTCAGCAGGCTACCGGCTCGCACCACAGCATGTGTTTCCGACCGGATTTGACGATATCCTCGATGGCGTCGCAGCAACCCACAGGACGGTTGCGGAGTTCGGCGGCCGGCCGGACCGGATTTTCATCGCCGGACACTCGGCGGGAGGACATCTCGCAGCCCTGGCGGCCGTTCGGAACGACTGGCAAGCCAGTCGCGGTCTGCCACAGAATGTGATCCGTGGCGCGCTGCCTATATCCGGTTCTTACGATTTCGGTGAGCAATCCGGCTTCTCGATGCGGCCGCGCTTCCTCGGCAAAGCAGGCAGCGGCGCCGATCATGCCGCCTCTCCCATCCAGTATATGCGGCGCGACGCTCCACCATTTTTGATCGCCTGGGGTGAAAACGACTTTGCACATCTGCGGCGCCAGGCCGAAGCGTTCGCGACCCGTCTTCGTGATAGGGGTGTCGACGTCGAATGCCTTGTTCTGCCGGGCTGCGATCATCTCGGAGCGAGTTATGACAGCGGGGACCCACAGGGCCATTGGGTGCCGGCGGCCATGCGGTGGATGGGGGCACACTGAGGTCTCGGCCGGCCATTCGCGTCACCGAGGCCGGCACCATCGCCGCCCCAGCGGCGATCGTCGGTGCCGTGCTCGCGCCCCTTTGCATGACTGACATCGCAATGCCGCTGAGTTCCGCACGGGTGTGGCAGGCGATCAAACGGCCCGCGGCGGCTCATGAAGGTTTCGTCCGGCGCATTGCACGCGGGAGCGCGCCCTGCCCCTGGCGACCCTCAACGATCCACAGGCAGATTTGCAATCCTAGAAAGAATCTGCGTCGTATTTCCTGCATACGAGAAACCTACAGAGCCGCTTCGGTCGCAGGCCGCTTTCCGCTCTCGGAAGGTCGGGACGCCGTAGCCAAGGTTTGCGGCCGTCGAAGAATACTAGGCCCGACTGTTTAGGTCGGGCTTTTGTTTGCGCCCAAATTCAAGGATCAGCGTACGTCGGGTTTAGAGTGCCGCCGGCCCACGCCGACTTCTCTCCTTGCGTGATGTTCCGCCGCTTCCAAAAGACTTCACAAGAAGAAGATAGCGCCGCGCTCAGCGCCACATCAAAGTCATGCTGATGTCCCCCGGCATGCCATCGGGCCAGTCGGCAATCTGGAACTTGATGTGATACCCGCGCGGCTCGAGATATCGTTTCCAGAACGCGTGAAGCTCCTTCGGCAGGCCCGTCAGCGTTTCCTCCCACCCCGCTTCCTGCTGATTGATCGCGCGGCCCCGGTCGGTGAAGAGCTTATTAGAGAAGCGAGCGATTTCGACCTCGGTGAGACCGTTGCTGACGGCCCGGTTGATGATGGCTGCGGCCCTTTTCATCCGCTCCTCGTCGCTGACCCCCGACGGTTTGAGCAGCTGGTCGAGCAGCGCCTTCTTCTCCGCCTCGGCCGCCTGCCGCTTCTTCATGTATTCGGCGGCCTTCTGCGCCTCCATCTCGGCGCTCTTTCGAAGGTTATCCTTGGCGCTCGGCAACATATCGTCAAGACCAGGCATTGTTCTCTCCAAAGTCTCAATCGGCGCTTACGCGATGATATGATAACCGCCGTCGACATAGAGCGTCTGACCGGTAATCAGCTTCGCCGCATCATGCGCCAGGAAGGCAGTGGCAACGCCGACGTCGTCGACACTGACCAGGGCTCGGGCCGGCGCGTTCTCCTTCGCCTTTTCAAGCAGCTTGTCGAACTCGGGGATGCCTGACGCGGCGCGGGTGGCGAGTGGACCCGGCGAAATGGCGTGAACGCGGATGCCCTTGGGGCCCAGTTCCGCAGCGAGATAGCGGACCGACGCTTCCAACGCCGCCTTGGCGACGCCCATGAGATTGTAGTTCTTCACCACCTTTTCGCTGCCATAATAGGTCATGGCGAACATGCTGCCACCCCGCGTCATCAGCGGCTCGGCGAGGTGCGCCATGCGCAGGAACGACCAGCAAGACACCTCCATCGTGGTGAGAAAGCCGTCTTTCGATACGTCGATGACACGACCATGAAGTGCGCCCTTGGGCGAGAAGGCAATCGAATGGATCAGATAGTCCATCTCGCCCCATTGATTTCTGATCTGGTCGAACACCGCCTCGATTTGTCCTTCGACGTTGACATCCAGCGGCATAAAGATCGACGCATCAAGTTCTTTGGCGAGCGGCTCAACAAACTGCTTCGCCTTTTCATTCAGATAGGTCACCGCGACATCGGACCCGAGCGCGCGAAACGCGCGCGCGCAGCCCCAGGCGATCGATTGGTCGTTGGCAATGCCGACAATGAGTCCCTTCTTGCCTTCGAGCAGCGGCGCTTTTGCCTTTGGTATGCTCATGCCGTCCTCTTGGCCGCGGTGTCGACCCAGCTGGCTCCGGACAGCGTCGCCACTGTATGCTTGGCGATCATCAATTCTTCATTGGTCGGCACGACATAGACCGCAAGACGGCTGTCCACGCGCGAAATGCGGAAGCTGCTGTTGCCGTTGGCATCCGGGTCCAACTCTGCGCCGAGCCAGGCGAGCTTTTCAACGATGCGAGTACGCATCGCGGCGGACCTTTCGCCGACACCGGCGGTGAACACGAAGCTGTCGAGACCGCCGAGCGATGCTGCGAGGTAGCCAGCATACAAACCGATGCGGTACACGAAATAATCAAGGGCAACCGCTGCGCGAGGCTCACCGCTTTCCAGCAATTCGCGCACATCGTTGCTGACCCCCGACAAACCCTTCAGTCCGCACTCCTTATAGAGAAAGTCCTGGACCTTGGCTGCGCTCATCCCCTTCTCGCTCAGAAGATAAAGCACGACGCCCGGATCGATCTGACCCGGCCGCGTTCCCATCGGCAGACCGTCGAGCGCCGTGAAGCCCATCGTGCTCTCGATGCTGCGCCCGTCCGCAATAGCGCACATTGAAGCGCCGCTCCCGAGATGCGCTACGATGGTGCGCCAGGCGGAGCGTTCCGGCATCAATTCGCGCAGCCGCTGCGCGACATATTCATAAGACAAGCCATGGAAGCCGTAGCGGCGCACGCCCTCCGCATAGAACGCATCTGGGATCGCATAGCGTTCCGCTACCTCGCTATGGCCACGATGGAACGCCGTATCAAAGCACGCGACCTGCGGCATGTCGGGAAAGCGCTCAAGCAGCACGCGTATCGGGGCCAGATTGTTCGGCTGATGCAGTGGTGCGAGCGGAACATAACGTTCGAGATCAGCCACCACCTTTTCATCGACGAGAACTGGCCGGTCGTAGTGCGGCCCGCCATGAACAACCCGATGACCGATCGCCACGAAATCAAGATTCTGCTCGCTCCTGAGCCAGGCGCCGGCGGTGCGCATCGCGGTCGCGACATCAGGAATATCCTTCGCCTCGTAGCTTCGGTCCACGAGCTTTCGGTCGTCGGCGCCACTTGCCTTCAGCGTCGGGCGAACGCCGATCCCGTCCACCTGGCCGCTGACCAACTGCCGCAGCGTCTGAGGGTTTTCGACCTTGAACACGCGGAATTTGACGCTCGATGAGCCGGCATTGACAACAAGGATCGCGTCCATGGCGGTCACGCGACAGGAAGCGCGGTGCTGAACCGCCGCGCATTTACGGAGAGCGATGCGATCGCGCAGGATGCCATGCGAGTTCGCACGGAATCCGCGCGCGAGGTCAGGATAACCGGAACACGTGCACCGAGGACGAGGCCCGCCGCATCCGCATTCGAAAGGAAAATGAGATTCTTCGCCAGCATGTTGCCAGCCTCGAGATTGGGGACCACCAGGATCTGCCCTCGCCCGGCGACCTCGGACCTGATTCCCTTGATACGTGCAGCCTCCGGATCGATCGCGTTATCGAAGGCAAGCGGCCCGTCGAGGATACCGCCCGTGATCTGTCCACGATCGGCCATCTTGCACAGTGCAGCCGCCTCGATGGTCGAAGGGATCTTGGTTGTGACCGTCTCGACCGCCGACAGGATCGCGACGCGTGGCGTACCATCGCCGATCTGCAAGAACAGGTCGATCGCGTTCTGCACGATGTCGCGCTTTACGTCGAGATCGGGCGCGATATTGATCGCAGCATCAGTAACGATCAGGGTATCTGGATGCGACGGCACGTCCATGATGAAGACGTGACTGATACGGCGCGCCGTCCGAAGCCCGGTGGCTGAGGACGTGACTGCGCGCATGAGCTCATCGGTATGCAGGCTGCCCTTCATCAGCAGTTCGGCCTTGCCAGCCCGAATCATCTCCACGGCCTTGGCCGCCGCGGCTTCGCTGTGTTCGACGTCGACAAGTTCATACTTGCTGATGTCAAGACCAACCTTACTCGCCACGGCGGTGATCTTCGCAGCGGGACCGACGAAAATCGGCTGGATGATGCCAGCCTCGGCGGCCTCCACGGGTCCCCGAAGCGAGGTCTCATCGCAGGGATGGACCACAATGGTTGACGATGCCGGCGCCTCCTTCGCGCGAGCGATCAGTCGCTCGTATTTGACATGCGGCACTGGAGGTGCCGCCCGCATCTGGACTGCCGTGTCGGGAGCAACCATAACAACACCTCACGGATAAGCATTCACTGGCTCTGCACCCGCGCATCGGTCCTGGCGAGCCGCGGCTTGCCGCCTTCAAACAGACGAACGACACGCTTCATTCTTTCGGCCGCTTCTCCCGTGATTTCGCCGCTTGCGGTGGCAACCTCCTCGATTGCTGCGAGGGCCGTTCGCCGCGATCCGTCGTCAGCGGGTAGCAGCGACGGAATGGCTGCAAGCGCCGCCTCTGCGTCGATGACCATCATGAGGAATTGCTCACGCACCAACTGCTTGAACTGAGAGAGCGTCAGCCTTTGACTTTCGGTCGAGGCAAGCCGAATCCTGCGAATTGTCTCAAAGCCACGCTCATCAACCGCACCACGTGCCATGCCGATATAAAGCGCAGCGCGCACCACGCATTCACGCAGGCCGCCGGTCGTCATCGCAGCGCGCAACTCCGCGATCCGTTTCTCCACCAGCTGCTGGTGCAGCGGACTCTTGGCCGCCTTGCGCAACGAACGCTCCCTGCTCTGCGCATCGATGCCGCACGCAGCCTGCAAGGCCGGAGAGCCGTAAACCGCGAGAAATGTGCGCTCGGCCATGCCTTCGGTCATGTCGCGCCATGTATCGAGCCCGGCCACGATCTGCTGCGATATCCTCTCCTGTAGCGCGAGGAAAGGATTGTCGTTCGACACGGATTTGCGCTCGGCCCGGACTCGTTCAGCCGCGACCTTGACCGGCGCCATGAACGGGTTAGCGTCCGAAAACATCTCGCATTGCAGCCGCAGCGGGTGCAATTGGCGCATCCATTCCGCGAGCATCGGATTGACGAAGGTCCGCACGAGCGGCTGAACATAAGCGCGATAAAGCGCCAGATTCGTTTCCGATACCCTCGCGGCCGTCGCAAAGCGGCGCTCGTCATCGGCGTCATTGCCACCCAGCGCACGAATGTCGTCGAGGGTGCGAGCTTCGCAGCGCATCACCCAGTCGCCGGTAACGAGATCGGAATTCGCTGCACCCGCCGGCCGCTTCGTGAAAGTCGCCTCATACAGCCCGGGAGGCAAGGTATCGATCAGGTCGATATTGTCGGAAAACTCGCTGTATTGTTTTCGCGCGATACCGGCCGAGACGAAGATGCCAAGATGCCCTGCCTCTTCGTGTATGGTGTAGACGATGGTCTGCCCGTAAGAGCGGATCTCCTCAGCATTGTCGTACAGATCAAGGATCCAGCCGAGCGCTTGGGAGGGCGGCGTAACATTATCGCCTTTGGAGCAGAAGACCACGATCGGCGAGCGGATGCTCCTAAGATCGACTGTCGTGCCGTCAGCCGCCTTGATCCGGCCGGCGGCAAGATTGTTGCCGATGAACAATTCATCGACAATGAACTGAATTTCTTCTGCGTTCAGACTAACGTAACCGCTCCACCAGCGTTCAAAGCCGAGATAGCGCTCTGCTTCGGTATCGATCTTGGAGTAAAGATTGTACTGCTTGGTCCAGAGCGTGTTGGAGGGGTTCTGATTCTCGAAATTCTGAACCAGGTATGCGCCATCGAATTTCCCGCCCCCGAGATCGCTCGTCAGAGCCGTGAGCCAACTCCCGCCAAGCAGCCCGCCACTGTAACGCATCGGATATTGGCCACGTACGCCGTCCCAATAGGAGAGCGGTGAGCCGGCTATAATGATAGGGCCGAGCAGTTCCGGGCGGACCGCGGCGAGTATCATCACCGCCCAACCGGCCTGGCAGTTGCCAATGACGCAAGGTTTGCCGTCGGCTTGCGGATGGCGCTTGATCACCTCAGCGAGGAATTCGGCCTCCGCACGCGCGATGTCCGAAATGGTCTGCCCGGGCATCGGTTCAGGGAGAAAGCCGATGAAGTAACAGGGATGACCGGCGCGCATCGCCATGCCGATCTCGCTGTCGGCCTTAAATCCGCCGATGCCGGGGCCATGTCCGGCACGCGGATCGACAATCACGAAGGGCCGCGCGGTGTGGCTAATCTGCCCGTCTTCCGGTGGAATAATACGAACCAGCGCATAATTGACCGGACGGTTCAGCTTGCGCCCGTCCATCACCAGCTCGCAATTGAATTCCAGAACATGCGGTGCAGCCTTCGACGCGTGCTCATGATAGGCATTACCCCGCTGGCGCATCACATCGAGAAACAGCAGCGAGCGCTGTGCGGCATCGGTGGCATATTCGCTTGCCGCTTCGAGCCACGAGTGCACCGAAATTTCGCTTTTGGGCGAGCCGGATTCGAGCGACATCATGGAAAAATCCTTTCGGACGCCCGATTTCGTGCCTGCGTCAGAAGCGGCCATCCGGGCTCCCGGCATCTTGCCTGCCATCCGATCACGAAGCCCCGGTTTTGAGGTACTGTACTTAAGTTTAGTTTCGGTACGGCAACCCTTCCGCGAATTCGAAGGCACCCGCTAGCTGAGTGACTTCTTCCGCAGATAGACGAACCAGTAGACCGCGGCCACCATCACCGACCCGCCGACGACATTGCCCGCTGTCACCGGGATCAGGTTGGCGAAGATGAAGTTCCCCCAGGTCAGCGCCGGAAATTCCGCGGGCGATTTCCCGATCGCTGTCCAGAACGACTCCGGCGCGCCTGACTTGATGAACAAACCGCTCGGGATGAAATAGATGTTGGCGATGCTGTGTTCGAACCCGGCGGCGACGAAGGCGGAGATCGGCGGGATAATCGTCACGACCCGGTCAATCGTGGTGCGCGCGCCGTAACACATCCAGACCGCCAGACACACGAGCGCGTTGCACAGGATACCGAGCGTAAAGGCCGGGAGGAATGACAATGCGCATTTGCTGTTTGCGATGGCGAGCGCGTTCAGCCCGACCGCGCCGCCGCCGAACGTGTATTGGGTCGAGAGAAAGAGCAGCACCGCCGTGGCGATCGCGCCGATGAAATTGCCGATGAACGCAATCGTCCAGTTCACAAGCACCGCCCCGGTCGTCACCTTGCGGCTGGCCCAAGCCATCACGAGCATGTTGTTGCCGGTGAACAACTCGGCACCTCCGACAACGACGAGAATCAAGCCTACCGAGAACACCAGGCCGGTCAGAAGTCGCGTTACGCCGTATGGCAAAGCCGCATCCGACCCAATGCCCACGGCGCCGACGGTCGTCGCGAACACGGCTCCGAAAGAAATGAAGGCACCGGCAAGAATACTCAGCACGAACACGGCGAGCGGATCCGCCGCGGCCCGTGCGACGCCGCCCGCTTCGGCTCGGACGGCCATCGCGGACGGCAAAATGGTGTCGATACTTACAGATTGCGGTGGCGGAGCGTTGTCCAACATCGCACACCCGCCGCTACCCGCCGCTCCCAATAAAGATGAGCCCTATGATCTGTACGGCGATGACTTTCAGGATCGTCGCGGATGGAAAAATCATGGCATATCCAATGTCAGGCCGCTCGGTCGGCGCCATCCGCGTTCCATAGACCAGGATTGCCGGATTGCCCGTCGCGCCGGCGGTCACGCCCATCAGGTCGTCGTAGGGGATTTTCATCAGGTAATAGCCGACGACTAGCACGATTAAGACGGTCGTGAGCAACACGGCTGCGCCGATGAACAACAAGGTGAGCCCCGAATCCGCAACAGTCCGCACGAAAGGTTGGCCGGCATTGATGCCGACCGCGGCGAGAAAGATCGCAAGTCCGTAGTTGCGCAGCACAATGTTCGCCGGCAGCGGCATGGTCCACAGCAGGGAACCGGTCCGGCGCAGCTTGCCGAGAATAAGCGCGACGATCAGCGGACCACCGCCAATCCCCAGGGTAACGGTGCCGACACCCGGGATCGGGATCGGAACCAGCCCCAGCAGAATGCCGAGCACCATGCCGATGCCGAGCGAGACATAGCTGAATTCCGCGGCTGACTTGACGGTGTCGCCGAAATGCTTGCGCACCTCCTCCTTCTGACCCGGCGACACCAGAACGCCCACGCGGTCGCCAAACTCAAGCATCAGATCAGGGGTTGGAACGATATCGGCGTCATAGCGGCGGACGTGCAGGAGCCTGGCGCCGGCCGGAAGCGACAGCTTCGACAAAGGAATGCCGACCGTGCTGGGCCTGCTCACAAAGACGCGTATGTAATCCAGCGCCGATCGATCCTTCACGAGACTCCCTGGCTCGAGCTTTCCGAACCGGGCTGCGGCCTCGGCAAGCCCCTGCTCACTGTCCGCAACAACCAGCAACGCGCTACCTTCGGCAAGGATCAGGTCATTCTTCGGGACAAGATTGACGTTGCCGATCCGCACCATCGTAACCTGGACGCCGGTCGGCAGCGCCTTTGAGAACTCGCTGAGCAAACGCCCGTCTGCTGCGCTGCCGAGCGCGATCTCACCCATGTGGAAATGCTGCGCCTTGGGCGGAAACTTAGGCTTCACCTGCCGCGTCATGAAATACATGCACAGGATTGGGCCGATCACACCGAAGGGATAGGCGATCGAATAGCCAATCGAGGGGTCGCTGTTCTTCATGACCTCCAACGCCGCTTGCAGGGTCGCGGTGCTGGTCATCGAACCTGCGAACATGCCGAGCGTGTGGCCGATCTTGATTCCAAAGGCGTGGCCGAGCCCGAGCGCGACCGCGAGCCCCGCCACTACGGCGATCAAGGCAAGGAAATTGTATTTGCGACCCTCCGCTCCGGCCATGCCCTCGAAAAACTGCCGCCCGTACAGGATGCCGATGCCGTAAAGGAACATGACAAGGCCGGTGAGCCCGATCGGGCCGACGATGTTGGCTTTTGGCGCGAAGGCTCCGATGGCGAGACCGACGAACAGCACCGCGCCGACACCGAGTGAAAAGCCGCCCAGATTGATCTGGCCAACCAGATATCCGATGCCTATCGCCAGAAAGATCGCGAGGATCGGCTGGGTGCCGATGATGTCGCGGGCAAGGTCGACCATGGCAATCACTCCAGCTTCATGCAGGTGGCGGGGACCGATCAGCGCACGTTGCAACCCGCGGCGCGGAACTGTCCGATGACACGCCCAATCAGGTCAGGCGTTGGCGTGGGTGTGTCCTCGTGCACGTAAGGAAGCCCCATCGCCTTCCATTTGAACTCACCGAGTTGATGAAACGGCTGCACCTCGACCCACGCGACATTCTTCATGGGCGCAACGAAGGTCGCGATGCCCTCGACATTGTCCGGGTCATCGGTGTGGCCCGGCACGAGCGTGAAGCGAATCCAGGTCGGCTTTCCCATATCCGCGAGCCGCCGCGCAAAACGCAGCGTTGGTGCGAGATCACGGCTGGTGACCTTCTTATAGGTCTCAGGAATTGAGCTCTTGATATCCAGGAGGACGAGGTCGATCAGAGACAGATACGCGTCGGAAGCCCTTTCCCCGAGAAAGCCCGACGTCTCGATCGCAGTGTGGAGGCCGAGCGTCTTGGCGCCGGCCAGGACTTCCTGGGTAAACGCCATCTGGACCATCGGCTCGCCGCCGGAAATGGTGAGCCCACCATCGAGCGAGCGCAGAGCGGGCGTGAAGCCCGCAAGCCGGTCGAGTACTTGCTTCGATGAAATGTACGTACCGTCCTTCAAATGCCAGGTGTCGGGATTGTGGCAATAGGTGCAGCGCAGCAGACAGCCGGAAACGAACAGAACCGTGCGCAAGCCCGGCCCGTCATAACGCGATGAGGTCTCGTAAGAATGCACATAGCCATAGGTGCCGCTCTTCTCGTCGAGAACGTCGCTTTCGTCTGGCGCGTCGGGAGATTTTCCGACGCGAAGATCGTGCCGACTGCCGGCTTCTATCGTGCCAAGCTGCAGCATGCTCCCCGCCCCTCGCCTCGGCTCAGACCTGACCGTGGAAGGTGCGGCTGATCACATCCAGCTGCTGCTCCTTGGTCAGGCGCACGAAATTCACGGCATAGCCCGACACCCGGATGGTAAGCTGCGGGTACTTGTCCGGGTTCTTCATCGCGTCTTCGAGCGTCTCCTTGTCGATGACGTTCAGGTTCATGTGGAAGCCGCCCTGCCCGAAATACATGTCGAAGGCCTTGACCGCGGCATCGATCAATTGCTGTTCGGACAGGTGTGCCTTCTGCGGCGCGACGGACACCGTGTAACTGATGCCGTCCTGTGAATCCTTGTAGGGCAGTTTGGCGACCGACAAACACGACGCAAGCCAGCCATGGCTGTCGCGTCCGTGCATCGGATTGGCACCCGGGCCGAATGGCTCTCCCTTGCGCCGGCCATCTGGCGTGTTGCCGGTCATTTTGCCGTAGACCACGTTGGATGTGATCGTCAGCACGCTCTGGGTATGAGTGGCATTGCGATAAGTCGGATGTTTTCGGATCTTCTGCATGAAGCTGGTGACGAGGTCCGCCGCGATGGTGTCCACCCGATCGTCATTGTTGCCGAATTGCGGCGGCGTGCCCTTGCCTTCGATCCGATAATCGACCGCAAGGCCGGTGTCGTCGCGAATGACATGAACCTTCGCATATTTGATGGCCGAAAGACTGTCAGCGACCACCGAGAGGCCGGCAATGCCGAACGCCATGGTGCGCAGAATGTCACGATCGTGCAGGGCCATTTCCAGACGTTCGTAGAAATACTTGTCGTGCATGTAATGGATGCAGTTCATTGCATGCACATAGGTGCGCGCGAGCCACTCCATGACTCTGTCGAACTTCTGGTAGACGTCCTCGAAGTCGAGGACATCGCCCGTCACCGGCGGCGTTGCCGGCGCCACCTGCTCGCCTGACACCTCGTCCCGGCCGCCATTGATCGCATACAACAGGGCCTTCGCGAGATTGACGCGGGCGCCGAAGAACTGCATCTGCCGGCCGAGCTTCATGGCCGAGACGCAGCAGGCGATCGCATAATCGTCACCCCAATAGGGTCGCATCAGGTCGTCGTTCTCGTATTGCAGCGACGAGGTTTCCTTGCTGATGCGGACACAATAGCGCTTGAAATTCTCCGGCAAGTCCTTTGACCACAGCACCGTGATATTGGGCTCCGGCGCCGGCCCGAGATTTGTCAAGGTATGCAGCATCCGATAGCTGCTCTTGGTCGCGAGCGGGCGGCCATTCAGGTCCATGCCGCCGACGCATTCCGTCGCCCAGTACGGGTCGCCACTGAACAGCGCGTCGTATTCGGGGGTGCGCAGGAAGCGGACGATGCGGAGCTTCTGCACGAGCTGGTCCCAAAGTTCCTGGGCACCTTCCTCGGAGAGCACACCCTCCTTCAGATCGCGCTCAATATAGGTGTCGAGGAAGCTAGAGACGCGGCCAAGCGACATCGCCGCGCCGTTCGCCTCCTTGATCGCGGCGAGATAGGCGAAATAGGTCCACTGGAACGCTTCCCGCGCGTTCGTCGCCGGCTGGGTGATGTCGAAGCCATAGAGCTTGCCCATCGCGGCCAGATCCTTCAGCGCGCGGATCTGCTCGGACAATTCTTCGCGCACGCGGATGATCTCATCCGTGGGCCACATGTCGTCGACCTGTTGTCGCTCCTCCTGCTTGGCCTCGATTAGCCGCGCCACCCCGTAAAGCGCAACGCGGCGGTAATCACCAATGATGCGGCCACGGCCATAAGCATCCGGCAGCCCGGTGATGATGCCGGATTTGCGGCACGCCCTGATTTCGTCGGTATAGACGTCGAACACGCCGTCGTTATGGGTCTTGCGATACTTGGTGAAGGCCTCGTGGACCAATGGGTCCGCCTCGATGCCGGCCGCCTTCAGTCCCGCCTCGACCATCCGCAACCC
Organism: Hyphomicrobiales bacterium; assembly: GCA_044506365.1. GTDB lineage: Bacteria > Pseudomonadota > Alphaproteobacteria > Rhizobiales > Xanthobacteraceae > Pseudorhodoplanes. The sequence goes on from JBIQKQ010000009.1 coordinate 15,021, forward strand.
GCCCCACGGGAAGATCCCGCGCTTGAAGGGCTGATCGGTCTGCAGGCCGACAACAACCTCGTTGTTCTGGTCGATATAGCCGGCTTTGTGCGCGAGCATGGTCGACGGCGTCGTGGCATCGGCTGCCAAAACACCCTTCTTCCGCTCCTCTTGAAAATAGGGCTGCAGCTTCGCCCAGACCGCCTTCGTCCGCGCCGTCGGTGCAGCCAGGAATTTCTCGTCGCCCGAATACGGCGTCACGTTATGGACGATGAAATCGCGCACATTGATGGTCGCGCACCAGTCACCCGGATGGAAGTTGCGCCATGCGTTCTCTTCCTGCTGGGTCATGCTGAGGGCGGCTGAACTGGGCATGAAAGCCTCCTGTATCTGGATCGATCCCGCCTCTCGCACACGGGCGAGTGGTCGTAGCTAGCGAGCGGCGCGGCCCTTATCGGGCGTTCGCCGCGGGCCTATCGCTGCCTTTTCCTGCGAAGTGAGCGGGTCGCCGATTCTTGCCGGCCGCGCTGTTTTGCGTCAGAGCCTGTGCCCGAACTTCTGCATGCACGCCGCGCCGCGCGACGTCCTTGCCAGCTCATTCGTCGTGCTGTTCGCAAAACCGCCCTTCTCCTTGTCGATGAAGGCCTTGCAGCGCTTGAACGCCTCTTCGTAGCTGATCTTCTTGGTGGTCTTTTGGGCCGATGCCGGCACCGCGAGCACAGCCGCGATCGAGAAGGCAGCAGCAACGCTCAGCATCACAATCGACTTGGGCATCTGCTTCCTCCAAATGTCATTTCCCGTTCTTATGAGGGGATATCAATCGGTACGAGCGCGCCGGCCGAATGTGTATTGAACCTAGGTTTAGTCGCGAGATACCCCTGAACAGTCGTGGCGCATTCAAATCTGTCGTCTCGTATGCCGATGTTCGTCGCGCCCCCCAAATTGAGCCTGAGTGGACTGCAATTGGCACTCCGAGCTGGCATCGCCGCCGCGCTTGCGCTTGCGATCGCCCAAGCATTGCAGCTGCAGTTTCCATTGTTCGTGATGATTGCTGCGGTCATTGTTACCGACCTGACGCCTTCGCAAAGCCGGCGGCTCGGCTTTCACCGCATTGCCGGAACGATGCAGGGTGCCGTGCTTGGCGCGCTCTTCAGCTCTATCGCACCCTCCAACCCGTGGACCATCGGCGCCGGTATCACCGTCGCCATGTTGATCTCCCATGTTGCGCAAGGTACCGACGGTGCAAGAATTGCGGGGTTCGTGTGCGGCGTCGTCATGTTGTACCAGGGCGACGATGTCTGGTCCTACGCAATGCATCGCTTCGTCGAGACCACGGTCGGCATCGTGGTCGCCTGGTGCGTCAGTCATATCCCCAAGCTGATCAGGACCGACGAGAGGCCCGACGACGTTGCCAAGCCATGACGACGGAGGACGGCGTTCAAAGATCGAGGGTAACGTGCGCGACGTCCGGTTCCGGCCGGACGTTCATCCGCAAGCCGCTATGCTCGAAGACGTCAAGCATTGGCCGATTTTCGGATAACACCTCCGCGACAAATTGCCGAAGTCCAGCCGATCTCGCGATTGCGGCCAGGTGCCTGAGCAACATCGTACCAAGCCCCTTGCCCTGATACGCATCGATGATGGTGAAGGCGACCTCGGCTTTGCCATTTTCGACAAGCACATAGCGGCCGCCGCCAACGATCGCTGGCCGGCTTCTTTCATTGACGACTGCGACAAGCGCGACATGCTTCTTGAAATCGACGCTCAAGAAGAACTGTGCTTCGTTCTCAGTAAAGGTTGTTTTGACCGCGAAAAAGCGCCGGTAAAGCGAGAGCGGGCTGGTGCGGTCGACCGCTGCCTCCAGAGCGGGCCGATCACCGGGCGCCAGCGCCCGAATCTCCACGCGCTGTCCATCGCGCAACGTCTCGATTGCCGAGTAGCTCACAGGCTGATCGATCATGACCGATCGCGCTCGGATACAAGGAGGTTTAAACAATTCGTCGGCCCTGATCCGGCCGAGTCTTTGCTCGCTGGTTTAACTGTGGTTCGAAGGGATAGTCACGCCAACACCGTGTCGGCGAGTCGCTATCGTTCCTCGCCGGCTCCAATGGCTATTCGGCTGACTTTACCATCTTCTGGCGCACACCATCAACGATGTTTGGCAGTTCCAGGGACCGCGTCCCTTCTTCATGGCTAAAACCACGACCAGCCGCGGGCGACGCCCGGGCATCCCAAATTGAAGCGTAGTGGCCAGGGTGACCGCCGGGACGCTATTGCAATGCTACACGACCTGACCCGATAGGATCGCACTCGTGCTATGCCAAGAGACAATAGACCCCATTGCCGGGAACGTGTTGGGTCAGGTGCTGTCAAGTTGAGGACAGGGGCACACTGCTCTGAAATTTGTAACGAAAGGCGCGCAATTGCGGGCCCTAAGGCTTGGTTTTGACGCTTCGGAGCTGCACCGGCATCCAACCTGTGGACCATGATCGCTCTGGTTGATGATGACGACACAGTCCTGGAGGCTATAGCCAGCCTACTCCGATCTCTTGGCTACACGGTTCGAACATTTCGTTCAGGTGGCGCGTTCCTTGACTGGACCGATTTGAGCAAGACCTCATGTCTTGTTGCCGACGTCATGATGCCGGAAATTGACGGATACGAGCTTCAGCGCCGTCTCGCAACGCGTGGTTTTCACTTTCCGGTTATTTTCCTGACTGCTATTACAGACGCTCCCGCACGGATGCGCCTGCTCGAGAGCGGTGCTCATTCCGTACTGGCGAAGCCATGCTCGCAACAGAGCCTGATCGACTGCATTGAATCTGCCATTGAGCACCGCAGCCAATGACCGCCTGGCAGCTGACACAAGCACCCCCGTCTTGAGGTATAATTCCACATATTTGACTTGTTCAGGGCAGTAACATTTCCACGGATGTCACGCGAGGCGGTCGTCGGTCCGGACCATGATGCAAAAGAGCCAGCAGCAGGAGCATCAGCCTATCGTCTTCGTCCTCGACGACGACTCGACAGTACGCGATGGCCTAAGCAATCTTCTGAAATCCGTGGACATCGCAGTCGAGACCTTCGGTTCGGCCGAGGATTTCCTGCGCAGCAAGAGACCCGATAGGCCGGCCTGTCTGATTCTCGATGTGCGGTTGCCCGGAACGAGCGGTCTCGACTTCCAGCAAGATTTGGCACGGCTCGGCGTGTCAATGCCGATCATTTTTGTGACCGGGCACGCAGACGTCCCCATGAGCGTTCAGGCCATGAAAGCGGGCGCGGTGGAGTTTCTGTGCAAGCCCTTCCGGGAAGAAGAACTCCTGCGGGCGGTCCGCTCGGCGATCAAGCAAGATGCCCTGCAGCGCGAGAAGTTGTCGGTACTTTCTGTACTGCGCAACAACTTCAAGTCCTTGACACCGCGCGAGCAGGAAGTGATGGCCTATATCGTTTCCGGTCTTATGAACAAGCAGATAGCCGGACTGCTTCGCTTGAGCGAGATAACCGTCAAGGTTCATCGCGCCAGCATCATGCGCAAGATGAACGCGAAGTCGCTCGCCGAACTCGTTCGCCAGGCGGACGCGCTTGACCTTGCACGGCCCGCACTAAAAGCCTAGGGCAAGTGCCCTTCGGCCTGCCCTCCAACCCGCTCCCGCGCCTTCGCGCGCGTGACTGGCAGCTCAATTTCGAAGGCGGCACCACCTTCCGGCGACTCGGATACCGAAATTCGTCCAGAATGCGCCTCCACGATCGAACGACAAATCGAAAGACCCATCCCCATGCCGTTCGCCCTTGTGGTGAAAAGGGGCTTGAATATCCGGTCGAGATTGGCCGGCTCGATACCGATCCCGGTGTCTTCGATCCTGATGCGAACGTCGCCAGACGCCGTGCGACCTGAGCGCACGTGAAGCGTTCTCCTTCGGGTCGTCTGCATGGCTTCGAGGGCGTTCATCACAAGATTGAGAATGACCTGCTGCAGCTGGACACGATGACCTTCAATGAGCGGGATCGTTTCGTCGAGTTGCGTTTCGAGCTCAACGCCGTATTTTCGAAAGTTGAGCCGTCCGATCGCCAGAACAGAGCGTATCAATTCGTTCACATCGATGGCGTGCCTTGCTTGTTCGTCCCGGCTAAACATCGCCCGGATCCCGGACACGATGTCGTTCGCGCGCTGCGTGGCCGACACGATCTGATTAAGCGATTTTCGCGCTTCGTCGACATTGAGCCGGCCAGCGGCAAGCCAGTTCAGCGCAGCATATGCGTTGGATGCGACCGCGGTCAGCGGTTGCTTCACCTCGTGCGCGATTGAGGCCGATAATTCACCAGCCGTCGCGAGACGATTGACATTGCTAAGCTCTGCCATGGTGTTGCGCGCCAACACCTCCGCCGCCTGTCGCCGGCGGTGCTCGTAGAGCAACCAGAGAATGATTAGGGTCTGCAGCAAGATTGCCGCGCCCACAGCAAATACATACGCGCGATATTGCTCCCATACCGTTGGGCGTCGGAAATAGACCTCGCTGCCCGGTGGCAGCCGGCTTTCGGGAATTCCCCAGCGCTGCATTTCGCGCCAGTCGAATTTCGGCCTGCCCATTCCGACCGGGGCAACCTTGATCGAGCCAGCCTTCTCGCCACTCAAGATACGAACCGCAACGTCACCGACCTGCTGTCCTGCTTCAAGAACCGGCACATGAGGACCGCCCACGATCTCTCGTCCAAAGAATGCGTCCGTGTAGCTGAATATGGGCGCATTGGCGACGGCATGCAGCTGCGTCAACGCCCTGCCATCTTCGTGAACGACGCCCGCGGCATCGACGATCATCAACTCCCAGAAGATCGCGGAATTCGGCGGAAGTGATGCCGCGCTCTTGAGGATATCTTCAAAGGACAGCGTATCGAACCAGGTGATCTTTATGCGCCCCTCGAGCGACTCAGACTCACGCGCGATTTCCTGCCGCCAAAACTGCTCGATGGGCGAGGTTCCGACAACCATTGCCACATGATTGGTATCCGGCAGCACCTGCAGGATATTCTCGATAGCTGCGTGATAATCGATCGCAACTGCGACCACGGTGTCGTTCGGCCCGAGTGCAGAATATTTGACACGACGCTGATCGACCACGGTGAGAATCATCGGCGATGCAGGAAACAGCTTGGCCCGATGCCGCTGAACAAAATTGGCAGCAGGCGCGCCGATACTGACGATCAGATCCGGAGCCCGCTTCGAGAACAACGCACCCAGATACGCGACAAACGCATCTTCCGGGTTATCATCGCTCGATGTCGCCGAAACGAGCGCGTGCTCCTGAATGTCGAGCGGCCATGGCGATTGCCGCTCCAATTCAAGCCGAATTGCCTTGGCGTATTCGCTCCACGGCCTGAACTCCCGACCGAAAGAGTGCAACACCAGCACTTTCTTCGATCCCGTCTCCAGCCCGATCGCTGATACCGGGCAAGCGGCGAAAAAGACGATAGCCACGAGGGCGAAACGCCACCACCGGAAACCGGCCAGTATCATTGGACCACACTGTACGCGTCCTGTCCGGTCCGATTGCAGCACACCATTGCGGAATTGGAAAGGCGTACTCCACGTTCGCCGGTCAGGTCCAAGACGGCGAGTGACGCGATCAAACCCATCCAATCAAGAGGCGCTGACTGCCGGGTCGGGCCCTGAGGCGATCCAGCGTCCCCTTCTCCCGAGGGGTTTCACACGTGGTTCTATCTAGGGGCGCGTGGCGAAACGCCGGATCTCCTCTCCGCTTCGGCTTGGACTGCAGCGTCACTTGCTTGTGACCCGACGGTGCGCTGGATGGAGTGCGTGCAGGTCGCGCACATGAATGTCTGTCGTTCGCCGGCGCCGATCGGCATACGCCGGATACAATGCATGTTGTTGCCGCATTTGATGCAGGGGATCGGCGCGACCGAACGCGAAGTGGCTATAATGAATGGGTCTTTAGAGGCCATGGCACCCTCGCTACGCAGGCGGGAGCACGATTGGTCTCTCAGCCACCGGCGCCTACGGGAGGACACATCCGAAGCCGGCGATGGGGCATTATGCACCGGCTTGAACGGCCTGCTACCTCAAATGAGGCAGGCGCGAGATTTTTTCGGCCACGACGCTCTTGCGAAACGGGTGGGGCGCCGCCGACCAGGGTCAGCGTTGTAGCCTGCGCTGTAAATGGCGGGCGATACGGACGACCGAAGCGATCGAGCGAAGGATCAGTGGGACGTGATCGAAACGGGATCATCCGGCGCGCCAATTCCGAGGCAAGGAATTGTGTACTGCCGTCGCGGCAATGGCGGCATGCCCGGTCCCCACCGATATCTGGTCGAGACATGACACCACGTCGCCGACCGCGTACAGCCCTTTGACGCTAGTTTCCTGCTGAGCATCGACTTTGAGCGCACCGGCCTGATCAACCGATGCGCCTAGCGCAACGCCGAGGTCGGACCTAACCGAACAACCCATCGCAATATAGATGATGTCGAATGCCTGGATCTTGCCGCTCATGAATGTCACCTTCATTTCCTTCCCACCCTGTATGTCACGCACCCCGCTGCATTCGACATGGATTGACGGATCGTCCACGCGCTCGATCTCCTCGCGTGAAGGTTCTTGCGACGTTATGACCGTGAGCAAGCGCGAATAGGTTCGCAAGAATTCCGCCTTGCGGATCGCATGGGGCAGCGGACCGAGCACGGCAATTCGTTTGTCCGCAGCCTCGTAACCATCGCAGATGGGGCAGTAGCGGATTTGCCCATCGAAGATGGAGCCGTGAAGGCCGGGAACATCCGGGCTGATATCGACCACGCCAGTCGCAAGGATGACCCGGCTCGCCCGCAGGGCGCCGGATGCGGTTCGCAGTATGAATGCATCCCCGTCCTTGTCGATCTGGCTTACATTCGCGCGTTCAATGGCCGCACCGTATCGCGATGCCTGACGGCTAAGGTCGGACAGAAGCTGCTGGCCGCTGATGCCCCCGCTATAGCCCGGAATATTGTGGCTGGTCGGGATGAGTGCAGCGCGGCTCTCTCCATCATGCAGGACGAGCACCAAGCGCAGATAACGAGCCAGATAGACGGCGGCCGTAAGCCCTGCCGGCCCAGCGCCGACAACGACGCAATCCCAGCAGCGTTCTTTTCGAATGCCATCCTTCATTTGGTCGGGGGAAGCCATCGCTTATGCCGCCTTTTGCATGCTGGGGATTCCGGCTGCCACCCGCACTTTGAACCGGCGATCTATCAGGCCGAGTGCGTTGAGCGCCGGCCCGAGCCGGGGTTCTATGAATTGCCGAGCCGGCAAGCTCGGAATGCGCGGGAAATTGGGCAGCTGGCGCCCGTTACAACGATAATGCTGCCTAACGCCCGGACCGGATTGCCGTTCCGCTATCGCTGTTCCTCGCCTCGTACCCCACGCTTTGTGGCAAGCGCGCCGTTGGGGGGCACCCGGCGCAGCCAGCTCTCTCTCGTGCCCCTCTTCAGTTGGATGCGCCTGAGGCCTTTATGCCTGAGGGGTTGGAACCTGCCACGCGCGCCGCGCTTAAATGTCTGTAACCCAACGACGTTCCGAGGAGATCATGGCAAGGCAGAGCTGGAAGCGACCCGGTTCACCCATAGGCCGCAAAGGTCCGCGCAAGTCCAATCCTAAATACAAGCGTCGGGCGCGACAGCCGTGGGAGCCCGGCGAAGTAAAGGAACTGAAGGCGCTCGCGAAACAAAACACCCCAACCGGAGTGATAAGCCTGAAGCTTCAGCGGCCACCCGCCGCGATCCGCAGCAAGGCTCAGCGCGAAGGAATCTCACTCAGGCCCACCAATCGATCCCCCTACAATCGTCGCAAGGCGAGCTAGCGGCGATCATATCAGGCGATCATGTCAAAGGACAAACCGAAGAGCAGCAGCGAGACTGACGAGCCGTGGAAACTGCCAGGGCAGGCTTCGCAGCAGCCGGAACAAAAGCCGCCGCCGAAGCGCAATCCTGAGGAAACCTACGGAGGCGACAAGTCGAAGACCTCATGAGTACGGGGTCAGTGACACCGTGCGATGAGTATGCCTCAGCTTGGTCGGTGCCCGTGAGCTGTGTCGTCCCGTGGGCATGGCGGCACCGGCGCGTCCGTTTGGGCTCTCACCTAAAAGATCACATCGACTTCGACCTCGTCTTCCGAAGGCTCTGGCGGTTGGAGTACCGCTCCAGAACCGTTCTCCAGCCGGTCGAAGAAGCGCCCCTTCAAATCGGAGAGTGCGATCTCGTGGATGACATCGTGGCCGAACGGCTGGCGCCGCTCATCGCTTGACGTGGGCACCAGCGTCTGAGTCGACTCGGCATAGCGGGCGAGCGCGCCGCTCAAGGCCTCGAATTCCTGTTTGAGCCGATCGAAGCTTTGCAGCGTCATGATCAGCTCACGATCGGGCTTTCCGTCGCGCATCACGAGGTCGGTGACCCGCGACACCGTATCCTCCAGCTCGCGCACGTTGTCGAGAAACAGCGTGGCGAGGACCCCCAGCAGCGCCGCGACCTCGGACAGCGCACCGTCCGGACCGGGAGCAGCTTCAGGCCCGCCCTCAGACTTCACGCAACTCGCGGCACTGGCGCGCATCTTACGAGAGCTTTCCCATCACCTGCTCGATCTTCTGTCGCAACACTTGCGCCGTAAACGGCTTGATCAGGTAGTTGTTCACACCCGCCTGCGCCGCCTTGACCACAAGCTCGCGGTCGCCACGGCCGGTCAGCAGGATGAACGGCACGCGGCGAACGACCGGATGTCCGCGCACGGCGCGCAGCAGGTCGAGCCCATCCATGCCGTCCATGTAGTAGTCGGAGAGAATGAGGTCGATTGGCTGCAGCGAGGCGATCTCCATCGCCCTTTTTCCGTTCTCTGCCTCATGGATAAGGCGGACCCCGATCTGCTCCAGAAGCAGGGACGTCATTTTCCGAACGCTTTCCTGGTCGTCGACAACCAGGACTTTCAGCGCCACCGCGTTTGGCATTGTCAATTCTCCTCACTCAGCGGACACCCTGGGGCAGCCCCGCCGCAACCCACTGTCAGGCAACTCTTGCCAATCCGTTGCTCTTGAACGCCGCAACCGAACAGGCCGGATCTTCCGCAAGATCGGAGAGCTTCTCAACGTCGAGAATCAGCGCAACGCTTCCGTTGCCAAGAATGGTGGCGGCCGCGACGCCGGGCACCGGTCCGTAGCTTTCTTCAATACTCTTCACGACGACCTGCTGATGGCCACAGAGCTCGTCGGCCACGAGGCCGAGGCGGGTGCCATCCCCCGCATCCGTAATGATGACGACGCATTCGCCCGACAGGTCTGCGGACGATCCGATATGCAGAAGGTCTCCGAGATAGACCAGCGGGACAAGATCGCCGCGCAGCTGCAGCATGCCCCGGGTGCCGACCAGATTGCTGATGCTGGACCGTGGCGGCCGCAGGCATTCCACGATCATCGACATCGGCATCACATAGGTTTCTCGGCCGACCTTGATGACCATCCCGTCCATGACCGCGAGCGTCAGCGGCAACGACAACTGGATGATGGTGCCCTTGCCGCGGACCGATTGCAGGGAGAGGCGTCCACCGATTTCCTGGATATTGGTTTTCACCACATCCATGCCGACACCGCGGCCCGAAATATCCGAGATGATGTCGGCCGTCGAGAAACCCGGCATCATGATCAGATTGTTGATCTCGTCTTCAGTGAGAATCGCGTCCGCTCCGACAAGCCCCTTCTCGCGCGCCTTCTCTAACACCTTGTCGGTATTGATGCCGCCGCCGTCATCGCTCACCTCGATTACAATCCGCCCGCCGCGATGCTCGGCTGACAGCCGGATCGTGCCTTCTTCGCTCTTACCGGAGGCAAGGCGCACGTTTGGCGCCTCGATACCGTGGTCGACCGAATTGCGGATGATGTGAGTCAGCGGATCAGTCAGGCGTTCGATAATCGAGCGGTCGACCTCGGTGGTTTCGCCGGCCAGTTCGATGCGGATCTTCTTGCCGACCTTGGCAGCAGTTTCGCGCACCAGCCGTGGCATCCGCTGGAATACGGTGCCGACCGCCTGAGCGCGCATCGACATCAGGCCGTCTTTCAGCTCGCGGGTGTGGTGGACCACCTCGTCAAGAATTTGCGATAGCCGATCGCTGACCCCTTCCGGCAGGTCATGCACGATTTGGCCAAGCATGGCCTGCGCGATCACAAGTTCGCCGACGATGTTCACCACGCGGTCGATCTTTTCCAGCTCGATCCGGGTGGTGGTCGCTTGCGGCTTGACAGGCCGTGTCGCCGCCGGCTTGTCGCTTGCGGCCGGGGCGGGGCCGGCTGCGCGCTCGCCCTGAGGTGTTGCTGACGCCTTTGAGGTCTGCGGCAGCGGATCGGCGGCCGCAGTAGCCTCAACGACAGGCGCCGCAAAGCCAGCAGCCGGCACGACCGGCGGCGCGGTCTCTATTACGGGAAGCGGCACGACGGGACTGTCAATCGCCATTGGCTCGGCGGCATCCGCGCCGACTTCGGTCAGGCTGATCTCGCAGTCACCGACAAAATCGAAAAGGTCCTGAAGCTGTTCGCGCGTTGCCTCCGTGCGCAGCATGCCGGTCCAGCTCAGATAGGCAATCTCCGGCCGCATCGTCTTCAGGTCGGGAAGCCGTTCGGCGTCGGCTGACAGCTCAAGCACGCCGAGCTGCCGCAACTGACGCATCAGAAGCAGCGGATCGCTGCCATTCCTCAGCATGTCGGCATGCGGACGAAATGTAATTTCGAACGATCGCAGTGCCGCATCGGAGAAGGTGTCCGCCTTCACAGGCATAAAATCGATGTCGTCAAAATCCGCCATCTCGTCCGCTTCAGGACCGGCCGTATCGGCACGCACCGGCACGAAGTCGAGGCCATCAAAATCGACCGGAGCGGCCTCTTCATCCGAAGTCTCGTTGCCGAGCAGACGCTCGAGCGTGTTACGGGTCTCGTCTCCGAAGCCTGCCGGGATTGCGTCTCCCGCCCGCGAAATCTGCACAAGGTCGGACAACACGTCGCTCGACGCTAGAAGAACGTCGATCACATCGATGGATGTGGAGAGATCGCCACGCCGGATCGCGTCGAGTGTGGTCTCGAACACATGCGCGAAGCCGACGAGCGACTCAAAACCGAAAATACCCGCGCCCCCCTTGACCGAGTGAACCGCGCGGAACACGGCGTTAATGGTATCGTCGGAGCCAAGACCCTCGCGCATATCGCTAAGGCCCTGTTCGATCAGCTGCATGCCTTCGGCGCATTCGTCGAAAAAGGTCTGCTTGAGTTGCTCGAAACTCGTCATCGGATCCGTCCTTCCCTAGCAGGCCACCTTGCGCACCGTCGCAACCAGTCGCTCCGGATCGAACGGCTTCACCAGCCAGCCGGTCGCGCCGGCGTCCCGCGCAATGTTCTTTTTTTCAACCTCGCTCTCGGTCGTAAGGACGAGGATCGGAGTGGTCTTGTGCTCGGGCCGCGCGCGCAACTGGCGCACCACCTCGTAACCGTCCATCCGCGGCATATTGATATCGGTGATGACGACATCGACATTCTCGCGCTCGAGCAGGTCGACGCCCTCCTTGCCGTCGACCGCCTGGATCACGTCGAAGCCGGCGTCCGCAAGGGTCAGCATCAGCATGTCGCGCATGGTTTTCGAATCGTCGATGGTGAGAATACGGAGATGGCCCGGCGACGAACCCGTTTCCACGGCGAGATCTGTGGCAACAGCCATTGCCTCGCTTCGTGGCGCGCTTGCACTTGCGCCTGCGGCCGCTGCTTCGGCTGCGGGTCCGGTCGCGGACGCTGCGATACACTCCGGCACCTCGCTCATGCCCTCGTTCCAGTCGAGCCCAAGGTCGGAAAAAGCGCACACGAAGGCATCCGACGGCCGGTCGATCCAGACCTTTGCGTCGCGCTTTGCGGCCAGCAGGACCTGGATGCAGGGCAGCGTCAGCACCTCCACGTCCGAGGCGTCCAGGCGCACGCCGCCTGCTGACTGGACATTGCGGAGCACCGCTTCATGCAGGCTGATCGCGGCGGCGAGATCGAGCACCTTCGGCAGCTTCATTATCGGGCCCTCAATGCATTCTGATTTGCTTGCGGAAAATCCCTGGTATCCGGCATCAGACGGCCTGCGCCACGGGTTGCGGAGCTCGCGATTCCGGCTTGCCTTCGCAAGCGTCGAGAATCGCATCGGCGATCTGGCTCAGCGAGCATTGGCGCATGACTGCGCCGCGCTCGAATGCGACATGCGGCATTCCGTAAATCAGCGATGACGCCTCGTCCTGGCCGATTGTCTGCCCGCCCGCCTTGCGCAATTCGAGCAGCCCGTCTGCGCCGTCCTTACCCATGCCTGTCAGGATCACCCCGATCCCCGAGCGGCCGATCGCGCGCGCGACCGAACGGAACAGGACATCGACCGATGGCCGATGTCCAGTGACCGGCGGGCCGTCATTGAGCGCACAAACGTAGCCTGCTCCGCTCTTGACCACCTGCAGGTGATGGGAGCCGGGCGCGATATAGACATGGCCTTGCGCAAGGACATCGCCGTCCGCAGCCTCCTTGACCGACATCGGGCACTCGCGGTTGAGGCGCTGCGCAAAAGCGGCGGTGAAGCGCGGCGGCATATGCTGGGTGATGACGATCGGCGGACAGTCCGCAGGCAAATTCATCAGCACGGTTTTCAGGGCTTCGACTCCGCCGGTGGACGCCCCGATCGCGACGATCCTCCCGTTGGGCCTAACCAAGCGCGCGACGTTCTTGACCTTCGGCGGCATCATGGCGGCGCGCGCGGCAATACGTGTGCGCGCAGCCGCCTTCACCTTCGCCTGCAGTTCTCCGGCCAAAGCCGGCAACGCATGAGCGGCGTCGGCCGATGGCTTGGCAATGAAATCGACCGCGCCGATCTCGAGAGCCTCGAGCGTGACGTCGGCGCCCGCCTTCGTCAGTGTCGAGATCATGATCACCGGCATGGGACGAAGCGCCATGATTTTTCGCAGAAAGCTGATCCCGTCCATGTGCGGCATCTCGACATCCAGCGTCACCACGTCGGGATTGAGCGCCTTGATGCGCTCGCGCGCGACATAGGGGTCGGCGGCGGTGCCGACCACCTCGATCCCGGGATCCGCAGACAGCAGGGTCGTCAGCAATTGCCGGATCAAAGCGGAGTCGTCGACGATCAGTACCCTTACCGGTTTGCCCATGCTCCGCCTCTAATTGTTAAACAATTCGATTTCGCCGGCCGGCGCGCGCGTCGACAGGCGCTTTGCATGTTCGAGTTCGTCGCGTGCGATCGCACCGGATGCGTCGCGCCCGAGCAGGCGTCGCACCACGCGACCGGTCGCCGGCGAGTAATGGATGCGCCGCGGAAATCGTCCACCCAGATCCTGGGCGATGCATCGCAGCCGCTCCGCTTCGAGGTACCGGAGAGCGAATTGCGCGTTGTCGGTGCCGACCGAGATATTGCTCTCGGTTACATTGCCGCCGCCGAACACCTTGATCTCGAGCGCCTCGCGGGCGCAGCCCATTTTCATCAGTTCGTTGATCAGCTTCTCCATGGCGAAATTGCCGAACCGCGCCGATTCCAGATCACGTCCCCAGCTGCCGGTGCGTCCCTGCGGCAGCATGAAATGGTTCATTCCGCCGATGCCAAGCCGCGGATCGCGAATGCAGGCGGCGACGCAGGAACCAAGCACTGTCACCAGGGTCTCGTCGGCCTTGTCGGTGACATAAAACTCACCGGGGAAGATCTTGACCATCCAGGTTCCGATCGCCGGATCATAAAATCGGCGCGTGCCGGCAGCCGCGACGCTCATGCCCTTCTCCGGTAAGTGGTGCGGCTGACGAGCTGAAGCTGCGGGTGCGATCCGTGAAACGATTCCGAATGCCCGATGTAGAGAAAACCGCCCGGCTTGATGCACTCGATGAATCGTTCGATCAGCGCTGCTTTCGTGGCGTGATCGAAATAAATCATCACGTTGCGACAGAACACCGCGTCAAATTTCCCACGAAAGGGCCACTGCTCGATCAGGTTGAGCCGCCGGAATACGATCAGCGATCGAATGTTTTCGGTGGCTTTCAGGTCTTCGCCGCCTCGGCTTTCGCCCACCGGCTCGAAGTATTCTCGGTACATTCGCGGAATATTGTCGACGCCGCCAATCGGATATACGCCTCGCGCCGCCTTTGCGAGCACATCGGTATCGATGTCGGTCGCCAGGATGCGAATGTCATGGCGCGTACTGCTCGGGATTTCCCGTCTGAGGACGGCGGCAATGGTGTACGGCTCCTCGCCCGTGGAGCAGCCCGCTGACCATACGCGAAAACGGCCATCGCCGCGCCTTCCGCCGTTGATGAACGGCAGCACCGCATGGCTGCGGAAATGGTCGAAGTGATGAGCCTCACGGAAGAACTTCGTGAGATTGGTCGATATCGCGTTGATGAAGCTTTCCAGTTCACCGGCATTCCCGGCGAGATAGTTCCGATAGTCCTTGAAGGCGGTGAACCCGAGCGCGCGCAGCCGGCGCGACACGCGGGTATAAACGAGATTGCGCTTGCTGTCGGACAGCGCAATGCCGGCATGCCGATGCGCGAGCTGCGCCAGACTGCGGAAATCCGCGTCCGAGAAGATAAATTCCCGCGCCGCCTCCGTGACCGCCGGATCGCCGATCGCGATTGCCGCGGCTGCGCCGCGCGCCCGTCGCACCATGATGTCCTGGAACTCTTCCCGATCCTGTCCGCCCGCTTGCGCGAGCAAATGCGCGATCTTGAACATCAAGTGCGGGCTAATTGGCCTGTATGCGTTCGGCCTCACCGACCGGAACCGACAGGAGATTGTAGAGATCGATGAGCGCGATCATCGCATTGTCGACCGTGACCAGCCCGGAAAGGAAATCGATACGGGAGGCCTGCGCGATTTTGGGAACCGCCTGGACCTGACTTGCGTCAAACGAGACGATGTCGAGCACCCGGTCGGCCAGAAGTCCGACCTGTCGCGCTCCAACCTGCACGATGATGACGACATGGATCGGCGAGGCATCCGTCAGCCCTTGGCCGAAGCGGCAGCGCAGGTCGATAATCGGAACAATGGCGCCGCGCAGATTGAGCACTCCGCGCACCGAATCCGGCTGGCGCGGCAGATGAGTGATTTCCGACCATCCCTTGATCTCGCGGACCGCCATGATGTCGACGCCGTACTGGTCGTCGTCGATAGCGAAGCTGATGATCTGGGTCGGGGGCGATATGACGCGCATGGCTGCGGCATTCTGCCAGTCACCCGAAGAAGGGATTTCGGCCGCCGTTTCGGGCCGGGTCGCACCGAGAGTCATCGCATCATTCCGCTGCTCATTGCCCTCTTTCTGAGGCCAATCGGCGAACTCCGACGGTGAAGACCTGGGACAGACGGAACAACCGCGCAGGCTCAGAGAAGAAATCGCTTACTGCGCTGTAAAATTGCACCAAACCTATAGGAAACAGTTAACTACGCGCGTTCGGCCTCGCCTTTGCGGCAACCGTTCAGACATCGCGCCTGAACCGCGCGCGCAGGAATTCGACAAGAGCCTCGACGCGCGCTGGACGCGGGCCGCCGGGCGGCATCACGAGATGCAACGCAATCTCCGGCGGTGACCAATCCGCCAGCACCGTCACCAGCCGCCGCTGCGCCAACGCCTCCCGCACCAGAAAGACCGGCTGCACGGCAAGCCCGTATCCTCCCAGCAGGGCGGGCATCAGCGCCTCGGCATTGTTTGCGCGCAACGGGCCAGCGGTCCGCACGGCAACTTCCTCCCCCGCACGATTCGAAAAGCGCCAAACATCCGTGGCAGGCAGATAGGCATATCCCAGGCACGCATGCGCCGTGAGGTCGCGCGGATGGTCCGGCGTACCCTTGGCCTTCAGATAGGACGGGGCGGCAACCACCACACGCGGCACCGCACAGAGCCGCCGCGCCAGCAGCGACGAGTCGGCAAGCGCGGCAATTCGCAAGGCTGCATCGAACCCCTCGCCGATCAGATCGACGGCCGCGTCGCTCAGATGCAGGTCGATGGAGACATCGGGGTATTGCGCGAAAAAATCCGGCAGCACCGGCGCGACTTCGCTCAGCCCGAAGGACATTGGGGCGGCGAGCCGCACCAAACCGCGCGGCACCGCCGACTGGGCGCGCGCTTCGCTTTCAGCGGCTTCCGCCTCCGACAGCATGCGGGACGCGCGTTGCAGCAGAATCCGGCCCGCGTCGGTCAAAGCGAGCCGGCGGGACGTCCGGTTGAACAAACGGGTGCCAAGCCGCTCCTCCAGCCGCGCGACCGCCTTCGACACGGTCGGCTTCGACAGGCCGAGTTCCGCCGACACGGCCGAAAACGAGCGCAGTTCGGCAACCTTGGCGAAAACCGCGAGTCCTTCGAGGTCAGGCAGCACGTGCAAATCCTGGAAACAATGATTTTCATGAGTTTCTATTTATTAGCGATACAGGGTCAATATCTTTCGGGGCTGAAAACGGCGCCCGGCCGGCGCCGAAGGAGGATCAACCTATGACCGCCATTGCCAGCCACGGCATCCACCACGTCACCGCAATCGCCGGACCGGCGCGACGCAATCTGGATTTCTACACCCGCACGCTCGGTCTGCGCCTCGTGAAGAGGACGGTGAATTTCGACGATCCCGGCACCTATCATTTCTATTTCGGCGACGAGTCCGGTTCGCCCGGCACCATCCTGACATTCTTTCCATGGGAGCACGCGGCAGCCGGACGGCTTGGCGTCGGCGAGACTCAGGAAACGGTGTTCCGCGTGCCGGAGGGCGCAATCGGCTACTGGACGCATCGCTTTGTCGAGAAGGGCGTGGCGCATGACTCGCCCGCACGCCGCTTTGGCGAGACCATCGTGTCGTTCCGCGACCCGGACGGCATGCGGCTCGCGCTGATCGCCCTGCCCGGCATTGAGCAAGAACCGGCCTGGAATGGCAGCGACGTGCCTGCGGAATTCGCCATCCGCGGTTTCCACAGCGTGAACCTGCTGCTGAAGGAGGTGGCGCCGACGGGTGCGATCTTGACCGATGTGCTTGGTTTCAGCGAAGTCGGACGCGAAGACCACATCGTGCGCTTCAAGGCTGGCGACACCGCGATCGGCGGCATCGTCGACATCCACGAGGCGGGCGCGTTTCTACCCGGGCGCCTGGGCGCAGGTTCGGTGCACCATGTCGCGTTCCGGGCTGCCAACGATGCCGAGGAACTCGCGATGGCGAAGAAGCTCGCGGAAAACCACGGCATCCACACCACGGAGCAGAAGGACCGTAACTATTTCCGCTCGGTTTATTTTCGCGAACCGGGGCATGTGCTGTTCGAAATCGCAACCGACGTGCCCGGCTTTGCGATCGACGAACCGGTGGCTTCGCTCGGGCAATCGCTCAAGCTGCCGCCGGTTTACGAAAGCCGGCGTCGCGAGATCGAGCAGGTCCTGCCCGAAGTCGCCTGATGCGCGTTGCTCCTCCCGCCGGGCTGGCGGGAGGAGTCTCGATCACACACGAGGTCCGTCATGACCACAGCGACTCAGCTCTCATTCATCCACCGCTTCGAAGCCGGCGCCAACCTCACCGCGCCGCCGGTGCTGCTGCTGCACGGTACCGGAGGCGACGAGAACGACCTGATCGGGGTCGGCCGGATGGTCGCACCGGACGCGGCCCTGCTTTCGCCGCGAGGCAAGGTTCTCGAAGGCGGCATGCCGCGCTTCTTTCGCAGGCTTGCTGAAGGCGTCTTCGATGAGGACGACGTGAAGCGGCGCGCAAACGAACTGGCCGACTTCATCGCCGAGGCGCGCGAGGCTTATGGATTGCCGGCGCCGCTCGCGCTCGGCTTTTCCAACGGCGCAAACATTGCGGCCGCAACCTTGCTGCTGCGGCCGGAGGCGCTCGTCGGGGCCGTGCTGATCCGCGCCATGGTCCCGATGTCGGAGCCACCCGTCGCAAATCTCACCGGCAAGCCTGTGCTGATACTGTCAGGGTCGATGGATCCGATGGTGCCGGCCGCGAATGCCGACCGCCTTGCCGCAATGCTGAAAGATACCGGCGCGGATGTGCAACATCGGACGCTGCCGGCCGGGCACGGATTGTCACAGGCCGATATCGCGCTCGCGCGTGATTTCATCACCCATGCGTCCGGAGCAATTGTCAGCGGCGCATGAGTCCGGATAACCTCCCGATAACAAAAAGCTTATCGGGAGGATTTTTCCATGTTTCGGCTTGCCGTTGCCCTGGCCGGGGCGATCTTCGCGTTCGACGCCGCCTGTGCGCAGGATTATCCCACGAGACCGATCCGCTTCCTGCAAGGCTTCGCGCCCGGCGGCAATGCCGACACGATCTCGCGTGTGCTGGCGGAGGAAATGTCGAAGACTTTCAAGCCTGGCTTCGTCAACGAAGCCAAGGTGGGGGCTGGCGGCAACCTCGCCTCCGATACGGTCGCCAAAGCCGATCCTGACGGCTATTCGATCGTGCTGTTCACCACCGGTCACGTCATCTCACCGGCGCTCAACAAGTCACTGGGCTTTGACCCCGTCGAAGACTTCTCGTTCGTCTCGACCGTATCAGAGTTTCCATTTTTCATCGTTGTCGGCGCGAACTCGCGCTTCAAGACGATCGACGACCTCGTAAAAGAGGTGCGCGAAAAGCCTGGCGCGCTGACGGTCGGAACCGCCGGCGTCGGCACCGGCCAGCACATGTGCTCCGAACTGTTGGCCGTGTCGCTGAAGAGCAAGTTCATCCATGTTCCGTATCGCGGCGATGCCGGCGCGGTCACGGCGCTGCTTTCCGATAACGTCGATTTCATCATCGCGCCGGGCACCGCCATTTTCGGTCACATTGAAGCCGGCAAGTTTCGTGCGCTCGCGGCGTCCGGCAAGCAACGCTGGCCGTCCATGCCGAATGTGCCAACCATTGCCGAAAGCGGCGCGCCCGGCTTCGAAGTGCTGGCCTGGACCGGCATCGCCACCACGAAGGGTGTCGCGAAGCCGATCGTCGACAAGCTGAATGCCGAGGTCCGGCGCGCCATCGCGGTGCCATCCGTCTCGGAAAAGCTGAAAAGCCTCGGCAGCGTCCCGGTCTCGAGCGCGCCTGCTGAGGTGACCGAGAAAGTGCGCAGCCAGGTCAAGCTCTGGAAAGAGGTTGCGGAAAAGGCCGGCCTCGAAAAACGATAGGCGAAGCAGGAAAAACATCACGATGGCAAATCCCGCCTCCTCCGCCCCGGAGCGGCTCACCGATGCATGGCAGACGGTCAAGATCGACTTCGATGACGGTATCGCCTTCGTTACGCTGAACCGCCCCGAGAAGAAGAACGCGCTCAGTCCGACTCTCAATCGGGAAATGCTGCAGGTCCTCGACGCGCTCGAAGTCGATGACCGTTGCAAGGTGCTGGTCCTGACCGGCGCGGGCGAGTCGTTCTCATCCGGCATGGACCTGAAGGAATATTTCAAGGAAGTCGACAAGGCGACTCCGGTCGAAGTGATGCGGGTGCGGCGCGACTCGATGGCCTGGCAGTGGCGGCGGCTGCAGACCTTCCCGAAGCCGACGATCGCGATGGTGAACGGCTGGTGCTTCGGCGGCGCTTTCACACCGCTCTGCTCCTGCGACCTCGCGATCTGCGCCGACGAGGCGACCTTCGGTCTGTCCGAGATCAACTGGGGCATCATCCCGGCAGGCAACGTCGCGAAGGCCTTCGCGGACAAGGTGAGCCACGCCGACGCGATGTATTACATGATGACTGGTGATACCTTCGATGGCCGCAAGGCCGCCGCCATGCGCCTCGTGAACGAGAGTGTCCCGCGCGCACAACTGCGCGAACGCACCGAGGCGCTGGCGCGCAAGCTGATGGAAAAGAACCCGCACGTCCTGTGGGCGGTCAAGGACACCGGACGCCGCCTCAAATCGATGTCCTGGGACGAGGCGGAAGAGTATCTCTACGCCAAGGCGCAGGCCACCTACTCGACCGATCCGGAGCAGGGCCGCAAGAAGGGCATGGACCAGTTCCTTGAGGAGAAGTCCTATCGGCCGGGGCTGAAGAACTATCGTCGCGAATAGCGGCTCATTGCATGAAAGGCGCGGATCAGGATCGCGCCAGACGCGATACGGTTTCGCGATAGCGGTTCGCAATCCGCTCGCGGGCATGATGACGGCCGCCGGTCACCACCGGCTCCCCGCCTGCGATGACCGACCCGATCAGACTGCGGCCTGCAGAAAACACCAGCACGTCGAACACCATGTCGCCGGATGCGCCGGCGAGATCCGGGTGCTCCCCGTCAAGCAGCACGATGTCGCCGCGATGCCCCTCCGCAATCGCACCGATCGGCTGCGCCAGCGCCTGCGCACCGCCCGAGAGAGCGCGGGTGTAGAGTGAACGGCCGGTCGATTCGCCTTCCGTCCGGGTCATCACATTGCGGGCGCGCGCCTTCAGCCGCTGCGAATATTCGAGCTGCCGCAATTCGGCCGGCGCATCGATCTGGATATTGGAATCGGTGCCGATACCGAAGCGCCCGCCGGCGCCGAGATAACGCTCGCCGTTGAAAATACCGTCGCCAAGACTGCCCTCAGTGAGCGGACACAGACCCGCAACCGCGCCCGACTGCGCGAGCTGCGTCGTCTCGTCCTGCGTCATGTGGGTCGCATGGATCAGACACCAGCGCTCGTCGAGACCCAGCTCGTCGAGCAACCATTGCACCGGACGCGTACCGAGGCTCGTGACGCAATCGTCCACCTCTTTCGTCTGCTCGGCCGCATGGATATGCACCGGCCCCTCCGCGAAAATCGCGGTGACCTCGCGCAATTGCTCTGGCGACACCGCGCGCAGCGAATGCGGCGCAATGCCGATCCGCGCGTTCAGCAGCTTTGCAACGATCTCGCGCGAGCGGACCATAAGGGAGACGAAGCGTTCGGTCGGATTGATGAAGCGGATCTGTCCGGGATTGGGCGCAGCGCCGCCAAAGCCACCGAATGTATAAAGGGACGGAAGCAGCGTCAGCCCGATCCCGGTGGCGGCGCTCGCCGCGGCGATGCGTGCGGCCATCTCGCCGAGATCCGCGTAGGGTCTGCCGGCGGGATCGTGATGCAGATAATGGAACTCACCGACGGTCGTGAAGCCGGTCTCCAGCATTTCCAAATAGGCATAGGCAGCGATCGCCTCGACATCCTCGGGGGTGAGCGCCGACAGGAAGCGGTACATCACCTCGCGCCAGGTCCAGAAGCTGTCGCCGGCCGGGCCACGACGTTCGGCAAGGCCGGCCATGCCCCGCTGGAAGGCATGGCAATGCAGGTTCGGCATGCCGGGTAGCGCGATGCCGGCGATCCGCTCGGCGCCGCTTCGGCTGCTGCCGGCGGAGACGGCCGCGATCATGCCGTCATCGGCTACATCGACGCGCACGTCGTCCGCCCAGCCGGATGGCAGAAAGGCCCGGTCGAAGTGATATGTGTGCATGCCAGCCTCGCTCGACATGTGGTCTCGGACTTCTATATCGTCATTCTGCCAAGGCGCGCAGCGCCGAACTCGGTATCCGGATGCAAATTCGAGTAGTCGCCGCTGGAGTCCCGGTTTGAGCCTTGCGCGCGTCCCGGAATGACGGAAGAGAAAGTCCATGCGTTTCGACACAATCTGGCGCGATGCTCGGATCGCGACGCTTTCCCCGGGGCGCGACGGCAAGGCCGGCGAATTGGGCGAAGTCACGGGCGCCATCGCCGCGAAAGATGGGCGCATCGCCTTTGTCGGCCCCGAAGGCGACCTGCCGACCGGCTGGGATGCAGCAAAAACGGTCAAGCTGGACGGCCGCTGGATCACGCCGGGCCTGATCGACTGCCATACCCACATCGTCTATGCGGGCGACCGCGCCCATGAATTCGAATTGCGCCTGAAGGGTGCGAGCTATGAGGAGATCGCCCGCGCCGGCGGCGGCATCGTCTCGACCGTGAAGGCGACCCGCGCAGCGGGCGAGGATCAGCTTGTTGCGCAGTCGCTCAGGCGTCTCGATGCCCTCCTCGCCGAAGGCGTGACCACCATCGAGATCAAGTCCGGCTACGGCCTCGACCTCGTCAGCGAAACCAAGATGCTCCGCGCGGCGCGCCGGCTCGGGCGCGAGCGCGACGTCGGGGTCACGACGACGTTCCTCGGCGCACACGCCATGCCGCCGGAAGCGCAAAATACCGACAAGGACAAGGACGCGTTCATTGCCAAGGTTTGCGCCATGATCCCGCAGATCAGGCAGGCCGGACTTGCCGATGCCGTCGATGCGTTCTGCGAGGGAATTGCATTCTCGCCCGAACAGACCGCGCGCGTTTTCGACGCGGCGAAAGCCAGCGGACTGCCGGTCAAGCTGCATGCCGACCAACTGTCGAACCTGCACGGTGCTGCGCTCGCCGCGCGCTACGACGCCCTGTCCGCCGACCATCTCGAATATACCGACGAGACTGGGGTCGCCGCGATGGCGCAGGCTGGCACCGTCGCCGTGCTGCTGCCCGGTGCATTCTACGTGCTGCGTGAAAAGCAGCTGCCGCCGGTCGACGCCTTCCGGCGGCACAAGGTACCGATCGCGATTGCCACCGACTGCAATCCCGGCACCTCGCCGATCACCTCGCTGCTGCTGACCATGAACATGGCCTCGACGCTGTTCCGTCTCACCGTGGAAGAAGCCCTTGCCGGCGTCACCCGCGTGGCCGCGCGTGCGCTCGGCCGGCTGGGCGACATCGGCACCATCGAGACCGGCAAGGCCTGTGACCTCGCGATCTGGGACATCGAGCGCGCAGCCGAACTGGTGTACCGGCTCGGCCTCAATCCCCTGCATGCGCGGGTGCGGAACGGCAAATGAGTGACACCGTAACCTTCTCCGGCGAGGCGCTGGCGCTGCCCGCGTGGCGCAGCCTGGCGCGCGGCGCGGGATTGTCCTTTTCACCGCAGGTTTACGCGCAGGTGGACGAGGGCGCCGCAGCTATCGCGGCTATCGTGAAGAAAGGCGAGGCCGTTTACGGCATCAATACCGGTTTCGGCAAACTCGCCAATGTACGGATCGCCGACCGCGACCTCGAGACACTGCAGCGCAATCTGGTGCTGTCGCATGCGGCCGGCGTCGGCGATCTCGTCCCCGCCCGTATCGTACGCCTGATGATGTCGCTCAAGCTTGTCAGCCTCGCCCGCGGCGCATCCGGCGTGCGGCGCGAGACCATGCAACTGCTGCAGGGCATGATTGCCGGCAACGTGATCCCGGCGATCCCAGCGCAGGGCTCGGTCGGCGCATCCGGCGATCTCGCGCCGCTCGCGCATCTCGCAGCCACGATGATCGGCGAAGGAGACGCGTTCTATGGCGGCGAGCGGATGCCCGCGGTCTATGCGCTCGGCCGCGCCGGGCTCGAGCCGGTGACGCTCGGCCCGAAAGAAGGACTGGCGTTGCTCAACGGCACGCAATTCTCGACGGCGCATGCGCTCGCCGCGCTGTTCGATATCGAGCGGGTGCTGCAGTCCGCGCTCGTCACCGGCGCGCTGTCGACCGATGCCGCGCGTGGCTCGGATACGCCGTTCGATCCGCGCATCCAGGCGCTGCGCGGCCATCGCGGGCAGATCGATGTCGCCGCCGGCTTGCGTTCCCTGATGTGTGGCAGCGGCATCCGCGCCTCGCATCGCACCATCGACGACCGGATCCAGGATCCGTATTGCCTGCGCTGCCAGCCGCAGGTGATGGGTGCCGCGCTTGATGTGATGCGGCAGGCTGCGACGACCCTGGTGATCGAAGCGAACGGCGTCTCCGACAACCCGCTGGTCATGGCCGATACCGGCGAGGTCGTATCCGGGGGCAACTTCCACGCCGAGCCGGTGGCCTTCGCCGCCGACATGCTGGCGCTCGCGATCTGCGAGATCGGATCGCTCGCCGAACGCCGGATCGCCATGCTGACCGATCCGGTCTTGTCGGGCCTGCCCCCGTTTCTGACGCCGCAGCCCGGCCTCAATTCCGGCTTCATGATCGCGCAGGTGACAGCCGCGGCGCTGGTCTCCGAGAACAAGCAGATGGCGATGCCGGCAAGCGTGGACTCGATTCCGACGTCGGCGAACCAGGAGGACCATGTCTCGATGGCCGCGCATGGGGCGCGGCGGCTGGGGGCAATGGCGCGGAATGCGGCCCATGTCGTCGGCATCGAGTTGCTGGCCGCCGCGCAGGGCTGCGACTTTCACGTGCCGCTTCTGTCCAGCCCGGCGCTCGAGCGCGCGCGCGGCTTGCTGCGGCGGCATGTTCCGAAACTCGAAACCGACCGCAAGATGGCGCCGGATATCGAAGCCGCGACCGCGCTCGTAACATCCGGCGCATTGATCGATGCGGTGCGTCCGATCACACTTCCCGCTCTCGACGATTGAAGGTTCATCATGCTCAAACGTCTCGACAATGACCGCATCATTCGCGCACCGCGCGGCCCGGTGATGTCCTGCAAAAGTTGGCAGTCCGAGGCGCCGCTGCGCATGCTGATGAACAATCTCGATCCGGACGTCGCCGAAAAGCCGCACGAGCTTGTGGTCTATGGCGGCATCGGCAGAGCGGCGCGCGACTGGGAGAGCTATGACCGCATCGTTTCCTCGCTGAAGGCGCTGGAAGGCGACGAGACGTTGCTGGTGCAATCGGGCAAGCCGGTCGGCATTTTCAGAACGCATGCGGATGCGCCGCGTGTCCTGATCGCCAATTCCAACATCGTGCCGCACTGGGCGACGCTCGATTACTTCACCGAGCTCGATCGCAAGGGCCTGATGATGTACGGCCAGATGACCGCGGGCTCGTGGATCTATATCGGCTCGCAGGGCATCGTTCAGGGCACCTACGAGACCTTCGTGGAGGCCGGCCGCCAGCATTATGGCGGCAACCTCAAGGGCAAATGGATCCTGACCGCGGGGCTCGGCGGCATGGGCGGCGCGCAGCCGCTCGCGGCGACCATGGCGGGCGCGTCGATGCTGGCGATCGAATGCCAGCCCTCGCGCATCGAGATGCGGCTGCGCACCGGCTATGTCGACATGCAGGCCAAGGACCTCGACGAGGCGCTGACCATTATCGAGCGCGCCGGCAAGGACAAGAAGCCGGTATCGGTTGCCGTCCTCGGCAATGCGGCGGAGATGTATCCCGAACTGGTGCGGCGCGGCGTGAAGCCCGATGCGGTCACCGACCAGACGTCCGCGCATGATCCGATCAACGGCTACCTGCCGGCCGGCTGGACGCTTGCCGAATGGGAGGAGAAGCGCGAGCGCGATCCGAAGGCGGTCGAACAGGCGGCGAAGGAAAGCATGGCGGTGCATGTGCGCGCGATGCTCGACTTCCACCGGCAGGGCATTCCGACACTCGACTACGGCAACAACATCCGCCAGCGCGCCTTCGACATGGGCGTAAAGGATGCGTTCGATTTCCCCGGTTTCGTTCCGGCCTATATCCGCCCGCTGTTCTGCCGCGGGATCGGGCCGTTCCGATGGGCCGCGCTGTCGGGCGATCCGGAAGACATCTACAAGACCGATGCCAAGGTGAAGGAGCTGATGCCCAACGACAAGCATCTGCATCACTGGCTCGACATGGCGCGCCAGCGCATCCACTTCCAGGGATTGCCGGCGCGCATCTGCTGGGTCGGCTTGGGTGACCGGCATCGCATCGGCCTTGCGTTCAATGAGATGGTTGCGAAGGGCGAACTGAAAGCGCCGGTGGTGATCGGCCGCGATCATCTCGATTCCGGCTCGGTCGCCTCGCCCAACCGCGAGACCGAGGCGATGAAGGACGGCTCGGACGCGGTCTCCGACTGGCCGCTGCTCAACGCGCTTCTGAATTGCGCGAGCGGCGCCACCTGGGTGTCGATCCATCACGGCGGCGGCGTCGGCATCGGCTATTCGCAGCATGCCGGCATGGTCATTGTCTGCGACGGTACGCCGGAAGCGGGCAAGCGCGTCGAGCGCGTGCTCTGGAACGATCCGGGCACCGGCGTGATGCGCCACGCTGATGCGGGCTATGACGAGGCGATCGACTGGGCGAAGCAGCAGGGACTGAATCTGCCGAGCCTGTCGTGAGTGGTCTCTAGCGGCACGTCTCACGCAGCTGTCGCTTTCCCCGAACGATGCTCTCTCCTCTTCTCCCTCCCCCCGCTTGCGGGGAGGGTGGCGAGCGCCAGCGAGCCGGGTGGAGGGAGAAGAGCGCGGCGTATGAGAAAGACAACGCTCCGCCGGCCCTGTTTTTTGGCCGGCGCGGGCGCGCCCGAAGTCCAGCTTCGCATTCCATCCCTTGCGAGAAGCAAGGGCGCGCGGAACGCCGGGCTTTCAGCCAAGCCCATGGCCCCATGCGCGATGTGTGAAAGCGCATGAGCGATAGTCACCACGGACCGCCGATTGCGTCGGCGTTCC
>JBIQKQ010000173.1:0-6383 GCA_044506365.1 Hyphomicrobiales bacterium
ACCTTCTGATCTGCGAGGGCGAGACGTAGATATCGTCGGGACCGGGCAGGTAATTCGCTTCCGGCGAGCGAAGAAATCCGAACCCGTCGGAGAGCACTTCGACGACGCCTTCGCCGACAATGTCGATTTCCTTCTGGGCAAGCTGTTTGAGAATCGCGAACATCAGCTCCTGCTTGCGCAGCGTGCTGGCGTTTTCGATCTCCTGCTCTTCGGCGAAGGAGAGAAGTTCAACGGGGGTTTTGGTCTTGAGGTCTTGAAGCTTTACTTCCCGCATCGGGGGTAGTCCTTGGGATGATGATCACCGGCGCCAGACGAAAAATCGAAACAGCGGCGGCAATTCAGGAAAGGATTCCGCAGGTCTTGGCCGGAGGGTCTTGCCGAAAGT
The DNA here is from genome assembly GCA_044506365.1 of Hyphomicrobiales bacterium. Lineage (GTDB taxonomy): Bacteria > Pseudomonadota > Alphaproteobacteria > Rhizobiales > Xanthobacteraceae > Pseudorhodoplanes. The sequence continues at coordinate 386 of JBIQKQ010000173.1, forward strand.
CTTGGCTGACGGGCATTACGTCCCGGCCGATGCTTGCGCCTTTACGGATCGACCGATGGCGCTGACTGGCATCCGCCTGCGTTCGGGGGGATGACGAAAGATACGAACCAGCCAGCGATTCCGCAAGTGGCGGTTCTGTGGCAGCCGGACAGAGCTGTTGAAATCAGAACGGTTTGACGATGACCAGAATCACGATTCCGATCATCAGGATTGTAGGTATCTCATTGATAATTCTGTAGAATTTCTGGCTATGCCGGTTCCGGTCAGCGGCAAAGTCGCGCACCCAGCGCGACAGCATTCCGTGCACCGCCGACATGGCGAGGACCAGCACAAGTTTGGCGTGCATCCAGCCGCTGCCGAGGAATCCGCCCGCCCACATCAGCCACAGCCCAACCACCCAGGTCACCGCCATGGCCGGATTGATGATCGCCCGCAGCAGGCGCCGTTCCATCACCTTGAAGGTCTCGGATTGGCTGGACCCTGGCTCCGCCACGCAATGATAGACGAACAGCCGCGGCAGATAGAGCATCCCGGCCATCCAGGCGATGACCGCGATGACGTGCAAAGCCTTGAGCCACAAAAACAAATCGGTGGGATTCCACCACACCAGAAGGAGTGCCAGGACCGCGACCAGGACCACCGCGGTCACTGCACGCAGCACGACTTTGGGCGCCTGCATTGCGGCTACTGGCCTCTCACCCGCCGCACCATCCGCTCCACATGCGCGATCGGCGTCTCCGGCGTGATACCGTGGCCAAGGTTGAAGATGAACGGCCCGTCGGAAAACGCGCGCATCACCGCATCCACCGATTCATCGAGCGCGCGACCACCGGCGATCAAGACGAGCGGGTCGAGATTGCCCTGAACCGGCTTGACCTTCTGGATGCGCTCGCGTGCGAAGGTCTTGTCGATCATCCAGTCGAGCCCGACCGCGTTGACCGGAACTTCGGTCGCATAATGCGCGAGCGATGCGCCCGCGCCGCGCGGAAAGCCAATGATCTTCGCATCGGGCACGGCCTCGCGTACCGCCAGCACGATCCGGCGCGTCGGCGCGATCGACCAGCGCGCAAATTCTTCCGGCGGCAGGACGCCGGCCCAGGTATCGAAAATCTGCACCGCATCGACGCCAGCCTGCAGCTGCCGGATCAGATATTCGGCCGAGGCCTTCACCAGCACATTGATCAGATCGTCGAACGCATCCGGGTGACGATAGGCGAACAGCCGAGCAGGGGCCTGGTCCGGCGTCCCACGCCCCGCAATCATGTAGGTCGCAACGGTCCAGGGCGCGCCGCAAAAGCCCAGAAACGTCACGTTCTCCGGCAATTGCCGTTTCACCTGCCGGATCGTCTCATAGACCGGGTCGAGCATCCCGTGGTCGACCTCGCGGCGGATCTCCTGAATCGTACGCGGCTCGGTGATCGGCTCGAGCTTCGGTCCTTCGCCCACAACGAAATCGACCGTCCGGCCGAGGGCGTAAGGAATTACTAAGATATCGGAGAACAGGATGGCTCCGTCGAAGTTGAACCTGCGGATCGGCTGCAGCGTCACTTCAGCAGCCAGTTGTGGATTGAAGCAGAGGTTGAGGAACGAGCCGGCGAGCTCGCGCGTTGCACGGTACTCGGGAAGGTAGCGGCCCGCCTGCCGCATCATCCAGACCGGCGGTGTCTTCTCGCGGTGCCCGCTCAGCACCTTCAGGAGGGGTTTGTTCACAACGGCACTCACCGCGGGCATCCTTCCTTCAAGACTCTAAGAATCTTCTCTTCAGTTTTTTCTACGTGGTTGATTGGACTCACGAGTCTCTCATGCAATCAGCCGCGTCATTTGCACACAAATCCCCGTTTTCCGGCTGGGCCTTTTCACATTTGTCAACAGCCCGCAACCCGTTGAATCCAAAGGCATAGGAGGCTTGATTTCAAGAGAGGGCGCGAGGTCCTCCGCAAATCAACGTCAGCATCGGAAATTTTGCGGATGCTGTCCAACCCGGCAGTCATGTGGACCGCCGGTGCCGCGCACCGGCGGCCAGCCTTGCGCTTTGGCGTCCGGCATGGCCTTCTCCCCACCGCCGCACAGGTCGTTCTGTGCATATCCCCGGTCCGGACCGTCCCTTGCCGCATCGCAATCCGAGCTATTTCCACCTGCATCTGGTCTCCGATTCCACCGGCGAGACCCTGACGACGGTGGCGCATGCGGCGACCGCCCAATACGCCCATATCTCGCCGATTGAGCATGTGTATCCCCTGATCAGGACCGCGAAGCAGCTCGACCGGGTGCTGACTGAAATTGAGGAGGCGCCCGGGATCGTGCTGTACACGCTGCTGGACCATGAGCTGATCGATCGCCTGGAGAAGAAATGCGAGGCGTTGAGCCTGCCCTGCCGCTCGATCCTCGGGCCGGTCTTGCGGGTCTTCCAGTCCTATCTCGGCGCCACCACGACCCCGCGCGTCGGCGCTCAGCACACGCTGAATGCCGAGTATTTCAAGCGGATCGACGCCCTCAACTACACTATGCTGCACGATGATGGTCAGCATGTGGATGACCTCGAACAGGCGGATGTCGTGCTGGTCGGCGTGTCGCGGACCTCGAAAACCCCGACATCGATCTATCTCGCCAATCGCGGGATCAAGACCGCGAACTATCCGCTGGTGCCCGGGGTTCCGGTGCCGCCGCAGCTCGAAAACTTGACGAAACCGCTGGTGGTGGGGTTATTCGCGAGCCCGGAACGCATCGTGCAGATCCGGCAGAACAGGCTTCTGGGATTGAAGGCGCACCATAGCGAGGCGGCGTATATCGACCGGCAGGCGGTGGCGGAAGAAGTCAATTTCTCCCGCAAGCTTTGCGCGCGTCACCAGTGGCCGCTGATCGATGTATCGCGCCGCTCGATTGAGGAGACCGCAGCTGCCGTGCTCCAGCTTCTGGTCGAGAAGCGGCGCGCGCCGGCTTTCTAGCGGATAGCGCACGGGACATCGGTATAGATGCAGTTCTGGTCCGCCCCGGCTCCGCTGATACTCGCCTCCAAGAGTCTGGCGCGCCGCACCATGTTGAGCGCGGCCGGCATTCCGATTGAGATCGTCCATGCGACGATCGATGAGCGCGCGCTCGAACGCTCGCTCGGCGAACGGCGCGATCCGGACGAGCTTGCGCTTCTTCTATCCTGGGAGAAGGCAAGCGCGGTCTCGTTCAAGTCGCCGTCGCGTCTGGTCGTCGGCGCCGATCAGACGCTCGCAATGGGATCCGTGCGATTCAACAAGCCGACGAGCCGTGACGATGCGCGCGAGCAGTTGCTACTGCTGCGCGGCCAGACTCACACGCTGCATTCGGCGGTGACGGTTGTACAGGATGGTTCGGTGCTGTTTCGCGTGGTGGATACCGCGCGGCTTCGCGTGCGGGATTTTTCCGATCGCTTCCTCGAAGACTATCTCGAAGCCGCCGGATCCTCGGTGACCCAGAGCGTCGGCGGCTATCAGCTCGAGAAGCTCGGCGTGCATCTGTTCGAGCGTGTGGAGGGCGACTACTTCACCATCCTTGGCATGCCGCTCTTGCCGCTGCTCGCCTTTTTGCGAGGGCGGGGATTCTTGAAGGAATAGGAACGTGGGTTGGGACGGTCTGTCTGTTGTCCGCTCATTCCCGCGTAAGCGGGTATCCAGAAGGCCGCCGGGCGCGATTTTTGGACTGGGTCCCCGCTTTCGCGGGGACGAGCGGACGTTAGTGTCGGCGCCATGATCGTCCTCGGTCTCACCGGCTCGATCGGCATGGGCAAGTCCACCACCGCGCGCATGTTCGCGGAGCAGGGCGTGCCGGTATACGATGCCGACGCCGCAGTCCATGCGCTGTATGAAGGCGAAGCCGTGGCGCCGATCGAACGCGCGTTTCCCGGTACGACGCGCGACGGCAAGGTCGACCGCGCGCTGCTCGCGCAATCTGTGCTTGGCAATGCCGAGGCAATGAAACGGCTGGAGGCGATCGTGCATCCGCTGGTGGCGAAGGCACGCGAGCGGTTTCTCGAGAACGCACGCGCGGCAGGGGCGGGTGTCGTCGTGCTCGATATTCCGCTGCTGTTCGAGACCGGCGGCGAGAAACTCGTCGATGCGGTGGTGGTCGTAACGGCGGCGCCCGAGATTCAGCGGCAGCGAGTCATGGATCGTCCGGGCATGACCGCGGAGAAATTCGAGGCGCTGCTCGCGCGGCAAATGTCCGATGCGGAGAAGCGAAGCCGCGCCGATTACATCGTGGATAGCGGGCGCGGCATTGAGCCGGCGCGGGAACAGGTGCGCGAAATCCTGAGGAAGATTGCTACAATGGCGCCGAAATCCTGATTCGCTATCATTGCCGGACCTCACGAGCCTTGCGCGAAATCGTCTTCGATACCGAAACGACCGGCCTCGATCCGGTGCAGGGGCACCGATTGGTGGAGATCGGCTGTGTCGAGCTGCTCAACCGCTTTCCGACCGGTCGCACCTTCCACAAATACATCAATCCCGAACGCGACATGCCGGTCGAGGCCTTTAATGTGCATGGGCTGTCGATTGAGTTTCTGAAGCAGCACGGGGTGTTTCACGACATCGCCGACGAGTTTCTCGATTTTGTCGGGGACGCCCCGCTGGTCGCGCATAACGGCTATTTCGATCTTGCCTTCATCAATTCGGAACTCGATCTCGCCAAACGTACGACGTTTGCCCGTGATCGTATCATCGATACGCTCATGCTGGCGCGCCGCAAGCATCCTGGCGTTTCGAACAAGCTCGACGATCTCTGCCTGCGCTACAAGATAGACAATTCCAAGCGCACCAAGCACGGTGCGCTGCTCGACGCCGAACTGCTGGCCGAAGTCTATATCGAGCTCACCGATGCACGGCAGACCTCGCTCGGGCTTGTGGCGGCCGGGTCCCGTACCGTTGTGTTCGGCGGCAGTATCACGACCCGGGTCAGGCCATCGCCCCTGCCACCGCGCATCAGCGACGAGGAACGTGCCGCGCATGCCGCATTCATCGCCACGCTGGGCGAGAACGCGGTGTGGCGCAGTTATGGTGTTTGAGGCCGCCATTGCAGGTTGGCGCGCAGCGACGAACCCGTAAATCCGCGATGCTGGCTGAGCGTTGGCTCCCGATTCCCGGAGCGCGAACGGCGTTCGCGTCCCGGAATGACAATCAGCTCGGCTGCTGCTGCTGTTCAGCCTGCTCTGCCATCTTCTGGCGATAGAGCCCGACGAAGTCGACCGGATCGATATAGAGCGGGGGAAAGCCGCCGTTGCGAACCACGGACGCAATCAGTTCGCGTGCGAACGGAAACAGCAGCCGTGGGCATTCGATCATCAGCACCGGATGGATGCTGTCCTGCGGCACATTCTGGATGCGGAAGACGCCGCCATATAGCAGATCGAACGCAAACAGCAGGCTGCTGCCGAGCTCGGCCTTGCCTTCGATCTTCAGTTCGACCTCAAAGTCGGATTGAGTCTGCGCGCCCTGAAGGGGGGAGGCATTGACGTTGATCTGAATGTTGATCTGCGGCTGCTGATTGGATGGTTGCAGCGAGCGGGGCGCATTCGGATTTTCGAACGAGAAATCCTTCACATATTGCGCGAGCACATTGAGTTGCGGCGGGGCCGCTTGGGCATCGGGCTGCGGGCCGCCATTGGTCGAGTTCGCCATCGTCAATCCTAGTTGCGCGCCGCCGGCGCTTGCGGCGGAGTGGCTAACATACGGCTTCGGAGGGAACAAGGATTGCCGGCATCCGGGCTCTGTTCTCCGCATGCGGTCCGGGCGAGCCGGTTTGGACTGGGGTCAGGGTCGCGGCGTCCGCTTCGGAGCACCTTTCGGGCGTCTGTCCCGATCCTCCGCGACATGCCGCTCTGGAAGGTCGCGCCACTGGCTCCGGTCGAGCTCGAGCACCCGGCTGGCGGGAGGGGAACGGCCGACCGGAGCGGCGTCGCGGAGCCGCTGCTGGACCGCCGGGATCAAGAGCAGCAATCCGATGCCATCGGTGATGAAGCCGGGCACCACCA
>JBIQKQ010000174.1:0-6335 GCA_044506365.1 Hyphomicrobiales bacterium
AGAGCACGCCGGTGAGGCCGGAGCCGATCTGCGAGGCGAGGCGGATGCGCTGGCTCTCGCCGCCGGAGAGGGTGCCCGAGGCGCGGGCGAGGGTCAGATATTCGAGGCCGACATCGACGAGGAAGCGCAGCCGGTCGCGGATCTCCTTGAGGATGCGGACCGCGATCTCGTTCTGCTGCCTGTTGAGCTGCGCGGGGATGGTCTCAAACCATTGCGCGGCGCGCTTGATGCTCATCTCGGACACTTCGCCGATATGCAGGCCGCCGATCTTCACGCACAGCGCCTCGGGCTTGAGTCGATAGCCGTTGCAGGCGTCGCACGGTACGTCGGAAAAATACTTGCCGAGTTCCTCTCTGGCCCATTCGCTTTCGGTTTCGCGGAACCGGCGCTCCAGGTTGGTGATCACGCCCTCGAACGATTTTTTCGTCGTGTAGGAGCGCAGCCCATCGTCGTAGGTGAACTTGATCTCGTCATCGCCCGAGCCGTAGAGGAGGGCGTCCTGCGTCCTCTTGCCGAGCTTGCTCCACTTGGTGTCGAGCGTGAACTTGTAGTGCTTGCCGAGCGCTTCCAGCGTCTGCACGTAATAAGGCGAGGATGACTTCGCCCATGGGGCGATCGCGCCCTTGCGCAAGGTCGCGTCCTTGTCCGGGATGACCAGCTCGGCATCGATATGCTGCTCGACGCCAAGGCCACCGCATTTCGGGCAGGCGCCGAACGGATTGTTGAACGAGAACAGGCGCGGCTCGATCTCGGCAATGGTGAAGCCGGAAACCGGGCAGGCGAATTTCTCGGAGAACAGGATGCGCTCTTCGGCGTGGCTGCCTTTCAGGCGCTTGCCTTCCGCCGCCGCGCCACCATCCGCAAATTCCGCGACCGCCATGCCTTCGGCAAGGCCGAGCGCGGTCTCGAAGCTTTCCGCGAGGCGCTGGGCGATGTCGGGCCGCACCACAATGCGGTCGACCACCACGTCGATATTGTGCTTGAACTTCTTGTCGAGCGCGGGGGCGTTGGCGATCTCGTAATATTGCCCGTCGATCTTCAGCCGCTGGAAGCCGCGCTTCATCCAGTCGGCGATCTCCTTCCTGTATTCACCCTTCCGGTCACGCACGACCGGCGCAAGGATGTAGAGCCGCGTGCCCTCGGGCAAGGCCAGCACCCGGTCGACCATCTGCGACACGGTCTGGCTCTCGATCGGCAGCCCGGTCGCGGGCGAATAGGGCACGCCGACCCGCGCGAACAGGAGCCGCATATAGTCGTAGATTTCGGTGACCGTGCCGACGGTCGAGCGCGGGTTCTTCGAGGTGGTCTTCTGCTCGATCGAAATGGCGGGCGAGAGGCCGTCGATCTGGTCGACATCCGGCTTCTGCATCATCTCGAGGAACTGCCGGGCATAGGCCGAGAGGCTTTCGACGTAGCGGCGCTGGCCCTCCGCATAGATCGTGTCGAAGGCGAGCGAGGACTTGCCGGACCCCGACAGGCCGGTGAACACCACGAGGGCATCGCGCGGCAGGTCGACATCAATGTTCTTGAGGTTGTGCTCGCGCGCGCCGCGGATCGAAATGATCCGGCGGTCGGAAGCGGTGCGCGTCGGTTTCTTGGAGTCGAACAGGTCGTTCATGAGCCGGTCTTGGAGGTCACAAGGGTCCGGCGCCAGGTCGCGACGAACGGACATTCTCAGGGGAGCGAGCTGCGAACGTAGTGAGAACAGGGCGTCCCCGCCAGTGCCGCTCGGCCGCTGCTGGCATGCGTTGGGGACAAGTTGCAGCAAAAAGAAGGAGCCGGCGCGCTGCCTTGTCCGTCCGCGGGCACCGCCTTCCCGTTTCGGTAATATGATAAGGTTAAAACGGCCGTTGGCGAAATCGCAATGCTTCTCGCCGAAAGATGTCACGGAACCGGACTTGGTTCGGACCACTTTATCTTCTTGAATGGCGGCTCACTGCGTTTTGAGGGTTTTCAATGGCCACGCGTGCGTATTGGTCGGGCCGCATCAGGCTCGCGCTGGTTTCGATCCCGGTCGAGGTCTTTCCCGCCACCAAGTCCACCAGCCGGATCTCGTTCAATCAGATCCATGAGCCGACGGGCAAACGCATCCGTTACGAGAAGGTGGTGCCCGGCGTCGGCCCGGTCGATGCTGCCGATATCGTCAAGGGCTACGAGGTCGAGAAGAACAAATACGTGCTGCTCACCGACGAGGAGATCGATGACGTCAAGCTGGAGGCCAAGAAGTCGATCGACCTGTCGCAATTCGTCGACGAGGGTGCAATCGACGACGTCTATTTCGACCGGCCGTTCTACGTGGTGCCGTCCGAAGAAGACGAGGACGCCGCCGAAGCCTATCTCGTGCTGCGCGACGCGCTGAAGAAAACCAAGAAAATCGGGCTCGGCCAGCTCGTGGTGCGCGGGCAAGGCTCGATCGTGGCCATCAAGCCGTATGGCAAGGGTCTGCTGATGGAAACCCTGCGCTATGCCGACGAGATCAGGAAGCCCGAGGAGTTTTTCGATTCGGTACCGTCGAAGAAGGTCGATGCCGACCTCGTGTCGCTCGCCGAAGAGCTGATCGAGAAAAAGGCCGGCGAGTTCCAGCCGGAGAAATTCAAGGACACCTACACAGCCGCCTTGCGCGAACTGATCAAGGCGAAGGAGGAGAAGCGGCCGCCGCGCGAGATCGAGGAGGCGCCCCCGGTCTCCAATGTCATCAATCTCATGGATGCGCTGAAGCGCAGCGTCGGGAGGGCCGGCGCGGACAAGGAAGCCGATGAGCCGCGTTCGTCGGGCTCCGCAGGCAAGGCCAAGTCGACCGGCAAGACGTCGGCGCGAAAGACCAAGAGCGCGAAGACCAAGGGCGCAAAGACCGCGAAGAAGGCGAGTCGCCGCAAGGCGGCGTGACTCTTTATGGAGTCGGGCGACGACACCTTTTTTACTCTCCCCCTTGTGGGGAAGGTCGCCTGCCGACCACAGCGAGACAGGCGGGGTGGGGTTCTCCGTTTCACGGTCAAAGCGCGCCGCAAGACCGCGACCATCCCCACCCCGATCTCCTTCGCTGCGCTCAGTCGATCGACCCTCCCCACAAGGGGGAGGGTGGGGCTGCGCCTGCCGCGCGTACGAGGTTGAACCATGCCCGCCGGATCGCTGCGAGACTACAATGCCAAGCGGGATTTCGCGCGCACCGCTGAGCCGAAAGGCGTTGTCGGCAAGCAGAAGACGTCGAAGCTCCGTTATCTCATTCAGAAGCACGACGCGTCACGCCTGCATTACGATTTCCGCCTGGAATGGAATGGCGTGCTGCTGAGCTGGGCGGTGCCGAAGGGCCCGAGCGAGGATCCCGACGACAAGCGGCTCGCGGTGCGCACCGAGGATCACCCGATCGATTACGGCAATTTCGAAGGCACCATCCCGAAAGGCGAATATGGCGGCGGCACCGTGATGCTGTGGGATACCGGCACCTGGGTGCCGCAGGAGCCGGATGTCGACGAGCAGCTGAAAAAGGGCAAGCTCGCGTTCGTCCTTAACGGCAAGCGGCTCCACGGCAAATGGGCGCTGGTGAAGCTGCGCCGGCGCTCGCCCAAGGACAAGGGCGACAACTGGCTGCTGATCAAGGAGCTCGACGACTACATGCGGCGCGGGGGGGCCCCCTCAGTCGAGACCGAAACCACCAGCATCAAGACCGGCCGCACAATGGAAGAGATCGCGGCCGGCAAGGCGGTCTGGCATTCGAACCGCAAAAACGGCAACGCCGCAAAGGGCGAGCCGCAAATCCTGGCCGGCCCGGCCAAGGCGAAACGCGCGGCGAAGCGCGCCGGCTCAAAAAAAAACTCCGTAAGTCGTCCTCCGGAAAGCGAACCGCCGGCCGCTCGGCGGCGAACCAGCGCGTCAAGCGCAAAGCGACCGGCCAAAAAACTGCCGGCCTTCGTCGAACCGCAACTCGCAACCCTGGTGGAAGCGCCGCCCGAAGGAAATGACTGGCTGCACGAGATCAAATATGACGGCTATCGCGCGATCACCGCATGCGCCGGCGAGCGGATCGCGATCCACACCCGCAAGGGGCTCGACTGGACCGACAAATTCCGTTCGTTGCTTCCTGCATTGCGGCGCCTGCCTTGCGACAGCGCGCTGCTCGATGGCGAGATCGCGGTGGCGGATGCGCAAGGTCATACCGATTTCGGCGCGCTGCAGGACGCGATCGCGACGCAGTCAGGGGGAATGGCCTATTACCTGTTCGACCTGCTGCAGCTCGACGGCGAGGATTTGCGTCGGCAGCCGCTGAGACAACGCAAGGAGAGGCTGCGCGACCTGCTGGCATCGGCAGAGCCGCCGCTGATCTATTCCGACCATGTCGTCGGCAATGGCCCGGCGGCGTTCAAACAGGCCTGCGCGATGAAACTTGAGGGCCTCATCTCGAAACAGGTCGACGCACCCTATCGCTCCGGACGCACCGGAAGCTGGCTCAAGAGCAAATGCAGCTTCGAGCAGGAATTCGTCATTATCGGCTGGCGGCCCTCCGACAAGGCCGGTCGGCCGTTCTCATCGCTGTTGCTGGCGGTGCGCGAGGGAGACGCGTTCCGTTATGCCGGCCGGGTCGGCAGCGGCTATTCCGGAGAGCGGCTCGACGATCTGGCACGGCAGCTCAAGGCGCTCGCGCGCAAGACCCCGCCGGTGCCGGACGTGCCGCGCGATATCGCGCGCCGGGCGCGGTTCGTGGAACCGAAACTCGTGGCCGAGATTGCCTTTCGCGGCTGGACCCGTGACGGGCTGGTGCGCCAGGGATCGTTCAAGGGCCTGCGCACCGACAAGCCGGCCGCGGAGATCGTGAAGGAGATGCCGGTGCCGACACCCAAAGCGACGCGATCCACCAGGAAAGCCGCGGTTCGGCAATCCGAAACGAGGTCGTCCGCGCGTAGGGCGAGAAAGCCTGCCGCGCCGCGCATCGCCTCGCCTGCAAGGGATGGCGCCGAGGAGATTGCCGGGGTGCGGGTCACCAATCCCGATCGGGTCTTCTATCCGGATGCGAACATCACAAAGCGCGATGTGATCGCGCATTATCTCTCGGTTGCCGATCTGATGCTGCCGCATATCGCCGGCCGTCCGCTCAGTCTGGTCCGGGCGCCCGACGGCGTGGGAGGCGAGACCTTCTACCAGAAGCACGCTTCGCAAGGCTGGCCGGACGAGTTCAAGACGATTTCGATCCGCGAGAAATCGGGCAGCGACCGCTATCTTTATATCGAGGACGAGCGCGGCCTCGTCGCAGCCGCGCAGATGGGGGTGCTCGAACTGCATATCTGGTGCAGCCATGCCGATGACGTCGAGAAGCCGGATCGTCTGGTGTTCGATTTCGACCCGGACGAGGGGCTCGATTTCAGTCATGTGCGTCAGGCGGCGAAGGAGATGCGGGCCATGCTGAAGGAACTCGGCCTGCAATCCTTTCCGATGGTGACGGGCGGAAAGGGCGTCCATGTGGTGGCGCCGCTGAAGCGAGGCCATTCCTGGGACGAGCACCGCGAATTTGCCGAAGCGCTAGCGCGGGTGATGGCGGAGCGGGACCCGGACCGTTTCGTCGCCGTCATGTCCAAGGCGAAGCGGCGCGGCAAGATCTTTGTCGATTATCTGCGCAACCAGCGCGGTGCGACCGCGATCTCTCCGTTCTCGACCCGCGCCCGCAAGGGCGCGCCGGTGGCGGTCCCGGTGTCGTGGACGCGACTTGCACGGCTCGAGACGGCGCAGCCGGTGGCGATCGGCGAGGTCAAGCGCTTCGTCGGCACCAAGGATCCGTGGCCCGGCTATTTCAAGCTGCGGCAGGCGCTGCCGAAGCTGAAGTGATCTCGGGCGCTGCGTCGCCCGCATTGAGCGCGACGAATGCGGGACCGCACTTGCCGGGTTTGGCTTCTCCCTGCTGGGTTTGCTTCGCTCAGGCCCGGGCTTACGCAATCCCTGTTGCGGCCGCTGGCGCGGTCTGATAAGAACAAAAAGAGAACAATGAGGAAGTGCTGGTCGCGGCCCTTGAACGGCAAATCGGCTGCGGCCAGTTGTGGAAAAGGGATTTTCGCAGCGGCTTGTGCGAGCCGCGGCCCGGGCTTCGCACTAGGGTGCGGGCAGATTTGTGGAGAGCGTGCGTGGCACGCCGGTGTCCGGAACGGAGAGTGTGATGGCGGGTTCGGTCAACAAGGTGATCCTGGTTGGAAATCTCGGCAAGGATCCGGAAATCCGGCGCACGCAGGATGGCCGCCCGATCGCCAATCTCTCGATCGCGACCTCCGAGAGCTGGCGCGACAAGGCGACCGGGGAGCGCAAGGAAAAGACCGAATGGCACCGCGTGGTGATCTTCAACGAAGGCCTGTGCC
>JBIQKQ010000175.1:0-6249 GCA_044506365.1 Hyphomicrobiales bacterium
GCAATCCTCAACACCGTAATGGTCCGCCAGCGCAAGTTCCAGATCGCGATGAATCTGCCGCTCGCCCGCAACATGCCGGCTCGCCCCGCACGAAATGCCGAAGCGGGAGATGGCCTCCTGACAGGCCGCAATGACCTCCGGATGCCCATTGAGCCCGAGATAGTCGTAGGACGAAAAGTTGAGAACCGGCTGCCCATCAATGACGCTGCGATGGTCGGCGCGCGCCTCATGCATCCGGAAGAACGGATTGTCGATGCCCAGCGCCTCGCCGATCTCGAACTGGATTTTGAGGTCGGCGTAGCCGGGCAAGTTCGAGAACCGGAGCAGATCGGCATAGTTGCGCGAGCGCTGCGGCGCAGCGCGTTGCATCGACGCAACCCGCGCCAGCAATTGCTGACGCGCTGCGTCATCGAGCGATGACGATTTGCTCACCTAATTCTTCCTGCCTGCCATCATCGCTTCGAGAGCGTCGATCTGCTCGGGCCGCACGTCCTGCAGGTGTGGTGCCACGAGCGCGCCGGCACGGTCCTCCGGCTCGGAGCGGCCGCCAGCCTGCGCGATGATCCGATCCGCGAGCTTGGTAATTGTAAGGTCTGCCGCGGAGACGGTCAGCGGAATCTCGATGCCGAAGGTCTTTTCGAGATTGAGGCCGAGTTCGAGAGCCATGAGCGAATCGAGTCCCATTTCCGCGAGCAGCCGCGTGCGCTGGACCGATTCTTCCCGCGCCCGCAGAACGCGTGCAACCTGAGTCACCACCGCCGCGGCCACCAGTTCCCGCACTTCCTCGACATCCTTTTCCTGCAACAGACTGCGCAGGTCGAGGGCTCCGGCGTCGGCCGACGACGAACGCTTGCGGACCCAGCTCGCATAGGTGGGCGACGACAGGACCGGCAGCCGATCCAGCGCAAAGACGCCATCGCTCGGCACGATCGTCACAAAGGCCTGCTCCGGGTCGTCGCGGAAGCGGCGCATGGCCTGTCCGAGCAGGTCGAGCGCGTCCTGCGATTTCATGCCCCGCGCGCCGCTGATGTTCTTGAGATTGTCCTGCAGCTTCCGGTTCCGCGCCACGACCCCGACATCGGCGATCGGTCCGAAACCAACCGCGAGGGCGGGCAATCCGTTCATGCGCCGGTGACGCGCGAGGCCCTCGAGATAGCCGTTGGCTGCGACGTAATTGGCCTGTCCCGGGTTGCCGAAAATCGTTGTGACAGAGGAGAACAGCACGAAATAGTCGAGCGTCAGTCCTTGCGTCAAACGGTGCAGATTGTTGGCACCGGCGACTTTCGGCTGCAGCACATTGACGAAGCGTTCGCGGTCGAGATTGCCGAGCAGGCCGTCGTCGAGCACCATCGCCGCGTGCATCACCCCGCACAGCGGCGGCATCTCGTCCCGCACGCGATCCAAAACGCCCGCGAGCGCATCCGCGTCGGACACGTCGCACTTCGCCGCCAGCACCTTGACGCCACGCGCCTCGAACTGCTGCAGCGCCTCGCGTGCTTCGTCGCTGGCCGGTCCGCTTCGGCTCAGCAGCACAAGATTGCGGGCGCCCCGATCGACCAGCCAGCGCGCAGTCGCAAGACCGAAGCCGCCAAGGCCGCCGGTTACGAGATGAGTCCGGTCCGCCGAGATCACAAGATCGGGTTCGATCTGCGGCACCGATTCCGGCGGTCGCACCACGAGCTTTCCGACATGCGTCGCCTTCTGCATGGCTCCGAAAGCCTTCACGGTATCGCTTGCAGGGAAAACGCTGTGCAGCAGCGGCCGGTAAATGCCCTGTCCGAACTTGCGCATGATGGTTTCGAACGCTTTGCGCCCGACCGCGGCGCGGCGGCCCACCAGCTGATCGACGTCCACGCCGAAATAGCTGATATTCTTGCGGAACGGACGCAGCCCGATATGCGTGTTCGATACATAGTCGCGCTTGCCGAGTTCGATGAACCGGCCGAACGGCCGCACGCAGGCGAGACTGCGTTCCATCGCCTCTCCGGCAAGACTGTTGAGAACGACGTCAACGCCTTCAGGACGAATCCGCCGGAGGTCGTCGACGAAGCGCAGCGAGCGGGAATCGAGCACGTGCTCGATCCCAAGCGAATTGAGAAGACGTCGCTTGGCCGGAGACCCAGCGGTCGCAATGATGTTGGCCCGCCGGGACTGCGCGACCTGGATCGCGGCGAGCCCCACGGCCCCGGCGGCGGCGTGGATCAGCACCCATTCGCCTGCCCGCAACTGACCGAGCGTCACCAAGCCGTAATGGGCCGTCAAGAACGCCACCGGAATGGTGGCTGCCGCCTCGGCGGACAGCCCCTCCGGAATCCGCATGATGTGATCGGCGCCAACGGTCACATGGGTCGAAAACGCCGACGGGATGAATCCGACAACGCGATCCCCCGGCTTGAACTTATCGACGCCGGCGCCGCATTGGATGACTCGGCCGGCGCATTCCAGTCCAAGCGTCGGGCCGGCAAAGCCGTCTTCCAGGATTTCGTCCGGCAAAAGGCCCAGCATCCACATGACATCGCGAAAGTTCAGTCCGGTGGCTTCTACCGCGATCTCAACCTCCCGCTCACCGGGCGCTGCTCGCGTTGCCGGCGCCCAGCGCAGCCGCTCCGCGCTATCCTGCTGGCGCTGCAGCCGTGCCACGGCGGTGACCGGGCCGCCGGCTCGGGGGGGCAGCGAATGCACCCGCGTCGCCCGGACGATCCCCTGCTCGATCTCCAGATCGATCTCCGGGCTTTCTGACGCGATCACCCGGGCCAGCAGCTGGAAATCCTCCGCCGACGGTCTCAAGGACAGTGATACGCGCCGGATCTTCAGATTGGCATTCTCGTTGGCCAGCACCCGCGTGAAGGCCCACAGCGCGCGATTGTACGGCTGCTCGTGGCCGCCGCTAAAGATCACCCAGATCGACGCGTCGCGGCCGGCCTGTGCTTCTGCGAAGGCTTTCAGGCTCATGCAGGCGTCGGCAAGATCGTCGACCTGCGCGAGTTGTTCGACCTTCGGCATCAGCCAGACATAGACCGTCGTCTCGGCCTCGTCCGACTTGCAGGGCGCGAGCGCATGCCTGATCCGATCGGCAAGATCGGGATCGAAGGAACTGCCCGCGATCCTGTAGCGCGCCTTGATCGGCGCCGGCGCTTCCTGAGTCTTGCTCGAACCGGCTGAAATCATCTGGGAGGCGCCCTGCAGGGTCGCACGGATGACGCCGAACCCCGCCGCCTCCAGGACATCCGTCCATTGCTGCGCAGACCGGCGCAGCCTCCAGTTCGCCGGCGACGACAGCCCGACCACGATATCCTCGTACAGACTGGGCAGGCCCTCGACCGCAAGCAGCGTCCCGCCCGGCGCCAGCGCCGCGTGGAGCGGCGCAAACTCGCGGTGCCGGCACAAACCGTCGACGGACAGCACCAAGTCGAACTCGGTTTCAGACAGCGCGTCAACGATCGTCAGTCCCGCGATGCCTTGCAGCATCGCTTCGTCACAGCGGCCGCTGTCCGGCTCCAGGATTGTCTGGATCGCCTGATGCCGCTGCAGCGCACTGGCGAGTTCCGCAGTGCCGGCGTGATAGCCGAGATGCAGAACGCGCAGCGCACGATCGCGCGGCCAAGGGACATTGTCCCGCAAGATTCCGACCATGAGTGCGGTGCGGCCGCGGGCGGCAGAGCCGATCGTATGCTGGAAATCGATGCTCGCAACCGAGATGGGTGTTGCTTCGGATATGCGGCCCTCGGACTTCACCGTTTCGAGCCAGGCGGTGATTTCCCCCGCAATCAGAATATCGGCCGCGCGATCAGCATGTTCCTCGTTCAGCACGCGCAGCATGGCCGCAGCCGAAGGGACGGTCTGGTCGTCGATCAGCCGCCATCGGCCGCCCTCGTCGCTCTCGGCCAGCCCGACAGAGCCCATGCGATCAAGCAGCGTGGTCAGGAGCTCGGCCTGCTGCTCCGGCCAGCGTCCATTTTTTACGAGTGCGGAGGGTTCTACAATCCCGTCATTGGCGATGGCCGCAAGCAGCTCGACCGTCACAGCCAGCGCCCAGCTGTCGAAAATCAGGTCGGCATCGGGCATTTGAACAGCGCCGGAATCGGTAGGCCTCGACCGGCTGACAAAGCCGACGCCGCGAGCCCCGATTGCCTCTCCGTCGATCAGCTGAGTGGTTTCGACGACCGCGTTGGCCGCGAGCGCAACCGGGCGACGGACCGGAATGGCCTGGCCGCGCACACCCGTGACGAAAGCGATGAGTTCACCTTCGCGACCGTACAGCCTGTAATTTGCGACAATGGAACGCTCGTTTTTCGAAACGATCTGGATGTCGGCCCGCTTGATCGGCACGCCGGCACGGACCAGCGTGATCTCATCCATGCGAACCGGGATATAGGTGACGCCGCGCTCCTCAGCCTTCAGCTCAGGAAAAAGCGGAAAGATCGAGTGCGAGCAGCAATCGAGGGCGGCCGGATCGAGCGAGGTGCCCGGCGTCATCGGATGGTCATCAAGCTCGGCACGGAGGTGATCCTGATTTCGCAGGACCTCCGAAACCTGCCGGAAGGCGGGCCCGTAGTTCAAAGAATGGCGTTCGCTCAAGCGGTAGATTTCAGCAGCATCGATCGAAACCGATTCCTGCGGCATGAGGCCGAGACGTTGCTCGTCCGGCATGGTGCCATGGACGATTTTGCCGCGTGCGTTCAAAAGCCAGTCGCCTTCGGCCAGCCGCGGCCGGCTCAGAATCTCGAAAGTGGAAGCAGCGGGCGAAATACGCGTCATAACGTGCCGTGTTTCGTCCGCGGACAGATCGAGCGGCTTCAGGATTTCGAAATCGGTGATGGTGACACAGTCGGTCTTGAGCCACTCGCGCGCCACACTCAGCGCGATGTCGACGAAGCCAGTGCCCGGAAAAATCGTTTGTTCCCCGACCCGATGGTCCCTCAATTCCGGCATGACGGCCGTATCGATATGCGAATGCCATTCGAGATCGTGCATCGAATAGCGGGCGCCGCCGTAACGCGAGCGGCCCGCCTCGAAAGTGCCGCGCGCCTCGACCGTGGCGCCGAAACGGAAATGTTGCCGCTGCCATGGATAATGCGGCAAAGGAGTTGTGGGACCTGGATCGCGCCCGAAGATGCGTTCGAACTCGACCTTGCCGCCGGCCACCAGAATCTTGCTGAGAATGTGCGGAAACGGATCGCGATCGGCATCCTCGCGCTCGAGCGTGCCGCAGGCATGCGTCGGACTGGCATGATCCTTCAGAACATCAATGACGTGCTTGTACAGCACGCCGCGTGGTCCGACCTCCACGAAGCATCGAGCTCCCTCGCGTGCCGCTTCCTCGACCGCCGCGCTGAACCGCACCGGCTCGCGGACGTTCTGCCACCAGTAATTCGCATTGAGCCGGCTGCCCGGAAGCGCGCGGCCGGTCACGGTGGAGATGAAGGGAATTTGCCCGTCGGTCGACTTGGTATCCTTCAGATCGGCCTGCAAGGCCGACTGGATCTCGGTCATCGCCGCCGTATGGAACGGGTAGCTCAAGCCGATATCCAGCATTGCGACCGCCTCGGCGCGCGCACGTTCACGCACCCGCTCCAGACCCTCGACGGTCCCAGCGATGGTCACCGAGCGCGAACTGTTGAACGCGGCGATCTCAACGCCGTCGATCGACTCCAGAAGCCGCGCCGCCTGTTCGGGCGATGCTGACAGCGCCGCCATCCGGCCGGCGTCGCGAAACAGTTCCTGATGCTTGCTGCGGTAGTAGATGACCTTGATCGCGGTGCTCAGATCAAGCGCCCCCGCGGCGTAAGCGGCGGCGACCTCGCCGACGCTGTGACCGAGTACGACGCTCGGAACAATGCCCGCCTGCTTCAGCGCGTGCGTTGCAGCGACCTGAATGGCAAAGATGAGCGGCTGAGCGACGTCTGTATATTCGATGGAGGACACGATGTCCTCGCCCTCGAGCATCTGGCGCAGCGACCAGCCCGCCAGCCCGACGAATTGCCGGTCGACCTCCTCGAACTGCGTTCGGAAAGCCGCGTTGTGACGGAGCGCGGTGACCCCCATCCCCGCCCATTGGCCGCCATTGCCGGAGAAGACGAAGGCGATCGGCATGTCCTGCGCCAATGCCTCGCCGGCAGCGAAATGGCCTGACTGTTCCTGCCCGATAAACCTGTCGAGGCTCTCCACAAACGCATTGCGGCTATCGAGCGGCATCATCAGGCGGTGTTCGAGATGATCCCTGCGATGCGCCGCCACACAGGCCATGCG
>JBIQKQ010000176.1:0-2610 GCA_044506365.1 Hyphomicrobiales bacterium
CACCTGCGCGGTGACGGCCGAGGCGGTGCGCCAGGCCCGGCAGGCGATCCGCAAGGCGCGGCGCGACAATCCCGCCGCGCGCATCGTCGTCACCGGCTGCGCGGCACAGACCGACCCGCAGGCCTTCGCGGCGATGGGCGAGGTCGACCTCGTGCTCGGCAACGAGGAAAAGCTCGAGGCGCACAATTTCCGCGCGCTGCCCGATTTCGGCGTCAACGTCGCCGAGAAGGTGCGCGTCAACGACATCATGGCGGTGCGCGAGACCGCGCTGCATCTGATCGACGGCATCGAAGGGCGGGCGCGCGCGACAGTGCAGATCCAGAACGGCTGCGATCACCGCTGCACCTTCTGCATCATCCCTTACGGTCGCGGCAATTCGCGCTCGGCGCCGATGGGCGACATCGTCGCGCAGGTACGCCGGCTGGTGGAAAACGGCTATCGCGAGATCGTGCTGACCGGCGTCGACATCACGAGCTACGGGCAGAACCTGCCCGGCCGGCCGAAGCTCGGCGCGCTGGTCAAGCAGATCCTCAAGCATGTGCCGGAGCTGGAGCGGCTGCGCCTGTCGTCCATCGATTCGGTCGAGGCGGATTCGGATCTGCTCGATGCGCTGGCATCGCAGCCGCGGCTGATGCCGCATCTGCATCTGTCGCTGCAGGCCGGGGATGACATGATCCTGAAGCGCATGAAGCGCCGCCATCTGCGCGACGATGCCATCCGCTTCTGCGATCAGGTGCGCCGGCTGCGCCCCGATGTGGTGTTCGGCGCCGACATTATCGCCGGATTTCCGACCGAAACCGATGCGATGTTCCAGCGTTCACTCGATATCGTGGACGAATGCGGGCTCACCCATTTGCACGTCTTTCCGTTCTCCCCCCGGCCGGGCACGCCGGCCGCGCGCATCCCGCAGGTTGCGCGTGAAGCGGTCAAGGAGCGCGCGCGGCGCCTTCGCGAGAAGGGCGCGCTGGCGCTGCGCCGCCACCTCGACAATGAAGTCGGGCGGATGCGCAGTGTGCTGGT
The DNA here is from genome assembly GCA_044506365.1 of Hyphomicrobiales bacterium. Classification (GTDB taxonomy): domain Bacteria; phylum Pseudomonadota; class Alphaproteobacteria; order Rhizobiales; family Xanthobacteraceae; genus Pseudorhodoplanes. Next base: position 1,021 of record JBIQKQ010000176.1, read on the forward strand.
CGAATCCGAAGACATCGGACGCACCGCCCAGTTCACTTGCGTCCGGATCGGCGGCCGCGCACCGGCTGGCAGCATTGTCGAGGTGAGCATCGCCGGGCATGACGGTCGTCAACTGATTGCGGCGTGATGCATGCGTGTTGCTGTCGGCGAAACCTTCTCGGAAACGCTGACCATGACGCCTGGCGAGGCCAAGGCGTTCTCCCGCGCCGCGCGCGATTTCAATCCGCTCCATCTCGATGAGGAGGCGGCCGCCAAAAGCCGCTACAAGAAGCTGATCGTCAGCGGCACGCAGATGGCGGCGCATCTGATGGCGCTCCCGGCGACGTATTTCACCACGCGCGGCGAAGCGGTCGGTCTCGATTTCTCGCTCCGCTTCCACCAGCCGGTTTATGCCGACGAAACGATCACCTTGAGCTGGGAGGTGGTCGAGGTGCGGCCGACCGCGGCCGGACGGGATGTGGTGGATCTAAAGGGGCGGGTGACCAATCAGAAGGGCGAACTCGCCGTGGCCGCCACCGGCCGCATCATGGTGGCCGAGAAGCTGTGAGATTGCTGTGTAGCAAGGTTGCTTTGTAGCCCGAACGGGCGGCAGCGAAATCCGGTATCAGATGCCCCGCATGTCGCTGTCGCTCATGCGGGCTACGCCTGTTGCGCGCGCCCCGGAATGACGATGTGCTCGCCGCCATCCCACCCGCACGCCATCAGGGCCGCGCGCATATGCTTCGGGACCGGTGCGGTGACGCGAACCGCATCCTTGTTCTTGTAAAGCGGCACCACGATCTCACGCGAGAGCAAATGCAGGGGCGGGCCGACGAAACGTGGCGCGGTGCCGTAGATGCTGTCGCCGAGGATCGGCCAGCCCATCGCCTGGCAATGCACGCGAAGCTGGTGCGTGCGGCCGGTGACGGGTTCGAGCGCCAGCCAGGTGTAATCCTTCCCCTGAAAGGGGACGGCAAGACTCGGTTGTACGCCCTCCACCCCGTCGCTTCGCGACGACCCTCCACCGCAATCGGGGGAGGGAGAAGCGCGCCCCATCACAGTCCATCGGGTCAAAGTCGGCTGACCCGCCGGATCCACCTTCATCCACCAGCCGCGGGACGGGTCCCGGCGCGCCAGCGGCAGATCGATCGTGCCTTGCTCGGCCTCGGGGCCGCCTTCGACCACGGCCCAATAGGTCTTGCCGACCTGACCGGTCTTGAACAGCTCGCCCAGGGTAGCCAGGGCCTTGCGGTGCCGGCCGAGTACGAGGCAGCCCGCAGTTTCCCGGTCCAGGCGATGCGCCAGTTCGGGGGCGCGCGGCAGGCCGAAGCGGAGCGCCTCGAAATGATCCTGCAGCGCGCCCTGGATGCCGGCCGCTTTTGCCGCCGCGCCGTTCGGCCCGCGATGCACGGGGAGCCCGGCCGGCTTGTCGATCACCAACATCAGCCCGTCGCGATACAGCAGCCGCGCCACCATCTCTTCCGGTGTCATGCGTAAACCGCTATCACGACCGCCCATGAATGACAGCACAGACGAACAAAAGCCCAAGAGCTGGTGGAATCGCCTCAGTTCCGGGTTGAAAAAGAGTTCCGCCTCGATCGGCGGCGCGAT
>JBIQKQ010000176.1:2620-6068 GCA_044506365.1 Hyphomicrobiales bacterium
TCTGGTCATCGACAGCGGCGCGTGGGGCGCCGGCTCGGGAAACTGGGGTCTGAGAAATGGAAACCAAGGCGAAATTCCTCGTTTCGGGGGTGCTGGCCGTTGTCGTGTCGGTTGCGGCGATTGCCTATGCGCAGACGGCGCGATCACCGGACTCGTCACCAAGCGCAGGCTGGATGCCGCCATGCTGGACGAGATCGAGGAGGCGCTGATCCGCGCCGATCTCGGCATCGCCACCGCGGCCCGGATCAGCGACGTGATCGGGCAGGGCCGGTACACGCAGAATCCCGATGCCGACACGCTCAAGGGAATCATCGCCGACGAAGTCGAGAAGGCGCTGATCCCGGTCGCGGTGCCGTTGAAGATTGATGGCGCAAAGCCGTTCGTCATCCTCGTCGCCGGCGTGAACGGCTCCGGCAAGACCACAACCATTGGCAAGCTCGCGTCCAAATTCGCGCAGGACGACCGCAAGGTGATGCTGGCCGCGGGCGACACCTTCCGCGCGGCCGCGATCGAGCAATTGAAAATCTGGGGCGACCGGGTCGGCGCGAAAGTGATCGCGCGCGAACAGGGCGCGGACGCGGCCGGCATTGCCTTCGATGCGGTGACGGCGGCAAAGGCCGAGGGCGCCGACGTGCTGCTGATCGATACGGCGGGGCGGCTTCAGAACCGCACTGAACTGATGACCGAGCTGGAGAAGATCATTCGCGTCATGAAGAAGGTCGATGAATCGGCGCCGCATGCGGTGCTGCTGGTGCTCGATGCGACAGTCGGCCAGAACGCGATCTCGCAGGTCGAGGCATTCAGCAAGACCGCGGGCGTGACCGGGCTGGTGATGACCAAGCTCGACGGCACCGCGCGCGGCGGCATTCTTGTGGCGATTGCCGAGAAATTCGAAATGCCGGTCCACTTCATCGGCGTTGGCGAGGGGGTCGACGATCTGCAGCCGTTCACGGCGCGCGACTTTGCGCGGGCCATGGCGGGACTTGAAAAGTAGGACGAGCGCGGCTGCGGACTCTCTCCCCCCGTTTGCGGCGGAGGGCTGGAGGCATTCTTCGCTTGACCCTCACCCGACCGTCTCCGCTACGTTAGGATGGTCGAGCTGCCACCTTTCAGGTGAGGTAGGAATAGGATGGCCATGACCGAAAAAGCCCAGCTCAATCCGTTCGTGAAGCTCGCGCTCGATTTCGGGCCGCTGATCCTGTTTTTTGTCGTCAACGGTCGCGCGGGGATTTTCTGGGCGACCGGCGTGTTCATGGCGGCGGTCGTCGTCGCGATCCTCGTCTCCTACGCGCTGATCAGGCGCTTCCCGGTGATGACACTGGTCACCGCCTTCATCGTCGTGGTGTTCGGCACGCTGACCATCGTGCTGCAGAACGACGTGTTCGTGAAGATGAAGACCACGATCATCTATCTGCTGTTCGCCGCGGTGCTGGGCGCCGGCGTGATTCTGAAGAAGCCGTTCCTGGAGATCGCCTTCGATTCGGTGTTCCATCTGACTGAAGAGGGCTGGCGCATCCTGACCATCCGCTGGATCGCATTCTTCGTCGCGATGGCGATCGTGAACGAAATCGTATGGCGCACGCAGACCACCGACTTCTGGGTGGCGTTCAAGACCTTTGGCTTTGTGCCGCTGACTTTTATTTTTGCGCTGGCGCAATTTCCGGTGCTGCAGAAATACGCGGCCAAGCCGGAGAACTAGAAAAGCGCATCAAGGCGTAGCGCCGCTAAGGCGGGTCGCGCAGGTGCAGGTAGTCCGGATTGAAATCGCCAAGCGCGACAAGCCGCTGCCAGTCGCGCACCTGCAGCGTACCGGCTCGCAGGTCCACGCAGCCGGTCGCGCGCAGGCTCTGCACCGCGCGGCTGATCGAGGGCAGCGAAACCCCCACCGTCTCGCCAAGCTCCGTTTGCGTCAGCGGAAGGCTGCATGAGCCCGATCGCGTCAGGCCCGCTGCGCGTGCCCGATAGTACTGCTCGCAAAAAAAGTGCGCGAGGCGGGTCAGGAGCGGGCGGGCGCTGTTGTTGGTGATGGCCTGCCGGAAAATGGCGGCCTCGACCAGGGTATCGCGCCAGACGGCAAATCCGAGAGTCGGTCTTTGCTCGAAAACCTTCAGGAATGACGCATGTGAGATCAGCGAGATCACGGCCTCGTTGAGGGCGCAGACCGAATGGTCCATCCGTTCCAGGAACAGCGATTGCGCGTCCGGCATGTCGCCGGCGATATGCAGCGACAGGTATTGCCGTCCGCCGCCCTGCAGGGTGTGGTAGCGCGCCAGCACGCCCTTGACGACCGCGACGCAGACGTCGGGCCTGTCGCCCTGTCGGACGATATCCTGATGCGGTTCGACGGCGCGGATTGTCACCCGAAGCCGCTCCAGCGCCGCGATATCGGCGGCCAGCAGCCGCGAGTGCTCCGACAACTTCTTCGTCACCACCTCATGCCAGGCGTCCATCGAATCTCGCTTTCGTTGATCAAATGATCAGATGGCGGCCCTGGTTCCGGATGATAGTGAGAGCTCCGTCGATTGAGTTGATGGCGCCCGCGCTGATGTCCCGCGGCTGGAGACCCGATGCCGATCTCTCGTTTGTTGAAGGATGCCGCTTTTGAGGCCGAGCATTGCCGCGCAATGGCGCTCGCATTTGAAGAGGTGCTGACCGATCTCGGTCTGGTCGATCGCGCCGATCCGTTGTGCGAGCTTGTGGCCATGAAGATTGTCGGGCTGGCCAGGCAGGGCGTGGACGATCCGCAGCGGCTGCGCGAGCTTGCGCTGGCGGCGATCACAAAGCCTTCGAAAACGTCGTCCAGCTGAAATGGCAGCCCGCTACTGCGCCGCCAAAGCCTTTTCGATCGCCGGCGTCAGTACGGCTTTCAGGTTCTGCTCGGTGATCGGCCCGACCAGCTTGTAGGCGATGCGGCCGTCACGCCCGACAACGAAGGTTTCCGGCACGCCGTAGACGCCCCATTCGATCGCGGCGCGACCATTCGGATCGGCGCCGACCGCCGCGAACGGATTGCCGTAGCGGCCGATGAATCTCCGCGCATTGTCGGGCTGATCCTTGTAGTTGATACCGACCAGCCGGATGCGTTTGTCCTTCGCCAGCTCCTCGAGTTGCGGCACTTCGTCATGACAGGGCACGCACCACGAGGCCCAGACATTCACCAGCGTCACATTGCCCTTAAAATCGGCGGCGTCGATGCCGGGGGTCGGCTTGCCATCCTGTACGAGCCCGGCCACCGGCGGCAGATTCGTTTGCGGGGCTTCACGGCCGATCAGCGCCGACGGAATGCGCGAGGGATCGCCGGCGCCGAGGCGATACAAGAACAGCGCCGCCAGCGCAAGGAACAGCAGCAGCGGCAGCGCAACCAGCAGTTTGAGGCGCATGCCGCCCCCGGTCGTGTCCGATGCCATGCTCATGCGACGGAATGCAGTTCGGACTTGCGCGCCTCAGA
>JBIQKQ010000177.1:0-5856 GCA_044506365.1 Hyphomicrobiales bacterium
AGCTGCTCGCCCTGCCCGGCATCGGCGCCTATACCGCGGCCGCCGTGGCCGCGATCGCCTTCGATCGCAAGGCGACGCCGGTCGATGGCAATATCGAGCGGGTGGTGGCGCGCCTCCATGCGGTCGAGGAGCCGCTGCCGGCCGCCAAGCCGCGCATCCGCGCGTTGGCCGCGACCCTGACGCCGGAGCGCCGCCCCGGCGATTTCGCGCAGGCGATGATGGATCTCGGCGCCACCATCTGCACGCCGAAGAAGCCGGCCTGCGCGCTGTGCCCCTTTAGCGAGCCCTGCATCGCGCGCCGGCGCGGCGACGCGGAGACCTTCCCGCGCCGGGCGCCGAAGGCGGAAGGACGGCTGCGGCGCGGCGCGGCCTTTGTCGTGACGCGCGGCGACGGGGCCCTGCTCGTGCGCACCCGGCCGGACACGGGGCTGCTCGCGAAGATGACCGAAGTGCCGACAACGCAATGGTCTCACGATTTCGACGACGCGGCCGCGCAGGCGCCCATCAGGGCGAACTGGCAGCGCATGCCCGGCGTCGTCACGCACACCTTCACGCATTTCCCGCTGGAGCTTGTGGTGTATCGCGCGCGCGTTGCGACCAGCGCGCGCCCGCCGGACGGCATGCGCTGGATCGCCGCGAGCGAGATCGAAGGCGAGGCCTTTCCCAATGTCATGCGCAAGGTGATCGCGCATGCGCTGGGTGGTGACTCAACTGATCTCCGTTCGTCCCCGCGAAAGCGGAGACCCAGAACCGCATTTCCGCTTGCGCGGGAATGACAGAGACCAACGTCCGCACGTCCTTTGCGCGCGAAGGATCTGAGGAGTGAGGCTTCGGGCCGCCCCGCTAATCCAGCGAAATCCCTGCGTCCTTCACCACCTGGCCCCAGCGGCTGATCTCCTTGGCGACGAGTGAACCAAGCTCGTCCGGGGTGCTGGTGACGATCTCCACCCCCTGCTTTGCCAGCGTCTCGCGGACCGCCGGCTGCTTGAGGATATCGACCACCTCCTTGTTGAGCCTTGTCACCACATCCTTCTGCAATCCAGCTGGCCCGAAGAGGCCGAGCCAGTAATTCACCTCGAAATTGGGGTAGCCCTGCTCGGCGACGGTCGGCAGGTCGGCCAGGAACGAGGTCCGCTTGCCGTCCGCGAGAGCCAGCGCGCGCAGCCGGCCCTGCTTGATGTGCTGCAGCGCCGGCGGCAGGCCGATCGCCCCGATCTTGATATGGCCCGCAACGAGATCGTTCAGTTGCGGCGCGCCGCCCTTGTAGGGGATGTGCTGGATGTCGATCTTGGCGATCGACTTGAACAGTTCCATCGCGAGGTTATGCGGCCCGCCGGCGCCCGACGATCCGTAGCTGAGCTGTCCCGGCCGCTCCTTTGCGAGCCTGACAAGGTCCTGAAGCGAATTGGCGGGCAGCGAGGGATGAACGACGAAGGCGACGGGAATGACCGACGTGACCGCGATCGGGGTGAAGTCCTTCAGCGAATCGTAGCGGCGATTTTTGTAGAGAACATCGTTCATCCCCTGCGTGTTCACGCCGCCCATGAGCAGCGTATAGCCATCGGGCTTTGCCTGCGCGACCGCGGCCGAGCCGATCTGTCCGTTGGCGCCGGCGCGGTTCTCGACGATCACCTGCTGGCCGAGCCGGTCGGACAGCGCCTGCGCGATAGTGCGCCCAACCCCGGCCGGGAACGGAACGACGAGCGTGATCGTGCGCGGCGGCCAGGTTTCGGCGGCGGCCGGCATGCCCGCCGCCAGTGCGAGCGCGGCAAAAAGGCACACAAGAAAATATCGCACCGTCTGCTTCTCCTTGACTTCGTTGCGGCGCCCGGCCGCCCTGTCTTCCCGGCGCGACGTTGCAGGACCGCCGCGGCCGCTCAGGGAAAGGCCCCGAACCGCCGGGAATGGACCCGGCGCAAGATTCCGGCATGGTCGACTTGAGGATTGCACAGAAGCGGATCGATGTCGCGTGAGGGGGATGGCGATTCCGGGGAGTCCGCGGCACGGCCGATGCTCCCGCCCGCCGTCCGAACCGGATTGCGCATGCCGGGCACCTGGCATTGGCACGGCGGCCGCTCTTCGTCACGCTTTTTTTCGGCTGAACGACCCGACTGCCGCTATCCGATCACGGGAATGCCGATCATCGCCTCTTCCAGCTTTTCCTCAACTGTCAGCGGCTTCGGCTGGCGCGCAAGCGCCTTCTTGTTGATCTTGCGCTTGGCGATGTCGTTCAGCTTCTTGTCGGTCGCCTTCTCTTCCTTGAGGCTCGCGAATAGAAGCTTCGCCACCTCGGTCTGTCCGAGCAGCTTCGCCCATGAGGTGAGCGTACCATAGCGCGTGATCTCGTAATGCTCGACCGCCTGCGCGGCCGCGATCAGCGCCGCATTCAGCACCACCTGATCGGCGACGTCGCCGGCGATCTCGCTGGCCTCATCGAGAATGCCGTCGATCGCCGGACATCGATGCGCCTGCGGCGTGCGCTTGAGCTTCTTGAACACGCGGTCCAGCCGTTTGATCTGTCCCCTGGTCTGGCGCAGATGCGCCTGAAAGGCGCGCTTCAACTCAGCATCCGACGCCTTCTCGATCATGTCCGGCAGCGCTTTCTCGATCTGCTGCTCGGCGTAATAGATGTCCTGCAACGAATGAACGAACAGGTGCTCCATCGTCTCGATGTCATCGGAAAACCAGCCCATAATCACGGACTCCTTGCGCTCCTGCAGTTGAAATCAACAAGGAGCGGACCTTTGTATTGGTTCCCGGCGCGACCGTGCGCCGCGCCGGTCCTCGTTGGAGCGCCGTTCAGGCGCGCGCGGCCGCGGACGGCTCGGACGGCGTCGTGGCGCTGCCGGCATGGATGGCAGCCGTGATCAATGCGACGCCGGTGAACAGCAGGTTGATCCCGACCAGCAGGCCGAGCACCCAGATCGCGCTGCCGGGCAATCCTGCGACGATGATAATGCCGAGCGCGATATCGACCAGCGCCGAGAACAGCATCCATCCCCAGGCCTTCGGGATCACGCTGCGATAGTGAAAAGCCATGATGCCCTTGGTGACGCCGGTTGCCAGCAGATAGGCCGCGAGGACGATCGTCAGTGTGAGCACGCCGCGGATCGGATTCCATAGGATCACCGCACCGGCCAGCACGCAGACGATCGCAGTCAGAAGATTCCACCAGAAGCCGGGAGAACTCGATCCCGACTGGAACACCGAGATCAACCCGAAGATGCCGCCGGCGATCAGCAGCCAGCCCACCGTAATGGTGGTCGCCAGCGTTGCGATGCCTGGCAGAATGATCGACGCAGCACCCAGGAGAATCAGAATCACGCCGTAGATTTTGAACCAGAGCTTGAACTTGCGCAGGGTCTCGGGGTCTACAGAAAAAGCTACAGGCATGGCCGCCTCCATCGCCATTGGTACTCGCGGCAATTTAGCAGCATTCGCCCTGCGCCGACACCTGCCCGGCAAGCAAGGCTGTGAAGCATTTTAACAAAGCGTCACCGGCAACGGTTCGATCTGCGCGGTTGGAGGCCGATGCGATTTCAAGCCTGGCGCCAGCGTTGTTGCAGGGGCAGCCTTATTGCAGGGGCAGGCTGTTGCAATTCCAACTCCACTGCCTCAGGAAGGCATAGCAGGCTCGTGCGCGAGTTCTGCCGCAATGCGAGATAAAGCGGGGGAGTCCCATGACAGTCGAACGTCACGAAGTCGGGCCGCGGATGAGCCAGATCGTCATTCACGGCGACCGGGTCTATCTGGCGGGAATCGTCGCGGAGAAAAGCGGCGGCAAGAGCGTCACCGAACAGACACGGGAAATCCTCGCGACCATCGACGGCTATCTGGCCAAGGCCGGCACGGACAAGTCGAAGCTCCTCACTGCGAATATCTGGCTCGCCGACATGGATACCTTCGCCGAAATGAACGCGGTGTGGGACGCCTGGGTGTCGCCCGGCAATACGCCTGCCCGCGCCACCGTGCAGGCGCGTCTTGCGGCGCCTCAATACACGGTCGAAATCATGGTAACGGCGGCGAAATAGCCGGATGGCCGCCTTTGATTTTACACCATTGCTGCCGGCGGGATTGCCGCCGGCCGCACTCAAATGGACCGGCTCGCCGAAATATAATTTCACCGGCGGCAACAACGACCCTGAGCAGGTCCCGCTCGACGGCCTTGTGGCCGCGGCCGACGCGGTTCTGCGGCGCGAGGGCCGGTCGCTCGCTTATTATGGCGTCGCCAACGGCCCGCAGGGATACAAGCCGCTGCGCGACTTCCTCGCGGCCAAGCTGAAACGCGATGCCGGCATAGATTGCACGGCGGACGACGTCCTGCTCGTGTCCGGGTCGCTGCAGGCCTTCGATCTGATCAACGGCGCATTGCTCGCGCCTGGCGACACCGTGATCGTGGAACGCGACACCTATCAGGGCATGTTGACCCGCTATGCGCGCGCCGGTGTCAACGCGGTCGGGATTCCGCTCGACGAAGGCGGCCTGCGCATGGATGCGCTGGAGGAAACGCTCGACGCATTGAAGGCGAAGGGCATCCGGCCGAAATACATCTACACGATCCCGACCGTACAAAATCCGACCGGCACCATCATGCCGATGGAGCGGCGACGCCAATTGCTGGCCCTGTCTGAAAAATTCGGCGTGCCGATCTTCGAGGACGATTGCTATTCCGATCTGATCTGGAGCGGCGAGCGGCCGCCCGCCCTCTACACCATGAGTACGTCCGGCAACGTCATCCATATCGGTTCGTTCTCGAAATCGATCGCGCCCGCGCTGAGGGTCGGCTTCATTGTCGCGCCATGGCCGATCCTGTCGCGCATGATCGCGCTGAAGGTCGATGCCGGATCGGGCGCGCTCGAACAGATGGTGCTGGCCGAATATTGCGCGCCGCATTTCGAGACGCACGTGCCGGCATTGCGGGCCGGATTGCGCAGGAAGCTGGAAGCCCTGATGAGCGCGCTGGACGAGCAGTTCGGCACCGCGGCGGAGTTCGACGATCCGCCCGGCGGCATCTTCCTGTGGGTGAAGCTGCCGGATCAGGTCGATACGATGAAGCTCTATCAGTCGGCGCTCGCTGCAGGCGTCGCTATCAATCCGGGACCGGAATGGTCCACCGACGCCGCGCATTCAAGGAGCCGGATGCGGCTCTGCTTCGCGAGTCCGACGGTCGAGGAAATCCGCGAGGGGATCGCGATCCTTGCCGATATTTGCCGCAAGGAGTTTGGCGTGCCGGAACGCAGCGGCAATGTCGAGCGTCGGGCGAGGCCGTAAAGCGTGATTCTCGTCGTCCGGTCGCGCCCGTCGCGCGTCCCGGAATGACTCAAACATTCATCTCCGCGCGAATCCTGGCGCGCAGGTCGTCGATCGGCAGAAGACCGCCGCGAGTCTCGACATGCCAGAAAGTCCAGCCGTTGCAGGCTTCGAGCCCCTGCGCCAGCGCGCCGATGCGATGAATCGAGCCGACCTTCTCGCCAAGCATTACCGCGCCGTCGGCGCGCACCAGCGCCTTGTGACGCTTCTTGGAGTCGACGAGATTTGCGCCGGGCGCAATCAGTCCGCGCTCGATCAAGGCGGTGAACGGAACCCGCGGCGCCTCGCGCGCGGTCATGAACGGCGCGATTGACGGCGCTTGCAGCGGCTCGACCGCCGCAATGCGCTTCATCGCGGCCTTCGCATAATCCGGGTCGCGTTCGACGCCGACAAACCGGCGGCCGAGTTTGGTCGCCACCGCGCCTGTGGTGCCGGTGCCAGTGAACGGATCGAGCACGAGGTCGTCCGGGCGCGACGCGGCGAGAATCACGCGCGCGAGCAAAGCCTCCGGCTTCTGCGTTGGATGCAATTTCTTGCCGTCACGGC
>JBIQKQ010000178.1:0-5839 GCA_044506365.1 Hyphomicrobiales bacterium
CCCTTCCTTAAGCGCCCGGAATCGGGTGAGTCTCGGCCCTCCATGAGCCAGAAAACCGTCGATGTGATTGTGCCGGTCGCGCTCGACCGCGCCTATACCTACCGCGTGCCGGCCGGCATGAGCCTTGCCGCGGGCGACGTCGTGGCGGTGCCATTAGGCCCCAATGAATATGCCGGCGTGGTCTGGGGCGAGGCCGAGCCGCGCCCCGGATTGCATAACAAGCTCAAGGACATAGACGCCAAGCTCGACCTGCCGCCGGTGCGCGAGGAGTTGCGCCGCTTCATCGACTGGGTGGCCGACTACACCCTCGGCGCGCGCGGCACCGTGCTGTCCATGGCGCTGCGCATGGGCGCGCAGGGGCCGGCGCGGGAGAAGATTGGCGTGCGGCTCGCGGGACCCGCGCCGCAGCGCATGACGGCGGCGAGAACCCGCGTTCTCAAGGTGTTGGCCGACGGTATGTCCCGAACCAAGGCCGACATCGCCGAGCAGGCCGGCGTCTCGGCTGGCGTGATCGACGGGCTGATCGACGAGGGCACCCTGGAGACGCTGGTCCTGCCGCCCGAGCCGGTCGCCTATCCGCCTGATCCCGCTTACGTTTTGCCGGAGTTGACGGAAGCCCAGGAAACCGCCGCGGATACCCTGCGCGAGGCCGTGCGAAACGGCGGCTTCTCGGCCTTCCTGATCGACGGCGTCACCGGCTCGGGCAAGACCGAGGTCTATTTCGAGGCCGTGGCGGAGGCGATTCGCAAGGGCCGTCAGTCACTTATCCTGATGCCGGAAATCGCGCTGACGACGCAGTTCCTGAACCGCTTCGAGCAGCGGTTCGGGGTGCGGCCGGCCGAATGGCATTCGCAGCTGGCGCCGCGCAAGCGTGCCCGCACCTATGCGGCGCTCTGCTCCGGCGAAATCTCTGTCGTGGTCGGCGCGCGCTCGGCGCTGTTTCTGCCTTATCCGGATATTGGTCTGATCATCGTCGATGAGGAGCACGATCCGGCCTACAAGCAGGAAGACGGCGTGCATTACCACGCACGCGACATGGCGGTGGTGCGCGCACATGGCGCGAAAATCCCGGTGATCCTGTCGTCCGCAACGCCGTCGGTGGAGACCGAGGTGAATGCGCGCCGGAACCGCTATGCGCGGCTGAAATTGCCCGAGCGGTTCGGCGGCCAGCAGATGACCCATGTTGAAGCGATTGATCTGCGCACCGAAGGCCCCCCCCGTGGACGCTTTATCGCCCCGCGCCTTGCGGAAGCCGTGAAGTTCGCGCTGGAAAAGAAGGAGCAGGCGCTGCTGTTCCTCAACCGGCGCGGCTATGCACCGCTCACGCTCTGCCGGACCTGCGGCTACCGGCTCGCCTGCCAGAACTGCGACGCCTGGCTGGTGGACCATAGATTCAGGCGCAAGCTCGTCTGCCATCACTGCGGTTTTTCGATGCCGCAGCCGAAGACCTGTCCGCAATGCAGTGCGGTCGGTTCCTTCGCGCCGGTCGGCCCCGGCGTCGAGCGTCTGCAGGAGGAGGTCGCGGCCCTGTTCCCGGAGGCGCGCTCGATCGTTCTCTCCAGCGATCTGATGGACTCGGTCGAGCGTCTGCGCGAGGAACTTGACGGCGTCGCGCAAGGAAAGTTCGACATCATCATCGGCACGCAGCTTGTCGCGAAGGGCCATCATTTCCCCAAGCTCAATCTCGTCGGCATTGTCGATGCCGATCTTGGCCTCGCGAACGGCGACCCGCGCGCGGCCGAGCGCTCGTTCCAGCTTCTGCATCAGGTCGCGGGGCGCGCCGGCCGCGAGGCCGGACAGGGCCAGGGCTTCCTGCAGACGCATCAGCCCGAACATCCGGTGATGCGCGCGCTGATTTCCGGCAACCGCGATGCGTTCTACGACACCGAGATCGCGCAGCGCGAGGCGACGGGCTATCCGCCGTTCGGCCGGCTGGCGGCGCTGATCATATCGGGCGCCGACAAGCACGAAACCGAGATGTATGCGAGAAAGCTCGCGGCGGCCTCACCGCTCGACGATCATGTGCGCGTGCTGGGACCCGCCGAAGCGCCGCTCGCGGTGGTGCGCGGGCGCTATCGCTATCGCCTCTTGATCAAGTCACCGCGCAGTTTCGACCTGTCGCATTATATGCGCGGCTGGATCGCCAACGCGCCGAAGACGCGCGGCAGCCTGAAGCTGGAAGTCGATATCGATCCGCAGAGTTTTTATTGAGGCAGGGCTGCTCTCGTCGCGTTCGGCGATGATGGTCGCGCCTATTCCATCGTATTTGCCGGGGGAGCGCCCGCTTACACCGCGCGCGTGCGCTCGGCGCTCTCCAGCGCTTTCTCGACGTTCGGCACGTATCGGACCGATCGTCCCCGTAGTCCTGGCAGGCCGAAGGAGCGGCGCAGCTGCGGCCGTACGCCCGCGAGATAGACCTTGGTGCCCGCCTTTTGCAGCCGCTTGACGAAGCGCTCCAGCGCCGCAGCGGCGGTGATGTCAATGAACGGCACGTCGCTGAAGTCGAGGATGAAGACGCGCGGCGGATCGACCACACGGTCGAGGATCAGGTTCACGCGCGCGGTGGAGCCGAAGAAGAAAGCACCGCTGATGCGAAAGACGATCACATCGCGCGGCAGGGCGCGGCCGCGATAGCTAGGCCGGTTGTTCTCGGCGTCGGAGACATCGCTGCTCACCAGCCGCGCACCGCCTTTCACTTCAATCGCCTCGGCCATGCGATGCATGAACAGCAGCGAGCCGAGCAGCACCCCGGCCGCGATGCCGGTCAGCAGATCGACGAAGATCGTCAGCAGGAAGGTCGCGAGCAGCACCACGGCGTCGGCCGGCGAGGTGCGAAGCAGCAGGCCGAACTCGGTCTTGTCGGCCATCGCCCAGGCCACCACCACCAGCACGCCGGCGAGCGATGCCAGCGGGATGTAGGCGACAAGCGGCATCGCCACCAGAACGAAGACCAGGAGATAGACCGAATGCAGCATCCCGGCCACCGGGCCATGCGCACCGGAGCGGATGTTGGTCGCTGTGCGCGCGATCGTGCCGGTTACCGGCATGCCGCCCGTCGCGGCGGCGGCGATATTGCCGACCCCCTGCGCGACCAGTTCGCTGTTGGAACGATGGCGCCGCCCGGACATCGAATCCGCGACCACCGCAGAAAGCAGCGATTCGATGGCGCCGAGCAGCGCGATCGCGACCGCGTCGGGCAGCACCGCGCGGATCTTCTCCAGGCTGAAGGCGGGGAGTGCGGGCGCCGGCAGGCCGGACTGGATCGCGCCGAAGCGTGATCCGATGGTTTCGACATTGAGCCCAAGCAGAGCGGTCAGCAGCGTCGCGCCCACCACAGCGATCAGGAGCGCAGGCCAGTTCGGTCGCAGCCGCCGCACGATCAGGATCGTCGCAATGGAAAAAACCGACAGCGCGACGGTCACCGGGCTGACGGTGCCGATCGCGGCCCACAGCGCCTTGAGCTTGGGCACGGTATCGGCTGGGTCCTCGGCAAGCCTCAGTCCGAACAGATCGCGCGCCTGCGAAATCAGGATGATGACGGCAATCCCGGCGGTGAAGCCGACCGTCACGGGATAGGGGATGTACTTGACGTAGGTGCCTAGCCGCAGAAAGCCGATGACCATGAGCAGCGCCCCCGCGATCAGGGTCGCGATGACGAGGCCCTCATAGCCGTGGCGCTGTACGGTGAGCGCGACCAGACCGATGAAGGCGGCCGCGGGTCCGCCGATCTGATAGCGGCTGCCCCCGAGCAGCGAAATGAGAAATCCGCCGACGATCGCCGTGTAGAGCCCCCGCTCGGGGCTCAGGCCCGCGCCGATGGCGATCGCCATGGAGAGAGGCAGCGCGACGATGGCAACCGTCAGGCCGGCAAGCGCGTCGGCGCGCAGGCCATCCAGCCCGTAGCCCTCGCGCAGAACCGTGATCAGCTTGGGGGTGAACAGGTCGGCAAAAGTCGGTTCGCTGCGGTGGCCCGCAGGCGCAGTCGCATCCATCCCGGTCCCCGGAAGACAATTGAAAGCGGTTCTCTATTTGTAGCCGATTTGCTCGCGTTTCGGCTACGTCGCCCGACGAAACTCTGCGTTGCAGTTAAGCCGAAGTCAGGTGACCAGCTTCAGTCCCACAATGCCCGCCACGATCAGCCCGACGCAGCCAAGCCGCAGCACGGTGGCGGGCTCGCCGAACAGAACGATCCCGAGAATGACGGTGCCGATCGCTCCGATCCCGGTCCAGACCGCATAGGCGGTTCCGACCGGCAGATATTTCAGCGCCAGCCCGAGAAAGACCAGGCTGATCACCATGGCGAACGCGGTGCCGAGCGAGGGCCAGAGCCGCGAAAAGCCGTCGGTGTATTTGAGGCCGATGGCCCAGCCGATCTCGAACAGACCGGCGATCAGAAGGTAAAGCCAGGGGACCTGGGCGGCCATGACCGCATCTCCGGTTGGGCAGGGCCGTCCCTGCCGGGTGGAATCGCCGAACCTGTCGCGGAGGCCGTCCTCGAGGAACCCAGATAGCATTGCGGGCGGCGGCCGCAACACGTCCTGCTTGCGACGAAAGGCGCCGCAATAGCCGGCGTTTTGGATCGATTCCGGGCGTTCCCAATGTTGCGCCGCCGTTCCTGCCGTGTTAGCAACCGCCTCGATTTTGCAGGGGCTCCGGGCTTTTCCCGTGACATCCCGCAGGATCGGAATTCCCCTTGAATTCCAAAGGTTTGTGCCGCCGCAATAGCGACGGCGTCAAGCTTGCGGATAGCACGCGCGCTTAAAGGTCAATGGCAAGCGAACAACCGATTGTTGCCGGCGTTGCGGGGCGATACGCCACCGCACTGTTCGAACTCGCGCTCGAGGACCGGGTTCTCGACAAGGTGCGGGCCGATTTGGACCGGTTCGACGCCATGATCGCGGGCAGCGAGGACCTTAAGCGGCTGGTCCGCTCGCCTGTCTTCACCGCCGACCAGCAGGTGAAAGCGCTGGAGCCGATCCTGCAGAAGGCCGGAATTTCCGGCATTGCCGGCAACTTCGTGAAACTGGTCGCCTCCAACCGGCGGCTTTTCGCGCTGCCGCAGATCATTCGGGCGTTCCGCGCGCTCGTCGCCAGGCACAAGGGCGAGGTCTCGGCCAGCGTCACAGTCGCCGAAAAGCTCTCCGACGCGCATCTCAAGTCGCTGAAGGATGCGCTCAACGCGGTGACCGGCAAGGACGTTGACCTGCAGGTCGATGTCGATCCGGCGATCATCGGCGGGCTGGTGGTCAAGCTCGGCAGCCGGATGGTCGACACCTCGCTCCGCACCAAACTCAATTCGATCAAGACCGCCATGAAAGAGGCTCGCTGATGGACATCCGCGCCGCAGAAATTTCCGCGATCCTGAAGGATCAGATCAAGAATTTCGGTCAGGAGGCGGAAGTCTCCGAGGTCGGCCAGGTGCTGTCGGTTGGTGACGGCATTGCGCGCGTCTTCGGCCTGGACAATGTGCAGGCCGGTGAGATGGTCGAGTTCGAGAACGGCGTGCGCGGCATGGCGCTCAACCTCGAAAGCGACAATGTCGGTATCGTTATTTTCGGCAACGACCGCGAGATCAAGGAAGGCCAGACCGTCAAGCGCACCCGCGCGATCGTGGACGCCCCGGTCGGCAAGGGGCTGCTCGGCCGCGTGGTCGATGCGCTCGGTAACCCGATCGACGGCAAGGGCCCGATCAAGGCCGAGAAGCGCATGCGCGTCGACGTGAAGGCGCCCGGCATTATCCCGCGCAAGTCGGTGCATGAGCCGATGGCGACCGGTCTGAAGGCCGTGGACGCGCTGATCCCGATCGGCCGCGGCCAGCGCGAGCTGATCATCGGCGACC
>JBIQKQ010000179.1:0-5836 GCA_044506365.1 Hyphomicrobiales bacterium
TGGTGGGTGTACAAGGATTCGAACCTTGGACCCGCTGATTAAGAGTCAGCTGCTCTACCAACTGAGCTATACACCCGGGCCACTCACTCGCCGTCAGGCGAAAGCGCGGTTCGTTTAGCAAAGCGGCCGGGCGCTGTCCAGCAAGCCCAGCCTCCTACTGAGTTGATTTTCCGCACCGGACGGTCCGTCTCGTCCCGCGAGGGGCACGGATCTGGGCACAGAGGGCAGCCCTCGCCCGCGCTTGAACATCCGCGTGGCACCCTGCCGCTAGCGCGCTAGCGCCTGCGGCCAGCCGACGGCGCGGGCTCGTCGGGGTCGGGCTGGCGGTGCAGTTCCTCGGTCTTCCTCTCACGCAGGCGATCCATCGCCGGGCTGCGGCGCGCCTTCCATGTCCATACCCCGTAAGCGAGCGCCGCGCCCAACAGGATTACGGCGCCGACGTCGATCAAAATCCACATCCAGCCTCCGGCCTCGCCGGTCATGTCGCCCTCCTCAAGTTCCTGCAATCTGCGGCCGCGCTCGGCACCTGGCCCGGGCCGCTTCGTCTGAGCTTCAACGCATGAATGGACCGCGCGATCCCGTCAGGCGCGCCGGAGGGCTTCGTCGAAAGGGAAAGGCCGCCGGGCGGGGGATCCCGGCGGCCTCCTGCGTTGCGGCGATCAGGGGCTGGGGGGCTCTGAAATGATCACCGCTGCCGTAGGCTGGCTCCCGATGCCCGGCCTTGCGTTCGCGCATACGCTGGCGGAACTTGCCTGCGGGGCGCTTCTCTCCCGGCGGTCAAAGCCCGGGAGCCTGCTATCCTCGCGGCCCGCTCGCGTTGCGGCGCCTGCCACTTTCAGCATCTGGAAAACTACCGCTGCAGTTAGTCCCTCCTCCGGACAGCTTCAACTTAAATATTGGACAGGTTCCGGCTGGCTCGCGCGCGTCCTTAGATGCGGACTCGCCAGCGCAGCATTATCGGTTAGACTTGGCCATGGTCCGGGGAACCCGGATCACCGGGCGACCGGAAAAAAGATAAATGCCAAGGGAGAAACGAACATGCAGGTCATGAAACGCGGGCATTGGCTGGCGCTGTCGACGGCAGGCCTTGCGGTCGTGCTCGTCGCCGCCGCGACGCCGCCCGCCCAGTCGCAGGAGCGCAAATCCATCCGCTGGTCCACCTCAAGCGTGGATTCTTACGGCTACAAGGTCGCGGCCGCGATGACGAAGATCGCCGAGGAGGCCCTTGGCGGCGAATATACCATCACCGTCAATCCCTATCCGGCGACCACGGCCGCGATGAAGGCGGCGATGGATGGCACCGGCGAGATCGGCTACACCGCCGACGTCGGCATGACCCAGCTTTACGCAGGCGAAGGCGGATTCAAGAATTACACGCCGGCCAAGGGCAAGTTGGTCCACACCTGGTATGCCTACCCGATGGAATCTTTCATGGCAGTGCCGGCCGACAAGGCCGCGCAATTCAAGTGCCTGAAGGATCTGGCCGGCAAGCCGACCTTCTTCACGCCCGCCGGCTTCATGAACTGGCTGAACTTCCAGCGCATGTACAAGGCGCTGGGCTACGACTTCAAGCATGTGCAGATCGACCCGAAGACGCAGTCGGACGCCTTGAAGGGCAACACCATCGCCGGTTCGGTGGCCTATACGACCGCTGGCCGCTCGCTGGCGCCGTACTGGAAGGAAACCGATGTCCGCATGGACGTGAAGGTCGTCAATCCATGCCCGGACGAGATCACCAAGCTTCAGTCGGCCGGTCTCAGCGTCTCCGATGTCGATCCCAAGGTCTTCACCAAGGACGTGGGCGTGCAGGCGATCAAGGGCGTGCCGATCCTGTTCGGCTATAACATGCGCGCGGACATGCCGGAGGACGTGGTCTACAAGCTCCTCAGCGCGTTCTACAAGAATGCGGATGCGTTGGCGAAGGCTGATGCCGGCTTCACGCCGATGGCCAAGGACTTCGTGGGCATGCAGGTCAACGGCATCAAGGCCAATCCGGACATCCCGGTGCATGCCGGCCTCGCCAAGTTCCTGAAGGAACACAAGGCCTGGGACGACAAATGGAAGATCGCCAAAGCCGGAAGCTGACCGGATAAGGCCGTGAGACGGGCGAGGTAGATGCGCGGGCAGATGCATCCCCTCGCCCGCGCGCCTTCGCGTGCGGGACGCATCGACGTCCTGCCGCCAGGCAGCGCGTGCGCAAGCGGCGACTTCAAAAAATAAATCGACAATCGGCCGAGGAAGGGGACGGCGATGGTGTCCGCGGCAGTGAGGAGGCAATTCAGCCTCGGCAACGCTATCCTGTTGTTCTCGGCCGTCCTGCTGACATGGCTGCTCTATTACTTCTACACCGGCGCCGGCGGGCCGCAGGAACTCGCGGCGCGGCTGATCCCGATCGCGGTCATTCTCCAGACCCTGTTCATGTACCGCGAAGACTATTTCTACAAATGGCTTCCGCCGCGGGTAAACGACATCATCGTCGCACTGTATGTCGCGATCGCCCTATACGCCTTCTGGCATTTCTGGTGGGAATTCGAGGAAATCGCGATCTACCGGCAGGGTTCCTACACCCGCGAGGATTTCATCTGCGGCCTGCTGATCTTTCTGCTGGTCATGGAATTGTCGCGGCTTGCGCATCCGACGCTGTTCTGGATCAACCTCATTCTCGTCCTCTACACGCTGTACGGCTATCTCAGCCCGGTCGATTTCTTCTGGCATCCGGGCACCTCGTTCTATCGGGTCGTCACCTCGAGCACGGTCGAAATGTCGACCGGCATCTACGGCATCTATGGCCAGCTCGCGCTCACACTGATCGCAGCCTTCCTCCTGCTCGCGGCCGCGGCGCGCGGCTTCGGCGCGCAAAGCGCGATGATCGCCGTGATGCGCCGGATCGCCGGCCGTTCGCGCCAGATGGTGCCCCAGACCGCCGTGATGGGCTCACTCGCCGTCGGCACCATCTCCGGCTCCGGTTCGGCCAATGCGGTGGTGGTCGGCAGCATCACGATTCCGCTGATGAAGCGCTACGGCGTGCCCGGCACCTTCGCGGCCGCGGTCGAGACCTCCGCCTCGATGGGCGGCCTGATCATGCCGCCGATGATGGGCGTCGGCGCCTTCCTGATGTCGGACTTCCTGGGCGTGCCGTACTGGGACGTGGTGGCGCGCGGCTTCGGTCTGGCGCTTGTCTACTATGCCTGCGTCGCGCTCGCCGTCTATCTCCTGTGCGTCCGGCTGCTTCCGCGCGACGAGGTCTCGCCGCCGCCGGTCGCGCGCTACGATCAGGTGAAGACCACGATCTTCTTTGTGTCCGTTCTCTACCTGATTTTCCTGATGGGCTATCTCGGGATCGGCGAACTGCTCGCCGCGCTCTACACCGCGGCGTTCATGTTCTTTTTCCTGATGGCCGCGTTCCTGTACTTCAAATACGTGCTGAAGGACCCCGAGGTCGCCGACCAGTCGCTGCTCGAATGCATCCGCCTCAGCATCGAAACCCACGGCGACATGACCTCCTACCTGACGCTCCTACTCGCAACGCTCGGCATCATGATCGGCCTGTTCACGGTGACGGGCTTCATCAACCGCATGGGCGCGACGCTGCTCGATCTCGGCGCCTGGAACATCATGGCGATGATTGCCATGGCCTATATCTTCGGATGGCTGGTCGGCGCGGGCCTGCCGCCGACCGCGACCTACATCATCGGCGCCGTGATCATCGTTCAGCCGCTGACAAATCTCGGCGTCAACCCATGGGTTGCGCATTTCTTCATTTTCCTGATTTCGGTCTGGGGCGAGCTATCGCCGCCGACCTCGCTGACCGCGGCGGTATCGGCGCGCATCGCCGAGGCCTCGTTCATGCGAACCATGTGGGAAGCGCTGAAGATTTGCCTGCCGATCACGCTGATGACCTTCGCGATCTTCACCCGCTCGAACATGGTGATCACGACCGGATGGGCGCAGGTGACCGACGTGGTGCTGGTGCTGATCGGCACAAGCGGGACCGCTTTCGCGATGTTCGGCAGGATCGCGCGCAGCGCGGCCGCTGATATCGGTCTGCGCATTCTGATCGGCGCGCTTGCGCTGTTCGTGCTGTTCTCTCCGAATGACACCGCCGCGCTGATCGTCGCGCCGTTCGCGGCAATCCTGATCCTTGGCGGCATCGCGCGGCATCGCGATATTGCGCCGCCCGCGGCGCTGGCCGAAATGTCCGAACCAGGCGACACCAGCGGCGACCTGTCCGCGCTGGTCGCCGAGGCAAAACGCGATATGGGATGACAGGGCCCATGGAAGAGGGCGGCCTTGCGAGAAGGCCGCCCTCGCCCACCCCCGCTATCGCAAACCGGCGCTACTGTAGACGCGCCGCAAGGCTGCCGAAGCCCATCGCGCGCGCCAAAGTCAGCGCCTCGCGCTTCTGATCCGCGTCGAGCGAGTTCACAAGCGGCCGCGCTGCAGATACCAGCCGGCGCAGGGATGCCGCGCTCAGCGCCATTTCGGTCGCCCGGGCGCCCACGCGCCGGAAGAAACCGGGATCGCCCGACGCGTCGGCAACCTGCTGACGGTCGTTTTCGTCGGCGATCGACCGCAGCGCCGCTTCAACGCGCGGCCAATGCTTCGCCTGAGCCGGCGTCAGACGCAGGGCCGCCTTGAACCGGGCGATTCCGGCTTCCAGCCTCGGGCTCGCCTCGGCAGACGCCGGGGTCGCGTTTCCGAAAGATCCGACAAAAGCCAGCACGAACAGGCCGGCGACAAACGCCTTCCACATCAAAAACCCCGCTATTTGTCTTGATTGCTGCAGCGCGAGATAGCGCAGACGTTCAGCACCGGCAACACGGAACCGCGTTTGGTTCGGTTACCCGACGATCAAAATATCTTTCAAAATCCGCCACTTAATGCGGCAGCAATGGGGCGCTGCGTGAATGCTCCGGACCGTTCTCTCCGCCGTTCAGACAACGACGGAGAGAGTTCGCGTTGACTTTCCCTATCCCGCATCCGTCGAATGGATGCGTCGACGTCCGCCTTCGCCGCTGCGGCTTTGCTTGCTCGTCAGCTTGTTGAGAGCGCCGAGATAGGCCTTGGCGGATGCGACCAGCGTATCGGGATCGGCGCCGCGCGACGTGACCGAATAATCGTCCTGCGCGAGCCGCACCGACACTTCCGCCTGCGCATCGGTACCCTCGGTCACCGCATGCACCTGGTAGAGCTCCAGCACCGCCTCGTGCGGCACCAGCGCCTTGATCGCATTGAAGATCGCATCCACCGGACCGTTGCCGGTGGACTGCACGGTCTGCTGGCGGCCGTCGATATCGAGCTCCAGCGTCGCCGATTGCGGGCCGCGGGTGCCGGCGATCACGGTCAGCGAGGTGAGCTTGATGCGATCATGCTCATGCGCGATCTCCTCGTCGACCAGCGCCTCGATGTCCTCGTCATAGATATGCTTCTTGCGGTCGGCCAGCGCCTTGAACCGCACGAAGGCATCTTCCAGCTGGTTGGCGGCGAGCTTGTAGCCCAGTTCCTCCAGCTTATGCTGGAACGCGTGACGGCCGGAATGCTTGCCCATGACCAGCGAGGTCTGTTTCACGCCGACGCTTTCCGGCGTCATGATCTCGTAGGTCTGGGTATTCTTCAGCATGCCGTCCTGGTGAATTCCGCTCTCATGCGCGAATGCGTTCCGGCCGACGATCGCCTTGTTGTATTGCACCGGGAACGAAGTCGCGGCCGAGACGAGCTTGGACGCCCTGGTGAGCATCGTTGCATCGATGCCCGTCCAGAAGGGCAGCACGTCATTGCGCGTCTTGATCGCCATCACGATCTCTTCCAGCGCGGCATTGCCGGCGCGCTCGCCGAT